>JAESQH010000052.1 GCA_016765235.1 Paracoccaceae bacterium
ACCTTTCGTTCCCATAGTCGTTCTCCTTTTACGCATAATATACAGTTAAAGGAGCGGCACAATTCCGCGACAGGTCCAAGTCGATCCAGAAGCATGGCTCACTTGGGTCCTCACTCACGTCGCTGATCACAAAATCAACCGGATAGATGAACTCATGCCATGGTACTGGTCAAAAGGAGTTAACCGCGAATCTTGGTGATGGCATAATTTTCAGGTGGCGTATCATGGATGTGATTCATGCATCCAATATTTCCAGGAAAGGAAAGATACGCCATGACAGAGACTACAGTTACACCCCTCATACAGCCAGGGGAATTTTGCGATCAGCTCACATCTGTTCTGCGCAGCGGCGCTCAGGCGCTGTTGACCCAGGCCATTGAGGCGGAGGTTGCCAGCTTTATGGCCTGCCATGCTCAAGAACAGCTTGAGGATGGGCGAGCCCGGCTTGTACGTCATGGGCATTTACCCGAGCGGGAAATTCAGACCGGGATTGGGGCGGTTAAAATCAGGCAGCCTCGTGTTCGGGATCGCGCTGGCAAGACGCGGGATCGGCTTTTGTTTCTGCCCACAGTCGCGCCCAAATACATGCGCCGCAGCAAAAGCCTGGATGCGCTTATTCCCTGGCTTTATTTGAAGGGCGTTTCCTCAGGCGATTTTCAGGCGGCGCTCAGTGCCTTGCTGGGGGCCGATGCGCCCAATCTGTCCGGCGATACGGTTCTGCGGTTGCGAAAAGTCTGGCAAGGAGAACTCAGCGCTTTTGAAAAGCGGGATTTATCGGCCCGGAATTACGTTTATATCTGGGCGGACGGGGTCTATTTTCAGGCCCCAATGGAGCAGGAAAGCCAGTGTATGTTGGTTATTATCGGGGCAACGCCCGAGGGAAAGAAGGAACTTGTCGGCTTTACCGATGGCTATCGTGAAAGCATGCAGAGCTGGAGTGAACTACTCCTTGATCTAAAGGCCCGTGGCTTGAAGGCCCCGCCTAAACTCGCGGTAGGTGACGGTGCTTTGGGGTTTTGGGCGGCATTGCGCAAGATTTTTCCCCAGACAAAGGAACAGCGCTGCTGGGTTCATAAAACAGCCAATATCCTCAATAAAATGCCCAAGGCTCTGCAAGCAAAGGCAAAGGCGGATTTACACCAAATATGGATGGCGGATAGTAAGGCCGATGCCGGGAAAGCCTTCAACCTCTTCTGTGCAAAATACGAGCTCAAATATGATAAAGCCGTTGCCTGTCTAACAAAGGATCGGGATGCTCTTCTGGCATTTTATGATTTTCCAGCAGAGCATTGGAAACACATACGCACCACAAACCCCATTGAAAGCACCTTTGCCACCGTCCGCCACAGGACCAGAAGAACCAAGGGGTGCCTGAAGCGAAACACCGCCAAGGTGATGGTATTCAAGCTCATAAAAGAGGCTGAGAAGCGGTGGTTGAGATTGAGGGGCAAAAATCAATTGCCAAAAGTCATCCAAGGCATCATATTCAAAGACGGGATAGAGATAATCGAAACCCAAAACAAAAACGCCGCCTGACAAACTCCGTCACCAACTTTTGCGGTTAACTCTATATTATTGGGGACGCACGACATGTCTGCGAGCGTTCAGCATATCGGCACCGATTTTCTTCATTGTAAATGATCCAGATCAAAGCGAATCTTTGTTCACCGATGCATTTCTTGCCTCCACAATAACTTGAAGAGTACGGAATGCCGCCGACCGAGGAAAATTTTTATTTGAACTGGTCTGTTTCGCCAAAAGCTTTTGGCGTTGCAATACTGGCGTTGATAATTTTGGTGAGTGTCGGGTTCACGCTAACGCCTGGATCTGTTGCGGCGCAATCTACCACTGAAAGTGCGGCTGCTTTGATTGTACCGGACGCGCATCAAGAAACAGGCGAAAGCTCCAGCACCAAGTGTGTCATTCATATTGCCTGCGTTGCTATTGAAGCAAGTTCGCCTAGCGTCAGTCCAACCGAGTTTGTCGGCGCGAAGCATCCACTTTCGTTGGTAACTTCGGTTCTTCGGGCAACTGGACCTCCTTTATTGCACCCTCCGATTATTTCTTAAACCATCAGGCAATTTGCGTTGGATGTCAGCGTCCACTTTGCCTTGGCAATCGCGTTCTGCGCGATATGTCTGAAATAAACGATGTTGCTAATTTTTACCTACAAAGAAGTGACGCATGACGTGGACTGGTCGGATTTACCTGTGCCGCCACAAATACCAAAACGAAAGACTCTACAATGTTTACACGAATTATAACCACTTCCGCTTTTATCCTTGGTCTCGCGCAATTTCCCGCGATTTCGCAAGCGGGAACAGTCTTTATACCTGAAGGCAGCAGTGACTCGATCCTGATGGTGCGCAGTGAAACCGGAGAAGTGTTGCGCCGATTGACCGGTGTTGAAGCTGTTCACGGTCTGGCTGGCGCACCGGGTGTTAAATATCTGGTTGCAGGTAGCTTTGCCGAAATCGATCGCGAGGATGCCAGCGCATTAGCTGCACCAGAAGGTGTTAGCGAAGATGAACATGCCGCGCACCATTCAGCGCCCGCGAAAAGCGTAGGCCCCGCTGATGCCGGCATCAGTATCGTGTCGATTATTGACGCAGAGTCTGGCGATATTATTCGCAAAATCGAAGTTCCAGGAGCGGTTCATCACACAGCCGTGTCACCGGATGGGCGATATGCGGTTGCTACTCATCCAGTCGGCGATGGTATCTCTATTATTGATCTGGAAACGCTGACATTTGCGGCGTTTATTCCAACCGGTCCCATGCCNAACTATGCGGTTTTTGGAAATAATCCTGCGGTGGTTTATGTGACAAACACCGGTAATGGCACCATCAGCGAAGTTAACATTGAGAAAGGCTTTGTTACACGAAATATTCCGGTCGGTGTAGGGCCCGAGCATCTGGTTCTCGATTCTGAAAAAGGTCTAATATATGTAGCTGATGCGTCTGAGGGGGTTGTGTATGAAGTTCAGAGCAACACCGGCAAAGTCTCGCGCCAGTTTCCAATTGGAGGCGTAATTCACGCTGTTGGTTTTTCTGAAAATGGTGAAACGCTATTTGTCAGCGGAAAAAGTGAAGACAAACTTGTAGCGATTGATCTTGAAACCGGGAAATCCCGTAGTGCATCGTTGGGGCCCGATCCGTATCATTTGACTATAATACCGGGAACTGGCACGATTTATGTATCCAGTCGTAGTGAACCAAAGGTCTGGGTTGTTGATCAGCAAACTCTGTCAGTACNATCCGAGTTCGAGATTCAAGGTGAAGGGCACCAAATGGTAGCTTTGCCGTAACTATGCTAAGGTTTGCTCCGTCGACTTGATGGGGCAGACCACATTTGACGAAAATTCAAGGGAGTTTCTGCAACAAATAATAAATTTGAATTNTGCCTTGACCTTCCAGAGACTGGAAGGTTTATATCCGATAATAGAGAAACAACTCTTTGTAAGAAACTGGATGGAAGGAAAAGAAATGGAACACGAGAACCACGGACATCATCATCACGAAACGGGTAATAAAACCGGTGCTTATACCGATCCGGTTTGCGGCATGAAAGTCGATGAAAAACCGGACGGGCAAAAAGCCGATTTTGGTGGCGAAACGTTTCATTTTTGTTCGAAAAAATGCCACGATAAATTCGATGTTGATCCGTATTTTTACGCCTCCGGTAACGCGTTGGCGCGCGGGACCGTCGTTGAGGCCGGCGCGCAGTACACATGCCCGATGCACCCCGAAATTGTAGAAGATAAACCCGGCGCTTGTCCACTTTGCGGCATGGCACTGGAACCGATGATCGCGAGCGATGAGCCTAGCGAAGAACTTACCGATTTCACCCGCCGGATGTGGATCAGCGCGGCGGCAGCTATTCCACTTGTCGTGCTGACCATGGGCGAATTTGTTGGATTCCCGGTGCGTGAATGGATCGGATATCGCTTAGCAGGTTATATCGAGTTTGTCCTTGCAACCCCAATAATACTTTGGGCTGCATTGCAGTTTTTTGTGCGTGGCTGGTCTTCAATCACCAATCGCTCGCCAAATATGTGGACGCTGATCGCGCTTGGCGTAGGGGCAGCATATATATTGTCGATTGTGGCCACCTTCCTGCCGGGCCTTTTCCCGGAAGTTTATAAAATCGATGGTGTGGTGGGCACATATTACGAGGCTGCCGTAGTGATCGTAGCACTGGTCTTTGTTGGGCAGGTGTTGGAGTTACGGGCAAGAGAACGAACAGGTGACGCCATCCGCGCACTGCTTGACTTGGCCCCGAAAACCGCACGCCGAATTTTGGCTGATGGTACTGAATACGACGCCCCCCTCGAAAACATTGTTGCCGGTGACCGCCTACGTGTACGCCCAGGCGATAGTATTCCCGTGGATTCTGTTGTGATCGGTGGACACTCCTCGATTGATGAAAGCATGTTAACCGGGGAACCTATCCCTATTGAAAAGACTGCTGGTGACACCGTTACAGGTGGTACAATCAACAAGAATGGTACACTGGAAATTGAGGCTGCCAAAGTTGGCGCTGACACTGTACTTAGCCAGATCGTCGATATGGTTGCCAATGCGCGCCGCTCCAAAGCTCCGATTCAAGGGCTTGCGGATAAAGTGGCGTCGGTATTTGTGCCTGTCGTAGTATTAATCTCGATAGTCTCGTTCATAGTCTGGATGACGTTTGGCCCGGATCCCGCGTTTACCTTCGCGGTTGTCGCGGCAGTTTCGGTGCTGATTATCGCTTGTCCCTGTGCACTTGGGCTTGCTACGCCGATCTCGATCACCACAGCCGCTGGCCGTGGAGCGCAAGCTGGCGTTCTGATTAAAGATGCTGAAGCGCTTGAACGTATGAATGTAATTGATACGTTGATCGTCGATAAAACCGGTACTTTGACTGAAGGAAAACCCACACTCACTGACGTGATCGCTTTGGCAGATTCAGACGAGGAAACCATCCTGATCACCGCAGCAGCGCTTGAAAAAGGTTCGGAACATCCGTTGGCCGAAGCTATTGTTGGAGGCGCGCAGGAGCGGGGAATTAAAGCTGGCGCAATCGAAGCGTTCGAAGCCGTCACTGGTAAAGGCGTGCAAGGCAAGGTTGGCGGGCGCAACGCAGCACTCGGCAATCCTGCGATGATGGAGCTGCTTGGCATCGATACATCGAACGCTGAAGAGCGTGCCGATGGTCTGCGTTCCGAAGGCAAAACCGCCATGTTCATCGCAATTGATGGGACGCTGGCAGGTATTGTGGCCGTGGCTGATCCGATCAAGCCAACTTCGAAAGCTGCGATTCAAAGCCTCCACGATTTGGGGATACGGGTAATCATGGCCACCGGTGACAACCAGCGCACTGCGGAAGCCGTAGCTGGAAGTATTGGCATTGACGAGGTTCGGGCGGGCGTAATGCCTGAAGACAAGAAAAACCTGATCGATGAGTTGCGCGCAGAGGGTCACATCGTTGCGATGGCTGGCGACGGTGTCAATGATGCGCCGGCACTTGCAGCGGCCGATGTTGGTATCGCGATGGGGACGGGTGCAGATGTGGCAGTTGAGAGTGCTGGCATCACGCTTCTGGGCGGCGATCTGACAGGTATTGTTCGGGCACGAAAACTGGCTAAGGCGACTGTGCGAAACATCAAGCAAAACCTGTTTTTCGCGTTTGCATATAATGCGCTCGGGATACCGATTGCAGCTGGAATTCTATATCCGCTGACCGGGACATTATTGTCGCCAATGATTGCCGCTGCGGCGATGAGCCTCTCGTCAGTCTCGGTTATCTCGAACGCGCTGCGCTTGCGGCGAGTGAAACTTTGATGTCTTAGACTAAACACCCAATGCCGCGCTGGCATATAGCTGGCGCGGCAAACTTATTTTCAAGCTATATCATTTGGCGGATTCAAACCGATGGAACATGCTCACTCAAAACAAACTGGTTACGCGAAAAACAGCATTAGTCTGGCTGGCGGCATCGCAATGGGAACCGGTGTGATGATTGGTGCCGGTATTTTTGCCCTTACCGGCCAGATCGCAGAATTGGCAGGCCCGCTATTTCCACTGTCCTTCATTGTTGGTGCCATTATAACCGCGTTTAGCGCCTATAGTTACGTCAAAATGTCCAATGCGTTCCCGTCTGCAGGCGGGGTCGGTATGATACTGCAAAAGGCTTACGGGACCGGCACGGTCGCGGGTGGGGCCGCGTTGTTGATGGTATTTTCGATGATCATCAGCGAAAGTTTGGTGGCTCGGACCTTCGGAACCTACACGCTTCGCCTGTTTGATCGCGGTGCAGATAGTATCTTTGTCCCAATCCTCGGTGTTGGGCTTATTGTGGCGGCGTTCCTTGTGAATATATCGGGTAACCGTTCGGTCGGATGGGTGTCTATGGCAATGGCTGTTTTGAAGGTGGGCGGTATTCTGGTGTTCTCGATTTCAGCACTTTGGGTTAGCGGCTTTTCCTTTGCATCTGCCCCGGATGCGACAACCACTTCCGGGTTTTCCCTAACCGGTTTTATAGCATCNGTTGCCTTTTCGATTTTGGCCTATAAAGGCTTCACCACTATCACAAACTCCGGTGCAGAGATTACCAACCCGCACCGCAATATCGGCCGCGCGATCATCTGGTCTATTCTAATTTGCGTGGTAGTTTACCTTCTGGTGGCCTTCGCCGTTAGTTCTACATTGTCTATCACTCAAATTATTGNTGCNCGCGACTATTCGTTNGCCGAAGCTGCNGGGCCGGTTTTCGGCGATTCCGGNGTATATTTCACCGTCGCACTTGCGATGATTGCAACAGCTTCTGGCCTGCTGGCCAGTGTCTTCGCGGTATCGCGGATGCTTGCAATGTTGACTGACATGAAACTTATCCCGCACAACCATTTTGGAATGCGCGGACCNATCCAAACGCACATGCTGGTNTACACTGTTGTCGCNGCCGGCATTCTAACANTNTTTTTNGACTTAAGCCGAATAGCNTCGTTGGGTGTGTTTTTCTATCTCGTGATGGACATCGTAATCCATTGGGGTGTGATGCGAAATTTGCGTGAGGAAATCGGAGCGTCACGGGCGATCATGAGCACGGCAATAGTGTTGGATCTAATAGTTCTAGCGGTGTTCACGACAGTTAAAATTCAATCCGACCCAATGATTGTTTTCATCGCAGTTTCGAGCATCATAATCGTGTNTCTATTCGAAGCATTGTATCTGAAGCGCGTGCGAGCGAATGCTTGACGGGGCGGTTTGTCAAAAAACGCCTTCTTTCACCGCTTCCATTGCGACGAATGTTGATGTGTTGGCCACATGTGGAAGGGCGGAAATGCGTTCGCCCATTACACGGCGATACTCGGTAATGCTTTGTGTCCGAACTTTCAACAAGAAGTCGAAGCCGCCAGCGATCATATGGCACTGCTCGATCTCTTTGATTTGCATAACTTTGGCGTTGAATGCCGTAAGCGCGCGCTCGGTCGTGCTGGTCAGTTTCACTTCGACAAATGCAACATGATCCAGCCCCAGTTTGATGGGATTAAGCATTGCGCGGTACCCTGTTATATAGCCGTCGGCCTCCAGACGTTTGATGCGCGCCTGACAGGGTGTTTTTGACAATCCAATTGTGCGCGACAGTTCGGTAATTGTAATCCGACCATTTACAGACAACTGGTCCAATATTGCTTTATCGTAGGAGTCAATCGGCTCTACACTCTTCATTAACTTCCCCTATTGCCTAAAACTTCCGACATAATTGGAGTATATACCCATTTTGTCGAAAATAGAAGGAAATAAGACTAATGTAGGTCGAGTAACATAATCTCTGAAACAGGAGATTGCCATGACCACATCCTTCCCTAAGTTCCACGCAAAAACATTGCCTGACGAAGGCGAAGTTCTTCGTCGTCTGGTTCAGGAATCGAATGTAGATGCCGCCACTCGGCAAAAAATCTCGACCAATGCGACTGTTCTCGTTG
Organism: Paracoccaceae bacterium; assembly: GCA_016765235.1. GTDB lineage: Bacteria > Pseudomonadota > Alphaproteobacteria > Rhodobacterales > Rhodobacteraceae > NORP23. The sequence goes on from JAESQH010000052.1 coordinate 7,967, forward strand.
AACATATCCGTGCAGCTACGAAACCCGGTGTGATGGAATCCTTCTTGGCTGAATACGGCCTTTCAACCAGTGAAGGGGTGGCATTGATGTGTCTTGCCGAGGCGTTGCTTCGCGTGCCCGATGCCAAGACAATTGACGCGCTTATCGAAGATAAAATTGCGCCTTCAAACTGGCGACAACATTTGGGGCATTCCACATCCGCACTGGTTAACGCTTCAACTTGGGGATTGATGCTGACGGGAAAGGTGTTGGACAACAAAGATACGCGCGTGCTCGGTGCGATGAAATCTGTTGTGAAACGATTGGGGGAGCCTGTCATTCGCAAGGCGGTGGGGCAGGCGATGCGCGAAATGGGGCGGCAGTTCGTTTTAGGCGAAACAATTGACAAGGCGCTTAAGAACGCAAAGACCAACGAGAACGCCGGATACACCTATTCTTACGACATGCTTGGCGAAGCCGCGCGTACCGAAGCCGATGCCAAGCGCTATCATCTTTCGTATTCAGCCGCGATTTCGGCAATGGCGGCTGCATGCACGCATTCAGACATTCGCGACAATCCGGGAATTTCAGTAAAGCTTTCCGCATTGCATCCGCGTTACGAGGTTGCGCAGCGAGACCGCGTAATGGCCGAGCTTGTACCGCGCGTGCGCGCCTTGGCGCTGTTGGCGAAAGCGGCTGGCATGGGTTTCAACATTGATGCCGAAGAAGCCGATCGACTGGAGCTTTCGACGGAAGTCATCGCTGAGGTTCTGCGCGACCCCGCATTGGCAAACTGGGACGGGTTTGGTGTTGTGGTGCAGGCCTATGGTTTGCGCGCCGGTCCCATGCTTGACTGGTTGTACGGCTTGGCACAATCATTGGATCGCAAGATTATGGTTCGTTTGGTCAAGGGCGCTTACTGGGATACCGAGATTAAACTGGCGCAATCTCTAGGCTTAGANGGGTNTCCGGTNTTCAGCCGGAAANCNGCNACCGATGTATCCTTTATCGCNAACGCACGAAAACTGTTGAACATGCGTGATCGTATCTATCCGCAGTTCGCAACGCACAATGCCCACACAGTCGCTGCCGTTCTCGAAATGGTGGGCGATGAACGGGATTTCGAGTTTCAGCGCCTGCACGGCATGGGCGAGAATCTTCACCGCGTNGTATTGGAGCAATCGAAAACCCGTTGCCGGATTTATGCACCGGTCGGGAAACACCGTGATCTGCTGGCCTACCTCGTTAGGCGATTGTTGGAGAATGGCGCAAACAGTTCTTTCGTCAACCAGATCGTCGATGAAAGCGTTCCGGCTAGTGCGGTGGCCGCTGATCCGTTCTTGCAGGTAGCCGTACATAGTGACTCTGTACAAAACACCGCTATCGCAAAACCTGCCGAAATATTTGGTGCGAAGCGTATGAATGCCCGGGGTTGGGATTTGACTGACACGGATGATTTGGCCCAAATAGAAGTGGCCCGTTCGCCACACCGGACAACTCGGTTTCACGCGGCTCCGATATTGGCAGGCGATGCGGTCGGCGCAGATGTTACGGATATCTGCAACCCGTTCGATCCCTCCGATATTGTCGGCACGGTTACAAGCGCTGCTGCGGAGGATATCGAAAACGCATTGGCAAATGCGAAACCGTGGGGGGTGAATGCCGAAACACGTGCCGCGATATTGCAAAAAGCGTCGGCATTATATGAACAACAGCACGGCACGTTTTTCGCGCTGGCGGCGCGCGAGGCGGGGAAAATCCTGCCGGATGCCGTTTCAGAACTGCGCGAGGCGGTCGATTTTCTTCGCTATTATGGCGAGCAGGCAAAACTGTTGTCGAGGCCGGCGTGCGGAACGATCGCATGCATTTCACCGTGGAACTTCCCGTTGGCCATTTTCACGGGTCAGATTGCCGGCGCGCTGGCGGCGGGCAATGCGGTTATCGCAAAACCGGCTGAACAAACGCCACTGATCGCCGCGCAAGCGGTNGCGTTGCTGCACCGCGCNGGNGTTCCACGNGATGCGCTGCAANTNCTNCCNGGGGCAGGGCGCACCGTGGGNGCNGCGTTGTCTAGTGANCCANGGATTGATGGNNTGTGNTTTACGGGATCGACNCCAACGGCNCAGCATATCAACCGCAACATGGCGAAACACCTCTCNCCTGCCGCCCCGCTTATTGCTGAAACCGGTGGCCTGAACGCGATGATCGTGGATTCAACTGCGCTTCCCGAACAGGCTGTTAGGGATATACTTGAGAGCGCCTTTCAAAGTGCAGGCCAGCGGTGTTCATCGTTGCGCGTTCTATATCTTCAGGACGACATTGCGAACAGCGTCTCCAAGATGTTGTTTGGTGCGATGGATGAACTGCGTGCCGGAAACCCGTGGGATTTGTCGACAGATATCGGGCCGGTGATCGACCAAACTGCTCAACACAGATTTGCCGAATATATCGACGAAGCGCGACGCGATGGGCGTCTGTTAAAGCAGTTAAAGGCGCAGGACTGCGGATTTTATATTCCGCCTACAGTGCTGAAGGTCGATGGTATTGGTGATCTGAAAGAGGAAATATTCGGGCCAGTCTTACATATCGCGACGTTTGCAGCGGGCNAAATNGAAAAAGTTATTGAAGACATTAACGGCAGCGGGTTTGGCCTGACATTCGGCGTTCACAGTCGCATCGACGATCGTGTTCAGACATTCATCGACANGCTGAAAGTCGGAAATATTTACGTCAACCGCAATCAAGTTGGTGCGGTCGTCGGGTCTCAACCGTTTGGTGGAGAAGGTCTTTCGGGAACTGGTCCCAAAGCCGGCGGGCCACAATACTTGAATAGATTGACAAAACTGGAACGGGTAGTTTTTGGTAAAACAGAGTCCAATCCGGCGATACTGAAGGATATTCAAAACGTTTTGAATAGACTGGATGCACCGGCATCGGCTCCCAAAAGCGCTGAAAATTTACCCGGCCCAACCGGTGAATCGAACCGCTTAACCTCATACCCGCGGGGCAAGGTGCTATGCTTAGGACCAACACTCGACGCAGCTGACACGCAAAAGCAAATTGCAGAAGCGGCCGGTTGCTCGGCGTTAATTTTCGTGCCCGGTGGCGATGTAAAAGGTGTCGCTACGGCCGAAATATTGCGTGAACTGTCAGGGTTTGACGCTGTAGTCTATTGGGGTGACAGCGCTACCGCACGACCTTTCAAAATCGCACTCGCTGAACGCGCCGGTCNCTTNCTGCCGCTGATTATGGANGNNNANTCCGCNCGNTTTNNTGTGGAAAGNCACGTTTGNATCGACACNACTGCNTCNGGNGGAAACGCCGNNTTGCTNGCAANNATNGNTTGATACNATGAGCGAACAATTGACGGCGTAGCGTTATTGCGCGTTGAAATCCAGACTGTGTGGGTGTGTATCTTTCCGCATCAACCCGTCCAGAAATTGTTGAGAATTAGCCCCTACTCGATTCCAGCTCCGGAAGGTCAAGCTGCAAAATTATTATTAATATTGGCTCGCTCCTTGACCCTCCACTTACTGAAACCTTTATCTTCATACCGAATCATATCGAAATCGGGTGAAAATTATGGGCCAATTCAACAATACTTCATTTCAAATNGAGGGCATGACATGTGCCTCNTGTGTCGGGCGAGTCGAGAAGGCTTTGCTCGCTGTTCCAGGTGTCGACGGTGCCTCGGTCAACTTGGCGACAGAGACTGCGCAGGTCACCTACGATGACTCTGTCGATGCGGTGGAGCTAACGAAAACATTGGCTGAAGTCGGATATCCGGCGGCGGTCGAAGAAGTGACACTGGAAATTGAATCAATGACTTGCGCATCTTGCGTAGGTCGCGTCGAAAAAGCGCTGAAGGCGGGCGTAGGTGTTCTGGATGCCTCTGTTAATCTAGCAACCGAAACCGCACTGGTACACTATGTGGCCGGCGCAACAAATNATGCAGATATTGCGGCATTGGCCAGCAACGCAGGTTATAATGCGAAAGCAAAAACGGCTGAGCGGGCGGACAAAGCCGAACGCAAAGCTGCCGAGATTTTGTGGCTCGGGCGCATGACGCTGTTGGCAGCTGTACTTGCGTTTCCGGTTCTTGTGCTGGAAATGGGTGCCCACTTCATTCCGGCCGTAAAAGCTTTCGTGGCTGAGTCGATTGGCCAGAAAAACAATTGGTTGATTCAGTTTGTCCTGACGACGATTGTATTGTTTGGCCCGGGTTTACGGTTCTACACNAAGGGTTTCCCCGCGCTATTCAAGGGTGCGCCAGACATGAACTCGTTAGTGGCGCTTGGGACGTCTGCGGCTTACGGCTTTTCGCTGGTNTCGACATTTAAGCCCGATTTGTTGCCTGCGGGCACGCAAAACGTCTATTACGAAGCTGCCGCAGTAATCGTTGTATTGATCTTGCTAGGTCGCTATCTGGAGGCCCGCGCCAAGGGTCGTACCGGCGAGGCGATCCGTAAACTTGTTGGCTTGCAAGCCAAGACCGCCCGCATAGAGCGGAATGGTGAAGTGGTCGAGCTGCCAATAGAAGAGATCGTTCGGGGCGACATAGTCCATGTACGCCCTGGTGAAAAAATTGCGGTAGATGGCGAGGTTCTGACCGGATCATCCTATGTGGATGAAAGCATGATTACCGGCGAGCCGATCCCAGTTGAAAAGGTTAACGGGGCGACCGTGGTTGGCAGTACTGTGAATGGCACAGGCGCGCTGACTTTCAGCGCCACCAATGTTGGCGACGATACTATGCTGGCGCAGATCATCAAGATGGTTGAACAAGCTCAGGGTGCGAAGTTGCCTATTCAGGGCTTGGTTGACAAAATTACAGGCGTCTTTGTCCCGATTGTTATGGGCATAGCAACTTTCACGGTTCTGGTCTGGTTTCTGGTTGGGCCCGACCCCGCGCTCAGCTTTGCGTTGGTTGCCGGTGTTTCGGTTCTGATCATCGCCTGCCCGTGTGCCATGGGATTGGCTACGCCGACTTCGATTATGGTAGGTACGGGTCGTGCCGCCGAAATGGGAGTTCTGTTTCGTAAGGGCGACGCCCTGCAAATGCTTCAAGAAACTACGATTGTTGCAGTCGACAAAACCGGAACGTTGACCGAAGGCCGTCCGGCGCTGACAGATTTTTCGGTAGCTGACGGTTTTGGGCAAGACGATGTACATAGGTTGGTTGCTGCGGTCGAAGTGACGTCCGAACACCCCATTGCCGAGGCGATCGTGCGATCTGCCAAGGATAAAGGAATGGAATTGCCGACTATCAGCGACTTTGAATCGTTCACTGGATACGGTGTTCAGGCCAACGTTGAGGGCAAGACTATCCTTATCGGCGCTGATCGTTTGATGGAGCGCGAAGGGATCGCACTGGGCACGCTTGCAGATGACGGCGACGCGCTTGGTAAAGATGGCAAAACACCGCTTTACGCGGCCATTGACGGTAAAGTTGCCGCCGTAATTGCGGTATCTGATCCGATCAAGGCAAGTACTCCGGCGGCAATTGCGGCGCTACATAGTCTGGGCCTTAAGGTGGCGATGATCACAGGCGACAATCAAGGTACTGCTGATGCCATTGCACGCCAACTTGGTATTGATCAGGTGGTTGCGGAAGTTCTGCCCGAAGGCAAAGTTGCATCCTTGGAAAAACTGCGCGCAAACGGGCAAAAGCTGGCCTTTGTTGGCGACGGTATCAATGACGCGCCTGCGCTAGCGGTTGCTGATGTGGGTATCGCCATTGGTACGGGCACGGATATCGCCATCGAGGCGGCTGATGTTGTGCTGATGTCGGGCGATTTGCGTGGCGTGGTCAATGCCTTTGCCATTAGCAAACACACCATGAGAAACATCCACCAAAATCTGTTCTGGGCGTTTAGTTACAACACATTGCTAATTCCGGTCGCAGCTGGCGCATTGTACCCCTTCAGCGGTGTCATGCTGTCCCCAGTCCTTGCTGCCGGTGCAATGGCGCTGTCCAGCGTCTTCGTTCTGACAAATGCACTGCGTTTGCGCTGGGTGAAGCCCATCATGCAGGAAACAGAAATACCGGCGGCTGCACAGGTTATGGCTCCGGCAGCAGCGCCGGCGGAATAAGGAAGGAAACCAAATGAATATTGGAGACGTATCGAACCGCTCTGGTCTGCCGGTGAAAACCATCCGGTATTACGAAGACATCGGTCTTGTCAGCCCGCCACGCGGTAGCAATGGATATCGGACGTTTCGCGATAAAGAATTGCATAAGCTTTCATTTCTGGGTCGTGCGCGTTCACTTGGTTTCACCATCGAAGATTGTCGTACACTGATGGCTTTATATGATGATGAAACCCGCGAAAGCGCTGATGTCAAACGCGTTGCCAATGAGCATCTGGTGCAGATCGAGACCAAAATCCGGGGACTTGAAGCAATGCGCGACACGCTTTCGCATCTTGTAGAGGAATGCGCCGGAGATCACCGGCCAGATTGCCCGATCTTGAAAGACCTAGGTGGGGTTNTGGCACATTGATAACTGNTGGAACACATCACACNAATTACATTCCGGTGGCTNTNATGCGGTCCAACACCGTTCAGCGGAATANCNGCATTACCGACGTCTCGCAGATACGGAAAGGGCGGGAACAGTTNCCCGNTTTATCCCGAGTGGCCGTCAACTTGTGGCATTTGCCNCACAACAATCCTTTGGTGTCTTTGATGGCTGTCAATGCCTGCGAGACTTCAATAATCGCCAAGGGACCATAAAAACTAGGAGGATATGACGTGAAAAACCATATAAAAACACTTCCGGGAGCCCCCCCATTCGGGGGAGGCGGTATCCTGAGAACAATAAAGGCACTGTTTGTCGCAGCTGCCGTCACGGGTTCGCTTGGTGCCGGTGCGGCATTCGCCGAACAGAACGGCAGGGCCAATATTAATGTTGCGATGCCGGGAACATGGGCGTCGCACGGTCCGACAGTGACCAACAATTTTGGTGCGCGCATTACCTATTCGCTCTACGACACTCTAGTATGGCGGGACTTTCTGTCTGGCGAAGCTGGCGCCGGTGGCGGCGGGATTGAGCTTGTGCCCGGTCTGGCGGCATCCTGGGAACAGGTAACGCCAACCGAATGGGATTTCACCATCCGTGAAGGTGTGAAGTTCCATGATGGTACTACGATGACCACGGCTGATGTGGCGTTCTCGATCAACAATACCTATGGCGACGGCACCGAGCCGTTTGCGGCATCGGGAACCATCGCAAGCGTTGTGGCGGTTGATGACAAAATCGTTCGGGTCACCACCAAGAACGCAGATCCGGCGCTTCTGGCCCGGCTAGCGACTGCGATGGGCCGTGTCTATCCGCAAGCTTACTACGAGAGTGTCGGTCAGGAAGCCTTTGGCCGTGATCCGATCGGTACCGGCCCTTACAAATGGGGTGTTCGCGTGACCGGCGAGTCAATCACACTTGAAGCGTTTGATGATTACTGGGGTGGACCACCACCGCTGAACTCAATCACTTTCTTGGAAGTGCCTGAGACATCATCGCGGATCGCCGGCTTGCTGACAGGTGAATACGATATCGTTACATCGCTGCCACCCAATCAGACTGGGCCAATCGACAAAGACGATGACACGGAAATACGTGCAGTTGCCGTAGAAAACGTGCACATGATCACCTTCCGTCAGTCGAGAGAGGGTAATGTGGCCGCCGACAAGCGGATCCGCAAGGCGATGGCACTGTCGCTGGACCGGGACTTGATGGCTGACAAAATCTGGAACGGCCTGACCGTAGCGGGAACCTATGATTTCCCGGGTTATGGTAAATATTACCAGAATCGTCCCGCTCTGCCGTTTGATCCTGAAGGCGCAAAAGCCCTGATGGCTGATGCTGGCTACAACGGTGAAGAAATTCACCTTCGTGTTGTAAGTGGCTGGTATGTCAACATGGATCGGGCGATGGCAGTCGCACTTGAAATGTGGAAAGAAGTTGGCTTGAATGTCCGGGTCGAGTTTGTCGAAAACTGGGGCCAGATGGGTTCGGACAACGACGGTTACGCCAGTTCTGACAACATGTGGATGACCGATCCCGGGGGAGGCTTGTGGTTCAGCTGGGGTCGCGAAGGCGGACACCGTCTGAATGACTGGCCGGTAAAAGGCGTCGCGCCAGATGCGGTCCTGGCGTTTGGTACCGCAATCGAGCAGGGCTCGGACTTTGAGACCCGCGCTGCAGCATACAATTCACTGCTGGATTATTGGGACGAAGAAGTGCCGTCAATCATGCTATATCGCCCGGTTGAAGCCTATGGCGTGCGCAAGAGTCTGAAATGGTTGCCTTATACGTTCTTCTGGATGGATTTCCGTTCCAACAATATTGGGAACTAATGGCTAGCCATTCTGAATGAAATCGGTTGGGCCGGAGGCACTGTCTTCGGCCCTATCAAAACATGGCCCATAATGTGGCCAATTATTTACGAGAGCCAGAATATGACCCGCTATATACTCATCAAAATTCTAAGAAGTATCTTCACTCTGTGGATCGTAGTGACCGCCGTATTTTTTGTGCTGCGCGCCTCGGGTGACCCGCTTTTGAGCGTATTTTCGCTCGGCACGCCCGAAGCAACGCTAGACGTTTTCCGGGTAAAGTGGGGCATCGACAAATCAATGTTTGAACAATATCGGATTTATGTCTCCGACATTTTCACAGGCGATTTTGGCACATCGTTTTTCGATGGTCGCCAGGCTTGGGATATCGTTATGGAACGTATCCCCAAAACGCTGCTGCTGGGGGGCGTTACCTTTGGTGTCAGTATTGTCGCAGGCGTAGTTTTTGGGTCCATTGCCGCCCTGAAACGCGGTACTTTTTGGGATCGCGGGATCATGACCGTTGCGGTGGCTGCATTTTCAATGCCAAGCTATTTTTTAGCACTGCTGCTGATCCTGTTCTTTTCGCTGTATCTTCGCTGGCTACCCACCGCGGGGGCATCCACCTGGCAACACCTTATTTTACCCGCAACCACGTTGGGCCTGACTTTGGCTGGCTCTATCGCGCGCTTCACCCGTTCTGCAATGCTTGAAGTACTGCGCCAGTCTTATATGCGCACCGCGCGGGCCAAAGGTGCCCCAAAGTTCCGCCAGATCGCTTGGCACGCATTACCAAATGCCGCCATTCCAACTGTCACCGTGATTGGTTTTCAACTGGGCTGGTTAATTGGTGGTTCAGTGGTGATCGAGACCGTATTTTCGTGGCCCGGCGCCGGACGGCTGTTTATCACCGCTGTCGGCGTGCGAGATTTTGCAGTGGTACAATTATTCATTTTGATGGTCGCCACGACCGTTATTACGGCGAACCTTCTGGTCGACATCCTTTACGGATATCTCGACCCCAGAATTAGCGTAACAGGCGAAAAGAAATGAGGGACCACACGTGAGCAATCAACAATCAGACACGGAAGTGCAATCAGAGGCGATCACGCTCATCAAGCGCGGATGGCTAGGTGGGCTTCTGCACCGCTGGGGCCTAAGCGGCGAATGGTTGGTATCTATTGCGATGATATACGTCGGATTTATTCTGTTCGTCGCGGTATTCGGTTTTATGTTTCAGCCATATCCGCACACCCAGCAGGATCTTTTCAACCAGTTGCAACCTCCAGTGTTTATGGANGGCGGNTCGTGGGAGTATATTTTTGGNACAGACGACCTTGGCCGTGACGTCCTTAGCCGCCTTATTNNGGGGCTGCGCCTTAGCATCTTGATCGGCGTTATCGGCACCGCAATCGGTGCGGTTTTGGGGAGTGTTCTTGGCATCGTCGCGGCACATTTCCGCGGCTGGGTAGAAGAAGTCCTGATGATGCTGGTGGATGTTCAGGTCTCGCTTCCGTTCATAATTTTCGCCCTAGCTATTTTGGCATTTGTCGGCAACAGCCTGACAATTCTAATCATTGTTGTGGGAATTGACGGATGGGAACGCTACGCGCGTTTGTCGCGCTCGATGGTGCTGTCGGCCAATCAACAGGATTATGTGCTCGCGGTGCGATCGCTCGGGTTGAGCAATTTCAGGGTTTATCAGCGTCACGTCCTGCCCAACATTCTGGGTACGCTTGTAGTGCAGATGACGATCAACCTTCCCGGCGTCATTCTGTTGGAATCAACACTAAGCTTTCTAGGCCTTGGTGTGCAGTCACCCATGACCAGCCTTGGCCAGATACTTGGTGTTGGCCGCGATTATCTGATTTTGGCCCCGTGGATCGCTGTATTTCCCGGAATGGTGATATTCTTTTTAACCCTGTCGATTGCCGTCATTGGTGATTGGCTGCGCGACAGATTGGACCCGACCCTAAAATGAGCGATATGGAAAACATCAAACCCGACCCGCCCAGCGTGGCAAGTCCGACACCTCTGTTGGAGGTACGTGGTTTATCGGTTGTCTTCGATACGCCAGAAGGCAGCCACCAGGTTGTGGACAATGTCGATCTTAAGGTTTGCGCAGGTCGAACACTTGGCCTTGTGGGCGAAAGCGGTAGCGGCAAAAGTGTTACTTGCCTTGCTGTCATGCAATTACTGGCGACAACGGGACGCATTACCAGTGGCGAAGTTATTTTCGACGGTAAAGACCTGTTGAAATCCAGTGAAGTGGAAATGGAAGCGCTACGTGGCTGTAAAATCGGCATGGTGTTTCAGGACCCTATGGTTTCGCTTAATCCGGTACGAACCATCGGTTGGCAAATATCAGAGTCGCTATTCCTTCACCAGAACCTCTCCAGAGAGGCGGCAAGAAAGCGAACACTTGAATTGCTTGATCTTGTCGGCATTCCTGAACCGAAAATGCGGTTTGGCGAATACCCACACCAATTTTCCGGCGGTATGAGCCAACGGGCGATGATTGCGATGGCCATTGCCTGCGAACCCAAACTTCTGATCGCGGACGAGCCTACTACGGCGTTGGATGTAACCATTCAGGCGCAAATTCTCGAACTGCTGTCCGATCTTAAAAAAGAATTGGACATGGCGCTTATCCTGATCACCCATGATTTGGGTGTTATTGCCGAAGCCGCCGACGACGTCGTTGTGATGTACGCCGGACGCATCGTCGAAGAAGCACCTGTGCTGGATCTGTTTGATAATCCGCTGCATCACTATACCAAGGGCTTGCTCAATTCCTTGCCACGCATCGATCGTAAAGTTGACCGCCTCATTGCGATCGAGGGCGCTGCCCCTCCGCCGCATGAATTTGCCGTTGGGTGCAGGTTTCAGCCGCGTTGCGGACATTGCGCTGATGACTGTTCTGGCGNCAGGCCGAATTTTAAACAAGTCAGTGCTACCCGTCGGGTTGCCTGCATGCATCCGGTGACATTGCCATGAACAAACCATTGACAGATAACCCAGAAATCTTGGTGGAGGCCCGCGATCTGGTCTGCCACTTCGTTGGCCCACGGACTTCGTTTTTTGGCGAGCGCCGGGTTGCGCATGCCGTTAACGGCGTCTCGCTGGATTTGCGAAGGGGCGAAACATTGGGGCTGGTTGGTGAAAGTGGTTGCGCCAAATCGACCCTTGGCCTGTTGATCCTTAACTTGCTCAAGCCGAACTCGGGTTCAGTTAAGTTTCTTGGGAAAGAAATCACTAACGTAGACAAAGAAGAATGGCGTCGGCTGCGCAGCGAAATGCAACTGATCTTCCAGAATCCGGCGGGATCGCTTAACCCACGCCTCACCATCGGGTCGCAAATCCGCGAGCCATTGGACATTCACGATGTGGGTGACCCAGACAGCCGCGATGCCAAAGTTTTGGAAATGATCGATGCGGTCAGCCTTCCTGAACATNTGCTGGAACGGTACCCCCACCAGTTATCTGGCGGCCAACAGCAGCGTGTAGGAATTGCGCGCGCTTTGATCAACAGTCCCAAACTGGTCGTATGCGACGAAAGCGTTTCGGCGCTCGACGTTTCGGTACAGGCACAGGTTGTCAATCTGCTGGTGGACCTTCAAAAGAAACTTGGTCTTACCTATCTATTTATCACACATGACCTAAGCATTGTGCGGCACATCAGCTCGCGCATCGCGGTGATGTACCTTGGCAGGATCGTCGAACTTGCCGACGCTGACGAGCTGATGGAAAACCCGATGCACCCCTATACCAAGGCGCTGATTTCGGCTGTTCCGGTTCCCGACCCCCGCGCGCGCAAATCCAGCGCGACAATCACTGGGGAGCCTCCAAGCCCGTTCGAACTGCCCACGGGTTGTGCGTTCCACGCTCGCTGTGCGCATGCCGATGCAAAATGTCGGACCGATCTTCCTGAATTTAGAGCGGCCGGCGAAGAACATATGGTCGCATGCCATCACGCGGAAAAACTTCTTTAGAGTGGTGGGCGTGATGCAGACCCAATGGCAATACATTCGATGCTGTTGGCTGCTCTGATAATTAATAAAGGCGGGCATTTACGCCCGCCTTTATTATTACATAACGCATAGAATCCGAAGTCGGGGTCTATGCGCAAGGTCCATTGGGACTTCTAAGTAGCTGTAGCTTCGTATCCAGCGGTTTTAAGCGCTTCAATGATAACACCAGCGGCCGTTTGCGTGTCCACATCGACATTCTGTGTTTCGAGGTCAATGGTGATTTTNGCACCGCTNTCCAGCTCCAAAATGGCGCCTTCAACGGTTGCCTTGCAGTGCCCGCAAGTCATGTTTGGGATATTAAAAGTTTGCATTTTANGCTCCTGATTTGATTNTTTCTTGATGTATNCAGGNACCATACGGCCTACCCCAACTGGAAGGTCAAGCGAATTTGTGTGGTTCGTGACCATATTTTTCTTGACCTTCCTTTCGCAGGCAGCGATATCCAATTGACAATAATCAAGGATGCTACGATGACAAAGAAAAACCGAACTGCCACCGATAAAACAATCCTGATTATAGGCGGNGCAATTGTTGTCATTGCAGGCGTTTTTTTCTGGTTGATGATCAAACCCACTGACAGAGCCACTCCTATTGTAAGCACCGCAATGCACGGTGCAGACTCCGCTGCGGCAGCACCTGAAGAAGACACCATTATTTTTCCGGAACTAAGCCAAATCGGCCAAAGTGGCAAAATCGCATTTGGTGAAAATTGCTCGGCATGCCACGGTGCGTCTTTGTCGGGCACTGAATTTGGCCCACCACTGATCCACCAACTTTATGTACCGGGACACCACGGAGATGCAGCGATCGCAAGTGCCGCGAAAAACGGTGTGATAAGCCACCACTGGCGTTTTGGCAATATGCCACCGGTTGTCGGAATCTCTGACGCAAATCTTCGCTGGATTGTAACCTACATTCGCGAGATGCAGGTGGCGAACGGGATTAACTAAATCCAGTTCAGTTAAGTTTCCAGAATACCGTGACCCTTGATATGGTTATGCGCATATAAATACGATACGAGCGGCACAACAATCCATTGCAGCAGGGGTGAAAGCCCCGTGCCCAAAGGCGGCAGCACCGGCATCAGGGCTGAATATCCCCAAGATTCGCGCACAACTGTATTTAGCCACTCGCTATAAATCGTATAGCCCAACCCGAACAGTAACATCGAGCCAAGCACTAATGTTGAATGTTTGATCGGCCAATTTGATCGACCGAATACCAGCGCGGCTCCGATCAGAACACTCAGGGCGATAAGAATGTCTCCACCCGTGCAATGCAGCCCGTAAAGTATGATTTGTTCGGCAGTACCGCTTTGCCAAAGTGTGTAAAGCGGCATATGCGCGAATTCCCATATCAAGCTTACGGGCACGAAAACTACAAAATAGCGGGCAGCAAAATGCACCCAAAGACGAAGCTGGCCGCCTTCCGCGCCCAGGCGTGTTTTTGATGAGGTTGTGTNTCCCAAATTCTTGATCTGACCTTTTTATAGCACGTCGTGATATTGCGCTTTTACAGCAATGTTGAATTGATCGTCCACTGTGTCAAAATGCCAAAATCATCACATTCGCGTCACGGTTCTTTGCATCAATCGTTACCANCNGTGAACAGCTTNTCTGCTATTTTTGGGCTTGCANATCTATTGCACTNAACGAAGAGGAAATAATGATGACGCAATTATCGAAATTAGCCATTTCGGGCGGTTTAGCTGCCCTAATGGCCGGCCTTACNGTAGCCAGTGGCGCGGTTGCGCATGAAGCGCCCGCGTCGATGTCGGCCGCCGCCCATGGCACCGCTTTGTGGCAGTTCCCGGATCGTCGCGCGCTTGATCCTGCGCTGTTTGGAACACCGGCTAACCCCATAAACGTGGATCTGTTACCTTTGGACAATCGTCTGACTTCGGATGATGGCAGCGCGTACACCACGATCAAAGCTCCGTCAATGTTTTCGAACAATATCAAGATGACGGTTGTAGATGCGACAGCCAAAGACGGTAAGGGTTCAAAAGACGAGGTCGCAATGGACGCGNCTTTCGTTGGCCCCATGGGTCGGAACTTCCGTGTTACGATGAATAAGATCATCCCGAAAGGACCGGANCATCCGTTCTTTGGCGGCGTTGGTACTAACGTTCTAATGCACGGCGCCACAGGTATCGGTACACCACTTGTGGTCGAGGAGTTCTCGTATATTACAGCGTGGGGCCTCGGTGACATCTATATTGATGGTGAACTGGTAGACAGTAAACGGATCATTCACGTCATGGTATCGGAGCGCACGCGTGATGATGATTTTCAGGTAACCTTCGGCGTCGCCAAACCCGATGAATTGGAAATCCATTTAGCGATGCCACCTTTGAAAGGTTCACCAACCGGCCCGGTAGCCAGTCCGGTTCCCACAGGTGTGACGCTGCCAAACGGCAAGACCCAACCGTTCATCCATGTAAACTTCTATGGCAATGCGACGTTGAACGGCAATCAGTTCTACGCTTCAAACTAGGGCAGGGAACCAAACCGGAAACACCCGACTTCGCGGTCGGGTGTTTCTTACTGATGTGGTTGTGCTGAGGTGTGGGACTGCTTCGTTATAAATGCCAAAAGTACAAACTGGATTAGGGCGGCAATCATAGATATTGCAAAGACGATCGTCAGACCGAAAAATGTTGCAATGATGCCTGCTAATAACGGTAACAAAAATGCAGGTGCCGTGATTGCATTGAAATACCCGCTATAGGCGGGGCGTTGATCATCTGGTGATATCTCCATTAAGAATCCGATCACCGCGATTGTAAGACCGTTGGCGAGAGCGCCGCTGATGAAGAATATTCCGATAAAAAAGTAGAACATTGAATCGCCGCCCATCAAACTGCCAAAACCCAGCAGCAATATGGCCATTGGTGGGAATATCCGGCCAAGTGCAATCGCCTTAAGCAATCTTACCTTACCAAGCGCATCCCCCCACCAACCCCACAACGGGTTCGAAACGAGGGCACCGATGTTCTGCGCCCCAAGTAACAGTGCGACGCGCTCAAGATCAAAGCCGGACATGCTGGCCTGTACCACATAAAACGGCATCGCCATCAGCACCGCACCGCCACACCACTGTGCATAAACAAAGGTGGCGAAACGACGATCTGTGCGAAAAACCTGCACGCCGTCCTTCAGGTACTGGAAGAACCCCGGTTTAGCGGTGGCGGATGTCTGCGCCTCGGGCTCGCCCATCGCGGTGAAAACACCGGACGAGATGAACATCAGCACCGAAGCAATCGCAAATATGGCACTGTACGACATGGGAAACGGTAGGTTGCCAACCAGATTATCAACTATCGCGATAATCCCCAGTGCCAAGATACCACCGCCAAAAAATCTGGCAGCCAACAATCTGCTACGTTGTTGTGAGGGAATGGAGCGCGCGACGATGTCGTTATAGGGAACCGCGACAATACCGCTAATAAAGGCGTAGGCCGTCCACAGGATCATCACCAACACTGAAAGCGTCGTCGCGGACCATCCGGCGCCAAAATACAAAACCAGTGCCATAAGGGCCATACAAATCGCCCGCCCGAAAGCACCAATGACGTAATATTGCATGCTGGACCCGGAACGCTGTGCGAGAAACCCAACGAAAAGTTGCGGGAACAACCAGCCAAACCGCAAGATCGCGGTGACTGCGCCAACAATCACTGAACTACCTGTAAGCTGGAATACCAGTGCCGACATGATGGTCGCTGAATCAATCGCCGCTGATCCAGCTTGAAAGGTTATTCCGGCACCGGTCACACTGATGAAACGGTTAGGCTTTTTCATCTACCGCTCCAGTTTTCAGGATCGACAAACAGGCCAAACCATATTGACCAGATCCCGAGCGCTATAAACACAGCGCCAATTATCCAGCGCTTTTGTTTGAGCGTATCGCTGAACCTGTTTAGCCGTACAACGAGGGTCGGCACGGTGGCAAACAGGATCAACGGTGTGGACAGGAAAAATCCAAATATAAACATCATCGTGAAACCGGTCAGTATTGTGCCAGTTGTGGCCGCCAGTCCCAACAATCCAAATAATATTGGTGCAGCGCAAGCGGGAACGTTCAATCCGAACGCAAGACCCAATACCAACGGATTGCGCGCGCGTTTCCATGTAGAAGGCGCAAAGTTTATCCGCTTTTTGAATATTCGCGATACGCCTATCATGACAGCCAGTCCGAATGTCAGGTATAGAATTCCGAACACCAGCCAGATACCCGTCTGAACGTTTATCAGCAACCCACCAAGTAGCGCGATCAACGCGCCAAACATGCCCGCCACAACGGAACGAACGCTGACAAATACCGCCAACGCCCCAATTTTCTCAAAGCGGGTGCGGTTTTTCTGGGTATCAAGAAAAAGCAGATGGCCACCAATCGTGCAGGGCTCGATAAACCCCAGAAGCCCTAGACCAGCCGGAAGCAAAAACAGGGTGTAGAAAGTCATTTCCAATTTCTAAACTCCCGGCAGCGTTTTTTTGATCATCAGGTTATCCTGCACAGCAGGACAGTGTGGCGACATCCTTCTCAAACGTCTGGGCTGCAAGTTTCAGCCCTTCAACAGTCGTAAGATACGGGAAAATCATTGTGCCAAGATCATCATAAGTCATACCTGCTTTGATTGCCATTGCCGCAGTTTGAATACTGTCCGCCCCCTCAGGTGCAAGAATATGCGCGCCGAGGATTACCTTGCTGGTTTTATCAGCCACCAGCTTAATCAATCCGCGCGTATCGCGCGCCGCCAATGCCCGTGGAACGTTTTCAAGGTGCAGAACAGATGTTACCGTCTCTATCCCCTGCGCCTTGGCAGCGGCCTCTGTTAACCCAACGCTTGCAACTTGCGGGTCGGAAGACACAACGGCGGGCATCGTGCTATTGTCATAACTTAACGAATTTCCGTTCATCGCATTCTTGGCAGCCAGCTTTGCACCGTACGCCGCCATATATACGAATTGATCGCGTCCCGTTACATCCCCCGCCGCATAAACACCGTCTCGACTGGTGCGCATTTGGGGATCAACAATAATGCCGCCCCGCGCGTCGATGTTTATGCCTGCATTATCTAGCGAAAGGCTTTCCGTATTTGGAACGCGGCCCGTGGCCAATAACAAACGCTCCAAGGTGATCTCGATTTCGTTGCCATTTTGACTGGCCGCCAGCGTAACCGAACCGTCCGTCTGCGTGAAACGCTCGTATACAAGATCACGCAATACCGTGATGCCTTCGTCTTCGAAATATTGCGTCAAAGCCTCGCCGATTTCGGGTTCCGCTTCGGGCAACAACCCGCGCCGCGTCACGATAGTGACCTTTGAGCCAGCGCGCGCGAACAACTGTGCCAATTCCACACCAATGTATCCGCCACCCATAACCATAAGCGAAGCGGGCAGAACCTCTGATTCCAGTGCCGTCGTGCTATCCAGCCAATCGACATCTTCAAGGCCGGCGATTTCTGGAATGTGCGGGCGTGATCCGGTCGCAATGATAATCTTGCGCGCCTTCACGTTTGCACCACCAACCACAATACCGCCATCGGCTTGAAACTGTGCGGATCCTTCCAAGTAAGCAACCGTGTTATAATTCGGCAAAACATCAATATATTTCGCGGTCCGAAGGTCATCCACTAACGCCTGCTTCTGGCGTACCAACGCGGCCCAGTCAGTAACCTTGGCCGTGGCCTCGATCCCGTCAAATCGATCCGCCGCACGGGAATTATGCAATGTTTCAACCGCGCGGATCATCGCTTTAGACGGGACACACCCGACGTTTACACAAGTGCCACCAATCGTTCCATACCCAATCAGCGCAACTTTAGCACCCTCGTCAGCCGCCGTGATTGCAGCTGAGAAACCTGCCGACCCAGCGCCGATAACTGCAACATCGAACTCGGATTCAGAAATGGTAAAAGCGTCAATATTATCAAGCATTTGATTGCTCCTTTATCCAGCTTGCTCGCGCCGTTTACGGCGGATTAAAGCATAAACTGTTATAAGAATGAAAACCCCGAGGGCAGGAAACAGAACGAAATCGAGGTAACCGATGATCGCGGACAGCCCGACAATTCCCACAAGTACGACCAGAATGGGTGTGAAGCAGCAAAGCGCCGCAATGACCGTGCCGATTACGCCGATTTTGAGAAGCTTGTCATCCTTCAAGAGCCAGCCCCATCTTCAATCAGGAAAGCTTCATAGCCGACTATGGCGGTGGCAAACATGATATCGGCTATCGTCGTAAGTTCATCGTCATACGTTACAACAGCTGTGCGGGACTCCAGATCGGTATCGACACTTTGAACGCCTTCCACATCGCCGATCGCCGCTTGAACGATAAACGGACAGCTTGCGCAAAACATTCCGGGTACGGAAAGGTTAACCGTTTGTATCGCGGCAAAAACCGGTGTTACGAACATTATGCCCAGTAATGCCAGCGAAGTTACTTTGAGTTTCATCATTTGTCCTTTCAAAGACCTAATAGTATGGGCGCAACGACGGGGGCGATCCACGTCCAGAATGTCGCGATCANCACCAACACTGTGGANCTCCACAAGGCGGTTTTCACCAATTTATTCGGTAGCGGTCGGGCGCAAGCAGACCCATCGGCGCACTCGGCAGGTTTGCGATATACGAGCCAGTATCCATACCCCAGAACCCGAAAGTAATTGTGATAAATATAGGTTTATAAGGCGCAAGCGCGGTTAAATTGCTAATCCATGCCCCGGAAATACCAAGGCTGAACAAGATTAACGGCACCACGCAGCAGGCCGATGCGCCCAGTGCGCCAAGAATTCCGCCGGCTGCGATCAAACGGGTTTTCTTCTCGTCGGTATCTACTGGTTCGCTAAGGTCGTCGATTGTATCAGTCATTTTTCCCTCGTAATGCTTGTGTCTTGGAGGTATATACGATCTGTAGTAGCTACAGATGCAAGGGGTATATTATGAAAAATATCACGAATGCGCGAGGATATCCAATCGGGCGCATGTCGCAAAAGACCGGCGTGAATATCGAAACTATCCGCTATTACGAACGTATCGCGATAATGCCCAAACCTGACCGCACCGGAGGGGGCAATCGGCAATACAATGACGACCAGCTTAAACGCCTGTTTTTCATTCGCCGCTCGCGCGAACTCGGGTTCAGCATCGAAGAAATTCGCGCACTCCTTGTAATGGTGGATCGTAACGACTTTTCATGTGTCGAAGTGCATGATTTAACGGTTGCCCATCTCGCCTCCGTCAAAGAAAAGATCGCAAGCCTGAAGAAGCTGGAAAGTGCCCTCACCGTGATGGTGGTCGAATGCAATCGGGGCGATGTGCCGGGTTGCCCGATCGTGGACGCGCTATTTGAGATGGCTTGACGCATCGCGCGATTTTCCGCTTACCATACTGATAACAGGCTAACGTGTTGACCGCCTAGATACCGGAGGCGTAAACTGGCGCATACGTCGACACTTAACACAGGTTTCAGCCAGCAAATGAACAAATTGAAAATAGTCGGAGGCAGTGTAATCCTCCTCGCTGTGCTTGCCGGTGTTTGGTGGTCGACCACGTCTTCGGACCGCTCCGGCAGCGCAGTTGGCAGAGCGGCGCTACCCACGTCTCAATCCATTGTCGTTCCGGAATTAAGCCCCGTCGCGTTGACCGGCGAAGCTACGTTCAACGCAAGTTGCGCGATCTGCCACGGAACGAATGCGGCGGGAACCGACCAAGGACCGCCCCTGATCCACAAGTTTTACATATCGCGGCGACACGCCGATTTCGCGTTCGTCATCGCGGCGAAATCCGGTGTTCGCGCACATCATTGGCGCTTCGGAAGTATGCCTCCGGTGGAGGGTATCGAGGATGCAGACATCCAGCCAATCATCACATATATCCGTGAAATTCAGGCAGCCAACGGACTATAATTCCAAGTTAGTACTGCCAAACACCCCTTCAAGGACTCTCCCAAAATGCAACTATCACTACGTAACTTCCTTGCCACCACGGCAGCGGCTGCAATTCTGCCGAACATGTCATCCGGACAAACCTCCATTGTACTTCGCGCCCGCGCCGGAACGCAGTCCATAGCACCGGAGGGGTTTCCCGACGCAGAAATCTGGGGGTACGACGGCGGCGTTCCCGGCCCCTTAATCCGTGTGCCACAGNGCGGGCGAATTACGCGTGAATTTGTTAACGATCTTCCGCAAGGTTCGTCCGTACATTGGCACGGCATACGCATTGATAACAAAATGGACGGTGTGGCAGGCTTAACACAAGAAGCCGTCGCACCGGGTGGCACTTTCAGTTACGATTTTACCGTGCCGGATGCGGGAACCTACCGGTATCATCCCCATAACCGCACATGGGAACAGATGGCACGCGGGCTATATGGCCCACTGATCGTGGACGAAGCGAACCCACCAGATGTAGATCGTGACGAAATATTCCTGATCGATGATTGGCGTTTGGGCCGTGACGGACAGATTGACAAAAACTTCGGCCCGTCCATGGACTGGTCACACGCAGGACGTATCGGCAATTGGGTTACGATCAACGGGCAAGCGCCCACATCCCAACCGGTAAAACATAACGAACGTTTGCGCCTTCGTCTTGTTAACGTTTCCAACGCGCGCATTTACGAGCTGGCATTTGATGGTCTGGATGGCTGGATCGTCGCGCTCGATGGTCAACCGCTCGATAAACCAATCGCGGCAAACCGTTTGGCTTTAGCGCCGGCACAGCGGGCGGATATGATCCTTGATGTGATTGCCGAAGAAGGTGAAAATGGCGTATTAGTCATGCTGGATCGCGAAGAATTATTCACCCTCGCCGAATTTCCGGTTGAAGGCCGTGCGCGGGACGCCAGATCACCCGCACCGAACCCATTACCACCAAATCCCGTACCGGCGTTGGGCAATCTCGAAACCGCACAGCGCGTTGATCTGTTGATCGAGGGCGGCGGGATGAGCGGCATGCGCAGCGCAGTCGTGGAAGGCGAGACAAAAACCATAGCCGAGTTGGCAGATAGTGGTATGTCCTGGGCGTTGAACGGCATTGCCGGCTTGCCCGCAGAACCATTGTTAACCGCAAAACGCGGCGAAACCATACGCATAAAAATACTCAACGATACCAGGTTCCCGCACGCCATGCACTTGCACGGATTTCATTTCAGAAAGATCGAGGAAAACGGCACACAAGGTCCGTTGCGCGATACGATTCTGGTAGTGAGCGGCGAAACCGCCGAAATCGCTTTTGTTGCTGACAATCCGGGCGATTGGTTGTTTCATTGTCATATGCTCGAACATACGGCGGCTGGTATGCTAACTTGGCTAAAGGTACTCTAGATGAAAATGCGATTTGGACGGCTAACAAATATCGCCGGATTTCTCGGCTTTTCCGGGTTGGCGATTGCCACGGGCATCTTGATATTTACGAGCCGCGAGGAGCAGCAACATCTGTTCGACACTTCCGTCGGTGCTGAAATCTACGCTGCAACATGTGCCTCTTGTCACGGTGCCAACTTGCAAGGGCAGCCGGATTGGCAAACTCCGAACGCTGATGGATCGCTGCCACCACCACCGCATAACGAGGACGGACACACATGGCACCATTCGGATCGTGTACTGTTGGACTACATTAGACTAGGCGGCGCGATGGCGTTGGCGCAAAGCGGTGTTGAAAATTTCAACAGCGGTATGCCTGAGTTTGGTTCTGTCCTAACCGAAGCCGAAATAGATGCGGTGCTGGACTACATCAAATCAAGCTGGCCGGAAAATATAAAAACCGTCCAAATAGACAGAACAAAACTGGATGAAGAAATGAACCAGTGAACGTGGTGAGCCTGCCACGATAAAACTGAAATACCGCCGCGACCAAAATCGCGACGGTAACGAGGCCCGAGAAATACCAGAAGTGAAACGCTTGAGTTAAGGTGGCGTCGTACTTCGGCGGGATTAAAGTGGATGCTAATTGCGAACTTATTTAACCAATGCAACGATCGCGAGACCCACCAGAACCGTGCCCAACAGCATAGCTATACCGCCCACGCCATAACCCATGCCGTACCCCATTCCATTTTCAAATTGATAGCCCATAGTTTTTCCTCCTTCGGAAATTTGCTTTAGTTGCCTTGGTTTTGCATCATGGTATCGCTATCGGCACCCATATTCTGGCCACCAAATGCCCCATGCGGCCCCGTTTTGCCGGTTTTGAAATTCATCATAATGTCCATGCGGTCAGCCGGAGCAGTGATTTCGTCGGCTGTAACCTGACCGTCACCGTCATTGTCCAGCATTTGGAACCTGTCGACCATTTGCTCGCGAATAGCAGCACTGTTCAAAGCCTCGAATTCGCTAATGGAAAGCGTACCGTCGCCATTTGCATCGTATTCTGCCAGCAAGGTTTGCAAGCCGGCCCGCAGCTCTTCAGGTGTTACGATGCCATCGCCATCGGCATCAAAATCCTGCATAAAGCCGATCCCGCCCATTTGGCCGCGCATTTGCATCATTTTCTGCATCATGCCGCCCTGATCGCCCATTTCACCACCGTGCTGATACTGGCCGCCTTGGCTACCCATATTACCGCCGTGATCAAATTGACCGCCTCGGCGACCCATGCTGCCACCGTGCTCAAACTGGCCACTTTGGCTGCCCATCATTCCGCCTTGGCTGTACTGGCTAGTTCGTTCACCATGGTTGCCAGCAGCATAGACTGGAGAAGCGGTGGTGACCCCGACTGCAAGAGCCGCGACGAGACCCAGAGATAGGGCTGTTTTACGATTGTGTTTCATGACATTGCCTCATTTGTTTAGTGTTTCGATGAGACTTATCTGGGGTATGATTGTCGCAATAGTATGCCGCGCCGGATGATTTTTGTATCAGATTGTCGCAAACCTGAATCCTGCTACAATCGGTTACACTTTCTTTGTAAGGTAGTGCAGTTCCAGCGTTAAAGAGAAGATGCCATGACAGATAATTCACATATACAGCCGCATATCCTGATTGTTGATGACCATCGGGAAATCCGCGATGCGGTCGCCAGATATCTGGAGAAAAACGGGTTTCGCGCCACCTCAGCACAGGACGCAGTCGAAATGGATGCCAAACTAGTTGCCGGGCGGTTTGATTTGATCGTGCTGGATGTCATGATGCCTGGCGAAGATGGATTGTCCGTCTGCCGTCGCCTCAGCGCCGAAGGCCGCACGCACATTTTAATGCTAACCGCCCTTGGTGAGGAAACTGACCGCATCGTCGGTCTGGAAATTGGCGCAGACGATTACTTGCCAAAACCGTTCAATCCGCGTGAATTACTGGCCCGCATCAAAGCGATCCTGCGCCGTCGCGACCGCGCCGAACCTTCGGCAGGCCAACTTACCGGTCACCGCGTTGGCTTTGCAGGATGGGTATTGGACACAGACCGCCGTGTGCTTAGCAATGCTACCAGTGGCGCGGAGACCGACCTTACCACTGCCGAATTCAAACTACTGACGGTGTTTCTGGAACGCCCAAGGTTTGTTCTGTCGCGCGACCAATTGCTCGATCTAACGTCAGGGCGCTCCGCTCAAGTATTTGATCGCACAATTGACAATCAGGTCAGCCGATTGCGCCGTAAGATCGAAACTGACCCAGGCAGGCCCGAAATCATTACGACCCTGCGTGGCGGCGGCTATTGCCTTGCTACAGACGTGAAAAACCTTTGATGCGGTGGCTTATCCCCAAATCCCTGCGCGGACAATTGGTGCTGATGATCGTGGCTACTTTCGTAGTCGTGCAGGGTTTCAACCTTTGGCTTTTCATAGATGAACGAGGCCTCGCCGTACGCGCAGCACTCGAACTGGATGCCGTAGGGCGCGCCGCCAATGTAGTCCGCCTGCTAGAAGCAGCACCGGAAGACTTGCGTGAAGACATCCTTACGGCAGCAGATTCACCACTGGTGCGTTTCACGTTGGCTTCCTCGGCGTCCATCGATCACACCGATCATAAAATCAACGGCAACATAATTCGGCAGATAGCGCGCCTACTTGATGACAGCCAACCGCGTGATATTCGGGCCGAATTGCACCGGATTGGACCGCGGCCAAGTGGTGCCGATGCTTCCCCCGAAATGCCCCAAATGCATGGAAACATGATGCCGATCAGAATGACGTCTGTTGAGATGGAAATTTCGATCGCGTTAGAGGACGGAAATTGGCTCAACGTCTCCAGCAGGTTCCATCGCCCTCCCATTCAGTGGCCGTGGATATCGACCATCTCGTTCGCGCTGGCGACACTGATCATCACCTCGATAATCTGGTTTACCTTAACCCGGCTAACCGGTCCCCTTAGAACCCTCGCCGATTCCGCAGAAAACCTTGGTCGGGGGGAGGCCGTGCCGGAACTACCCATACACGGACCCGAAGAATTGCGCCGCCTCACCACAGCGTTCAACAATATGCAGGTCCGCCTGACCCGATTTGTTGCCGAACGCACAAGATTGCTGGCGGCATTGGGCCACGACCTACGATCGCCTCTGACCGCAATGCGAGTGCGGGTTGAAATGGTCGAAGACACGGAAACTCGCGAACGCCTATTCACAATTATCGCCGAAATGCAGGAGATGGTCGATTCCACACTTTCTTTTGCGCGCGGCATGGTGACATCGGAAGAAAGCCAACAGGTTGACATGTATGACTTTCTTAACGAGCTAACGGCAGATTTTATTGCGCTCAATAGCCCCGTAAAATTGGATGCACAGCCCGGAATGAATGTCAGGATAAAACCGGTAGCCATGCGGCGCGCGCTCCGTAATGTGATCGAAAATGCCATCCGCTACGGGCATCACGCCGACATAAAAGCGGAAATCGTGCGGGATGGGATTAATATAACTATTTCTGACGATGGCGAAGGCATATCCGACGCTGATCTAGAACGGGTTTTCGACCCTTTCGTTCGGATTGAAAAATCCAGAAGCCTTGATACCGGCGGAACAGGTCTGGGCCTATCCATCGCACGAACGGTAATCCACGCACACGGTGGGGAAATATCCTTGTCAAATATTGCACAGGGCGGACTTCAAGTCGAAGTAACCATTCCAGTATTTGTTAAGCTGGACGACGCCCCGCAAGCCTAGAGATAACGGTATTGTTAATAGTTATTTTTGGCCTTGCGCCTATGATGCGAGAATTGGATGATGTGCACGACCATATAGAAGCAACTGTTATTTAAACAAAACAAGGGACAGATTTAATATGATAAATCGACGCCAATTTAGCGTTACCGGTTTGGCTGCTGCCATGTACGGCGTAGCAGCCCCGACACTCGCCCACGAACGCGGCGAACCATATATCTTGCGCGAAGAGTATATGCCACGAGTTGTCCGTCTCAAGACAGATTTGCCGGCCGGCGAGGTCCATGTGGATCCCAACCAGTTCGCGCTCTACTGGACATTGGAAGACAATCAGGCAATCCGGTATACTGNCGGNGTTGGNCGCGGCAATCTTTNTCATCCCGGTACGTTTTACGTCGGCGCGAAACAAGAATGGCCCAAATGGAAACCGACAGACGACATGATGGAACGCAGCCCCGAAAGCTACGGTCAGTTCGCTGAAGGTATGCCGCTGGAAAACGGACAACCGGGTGGCATTGATAACCCGCTCGGCGCCCGCGCTCTTTATCTCTTCACGGAATCCGGGCGCGATACATATCTCCGCATTCACGGTACAAACGATCCACGCACCATCGGCCGCGCCGTTTCCAACGGCTGCGCCCGCTTGGTTAACGATCAGGTGACCAAACTATATGATATGGTCCCGTTGGGAACGAAAGTTGTTCTGTACGAAAAGGTTGGGGCAGGCCCGGCTCATAAGAATATTTCCTGAGTATGGTTCGGGCGTGCAACATGTCACGCCCGAACCCTTGGTTCACGTTAAGTATCCGGTGGGTTCAAGGCCAATTCTCTTGATGCGGACTCGATATATTTTGCATCTGTGTTGTCCACAAAGATGCGATCAAAGTTTGTTCTGTTGAAGCTTCGCATCGAACAGAATACGCACTTCCATTTCGGTTATTTCCTACAATTATCTCGCGGTCGACAAGCAGCGTCGTTTCCATTGCCGCAATCTTGGGTAGTTGTTTCCATCAAAAATGGGCTCTCTGTAATTTTAGTTTCGCTCGTCGGACAAAAGATGAATGGTGTCAGCTGAATCTGAGTTCGCAAGGATAATCTCAGTCTGGTCATAGTTCTGGATATTTATTTTCGGCATGTTTACGGGTATGACCTTTCCAAAAGCGGTTTTGCGGAGTGGCGCGATATTGCAGTCTACGGGTGCCGCCTGATCTCCCGAACACATGGCGTTCAAAGACGGTATCTTCGAAATTTTCAACGCCGAGCCGATCTGGCAGCATAAACGGAATTTCCGTCGGGTGGCCGGGATATCAATCGTTGATTACATAAACGGGTTTCACTCCGACTGTTAAAAACCCCTAGGTATTGTTTTTGAATGCGTTCCACGTTCCGAACGACCTATTGAATAACTGAGCAAACAAAGTGCGCTAAATAGCGAACAGTCCAGAACTCGGGCATGCGATTGGCAGTGAGCCAAAACTATATCATCACCGAAATATTCCAAAACCTCTTTAGTTGTTCTTCACATTCCAATCGTGCAACTTCAGTTTCGCCGGAGACCTTTTCAACGCGGAATCCAAATCTTTCCATTCCGGAGTAATCTCCTCTGAAGAAAATTATCGGCACAACATCCTTTTCAAGTGCCATTGACGCTAATTTCATGGACAGGTCTGTTCGATCGATATCATCGCCGTCGACACGGACCCCAATACAAACTGTAGAGGAATCTCGAAAGTTCTTCTGGCTACTGTGCCATTCGTTCTCAGGAAACACGCAAATGCCAGGCGCGGTGTGTCGTGCATCAAAGCCCCCTAACATGTCATCTAGGGTTTCTGCGTTTTGGGGGACAATTTTGGGTATGATCATTGACCAGTCATCAGCGTTCATTGGCAATCTCCTCGATGTAATTGGCAGCAGCGGTATTTCCTATTTCGGGCAGCTCAAGGTTTTTCAGGGCGGTTTGTATTTCATCGACTTTTGAGTCATTAAGACACAAGTTGATTTCACGTTCCAACGACAACATTTGCGTCGGTTCAATTAAAATCGCCGCTCCACGGTCGGCCGCCGCTTCGGCGCGCGCCCGCTGATCATCCATGAATGACGCCATTTGTGGGATGAATATAGATGGAACCTGATTGTACATAGCTTCATGAAACGAATTGTACCCCACTGCGCTAATGAACAAGTCGCAAGCTGAAACCAGCGAGTTCGCATGATGAGTTCTTACAACTTTTGAATTATTCCAACAGAACCATCCCGGATCGACCCGCGCTGTGGGCCAGGTTACAATCAGGTTAAGTGTGTCACTTCGTTTTTCCATTCCAGCGCAAATAGCCTGCACCTGTGCTGTTCGGTCAGCGGCAACGCCTCCACCCAACATCGTAATCGTCAAGAAGGTAAATTCTCTGCCAAACCGTTTTCGAAGGCGTTCGCGTAATCTTTCGCGATCAAATACGCTGGGGTTCGGGCGCTGAACAATGGGCCCAACAGTTTTTAGGCGCGCCCCGCGCGAATAGCTGCGATTCAACTCGTCAAATGCTTCCATCGGGACAATCACGCGCTCGAATATTTTCTCTCGATCCAAAGCAACTGTGTTGTTCTGTTTTGCTTGCCACAGCCCTCGTCTAATCCAGATTCCCCGCAGTTTTCGTTTTGCAATCGTTCGGAAAATGGAATCAAAAACGTATCCGCCGTCAAAAACCAGTAGGTCACGATTGCTAGTTGATGAATACAGGCGTTGGTAGTTGAGTAGGTCGTTGTCGTAGGGGGCGGCGTGCAAATCGGAGCGGCTAACCAGCGGAACCCCGTCAAACCCGTATCGGTTGAGCATCGGCAGGCAACTAGGAAATGCTGCGAATCTGATCTTGGTTGANGGTGACAGTCTGTCCGCAACAAGCGAGCATCTTTGCGCGTGGCCAAGACCAACACCGTTGGTCGGAACAAACAGAATCCGACCCTCATCTTCCCGCATATTGTCCTTGTGCTTAGATGATGGGTGGATTTGCAATCTATCCAAAAACCGAGTGACATCGACTTCTTGGGCGACCTTCGAATTCCGTGACATTTCACCTAATTCGCCGATGTTTGGAAGGATTTCATCTGTTAGGTAACCCGACAGATGACTGATATCTGTAGGCCCACGAACAGCAAAGTCATCAAATTTCCCGTCAAACGCATTTCGCGTGCAATCGACAACTGGTGCACCTGAAACAATAAGGTTGTAGAAGATTGTTTTNGCGCGANTATTGTTTTCNATATCNGANACCAANACGCAAATATCCGCCTTGGTTGACAAATCTTCGGGAGGCAACTCGCCATAATAAAAAATGTCGCAATCAAACCCGTGCATTTTTTGCCAAAGCTCTTTTGACTTACCGTTGGTCACGATGACGGTATCAAATTTACGCGATAAAGCGAATGAATAAACTTGATCAACTAGGCGGCTGTCCTCAAGGTTCGGCGCTAACAACATGATACGCGTTCGTTTCATGGCATTTATCTGAATTGGCACACCTAGCGCGGGAATCGCGCCGTCTGTGAATGCGCTGGAGTTGGCGATTTCTACCAGTTCAGGGTCTTTGCCCAACACGTAAGAAAGTCGAGACAGCACAGAAATTCTCGTTTGCGTTTTTTCGAAGTTCCCAATCGCGTAAACCTGTGTTTCAGGTCGAATTTTCAATCGACGGAAATCGACCAACTTGTCATTATCCAGAGTGTCAGCGCCTAGAATAATAAGCTTTGATATCTGGGTGCATTGTACATCGCACAGATACGGAGCAATTTCATATTGAAGGTTCCGATGGAGAGGGTGTCGTATACTGTCTGCGTTAATTTTGACATCGTGCCCGGCGGCGTTCATTTGCCCGACGAAAATCAACAAGGCTTCGGTTGCCTCGGGCGTATTGTTGGCATGTTCACATAAAATCAAATTCTACCTCGATTGGTCTGTTTAAAACGTTTATTATTGCTGAGTTTAGGTGTTCGGCCGAGAAACGATTTAGCGTGGACTGCGCGTTTTTTACGTGAATTTGATAGGCCTGTGGATCATCAATAAAGCCATGGATTATTGCATCCACATCTTTCGGGAGCGCTGCACTTACCGCTGACCCAAAGGTTTGTGCGGTCAACGCATCTGTAATGACCATTTTTCCGGCAGCAATTGCTTCTGCTATTACACGCCCAAAGCTCTCTTGTAGATTTGGATGTGTAAAATAAATGAAGAAGTCGACCTTTTCCAAGAATTTTGCGACTTCAATTTCCTGAAATTTGTAAAGATCCCAATATTTTGGATGTTGAGAATCTGCGATCAGGCTGTCAGCCCCCAAAATACCGCAGTAGCCCGCAGATTGTGGAAACAAAAGGTGCATGGTTTCGTTGTTGGGAAACTTTTCAAATCCCGCACGCGAGTGCCTTCCCCGTCGGTCGCTTGGGTTCGAAGTTGGTTCACACATTTCAAAATCACAAATGTTGAACCAGTCAAATTCGGTAACGTGCCAATTTGCATCTGATGTTTTCAACCAGCGTTCCACAGTTCCTCTGTTGTATCCAGAAACGGGTGCAATAAAAAACTGTCGAGCCAAAGAGGTTTGGGAAATCAGCGAAAGGCATTTGGAAACATCAAAACTTTCTGCACCATTTGGCCGAAGGAAATTTTCATGGGCAACGGCGATAAGCCGGTTACATACGAATTGTGTTTCCAGAGTTTCGTTAAACTTCAGAAATGACGGGTTATGTATGACGATGGTTTCGGATGTGATGGTTTTTGGATTATATTCGGGCGTAATCCCCAGTTCTTCGAACACAGCTGTCAGTTTCGGATTGTCCTCGTTCCCCTTGAACATACGAGAATGAATTCCAACAACGCGTACGCGCGCGAATTCTGAAAGAGCATACAGTTCTCTGGCGACAGCCGACGATGTGCCGCCAGGAAAGCGTGTGTCCAGAACGAGTGTTATTTCATGTTTCAAGTTTACGATCAGTTAATAGATCGCCGCACTTGCATCGACCTTCGACATATCGGGGAACATTGATTCATCAAATCTAAAAAATGCGAGAAAACTGCCGGTGTCTTCCATAAAACTCATCAACTGCAAAGCCAAGGCGTCGTCACCTACCAGAAGTTCAGGATTTAATTTAACGTACCGGCGCAGATCTGCCCATTCACCTGCATTTATCAATGCATCGATTTCAAGTAGCTGGCGTGTTTTAAAACCTGCGATCGCCGGCGTTCCAAGTTGTGTGGCGATGACCAGTGCTGACACAGTTGCAATTAGTGATTTTTTCATTTCATACCCTTCGGATCTATAAGTTGTATCTGCCACCTGTCTAAGGTTTCCTCGTTAAAAAAGTATTAATCCGATCGGCAAACTACACCCAATTTTATGCAATTTATTTGTTCAATAATTGGTGTTTCCTCGATCACCAAACGGCACTTCTGCGGCCGTGGGTGGAATAGCGCGCCCAGCCTCTAAACTGTTTTTGCGATTGATCCAGCTCACAACGCGATTCCGCGTCACACCCCCTTGCATCCCTGCGCAATTCCCCGTATCCCATGCCTCGCACGGTACAGGGGTTTAGCTCAGTTGGTAGAGCGCCGGTCTCCAAAACCGAAGGTCAAGAGTTCGAGTCTCTTAGCCCCTGCCAGTGCCCTCTTTTCTTAAAAAACTTAAGCCAAATACACTTTGGCGAAATTTTCGTTGGCGGTAACCTTTTGTAAAGGTAAGGAGCTGTAACCGCAGTACGCATTCGGTTTCAGGTTGCTCATAATCTTTGGTTTAAATCGAATGTTTAACCCTTTTATCAATTTCGTCAGCGCTCAAAACCGTGCATTCCGAAGGGGTGAATTAGCAAGTTTAGCGAATTTTTGTAATGTATAAACCCGGAGATGGAAGATGAAACTGAATACGAAAATGGTAGTGCTGACTGCGCTAACAGTGACACTGCTCAGCAGTGGCGGCGCATTTGCGCAAGGTAAAAGCGGAACCGCTGGCAGCAATCGAAACAACGCAGGCGGCGGGAACTCTCAAGCTGGTGCGCAGAACGGCAATCAGGGTGCAATTGCGTCGGAACTAAAATGGCGCAACGCAGCGCACGCTTCAGCGCAGGCATTTTTGAATGCAAGCCCTAACAGCGCAGTCGGGAAGCTCGCTATATATAAAGAAGCGACAGAAGCGGCGGAGCAGGCTTATGCTGTTGCTGGAGTTGTTGACCCGGATGCTTACATAGCGCGTGATATTCTCGTGATCGAAGGAGAAATTGCAGCAGTCCTAACCGCGATTGGCGATTTGGATATAAACGACCCAATATATGACCCACTTTCCCCAACATTTGATCCAACCGCCCCTACCTATGAAGAAGACCTCGGCCTGTTAGGTGCAGAATTGGCCGCACTGGAAAGCGAGCTTGAACTGGTAGAAGTACTGGTCGTGGAAGATGAAGCTATTCAGCTAGTTGGGGCTGATACGCTGTCAGACGAAGCACTAACAGCCCTGTGGGAATTGCTTAACAAGTAATGCCTAAACCTTTCCAAGGTCTAGAAAATGGAAAGAGGTTTGTTGTTCAACCGACCTCTTTTCGAAAGCCACACGATACTGACGAAGTTTGTTTGTTATCTTAAAGACAATCGACAGAAAAACGCAGTATAAGTCGTATCAAGATGCTCGTGTGGTGTTTACCGGAACCACTGTTAACCGTTGGGGGATTAACATGCGTATGATAAAAATTCTTGTAATTGCCCTTTCGGCGGTAACGATTAGCGTTGGCGGCTCCTTCGCGCAAACCACCGGCAATTCCGCGGAAGCCACGGAAGTTGTTGTCGTAGCCTCCAAAATTGCAGAACTGCAAGTCGTGAAGGACCTGATCGAGGAACTGAAGGCTGAAGGTTTCGTGTATTTCGAAATTAGACGGACGTTTCTTGGGCGTGCACGAATAATTGCCTATTCCGACACCGAGATACGGGAAATCATTATTAACCCCACCACAAGCGAAGTTCTGCGTGATCTGGCACAAGAAATTTCCGAGCAGGCCAAGGGCAATCCCAATGGTCTACCGACACAGGCCAATGGGCGTGGAAACAGCGGCAACAGCAACAATGGCAACAATGGCAATAACGGGAATAACGGGAATGGCGCCGGGAATTCTGGTAACGCAGGTGGCGGCGGCGGGAACTGATTGCTATAGTGCCGCTTTATAAATCTCCCACCAGGAGGGGCGGCCATTGATCAGCATTTCCGGTATTCGCGCCAGTAGCCTGCTTCTTGCCGCCATAGTTTTTCTACAAGTGTCGTTTTCCCTGTTTTATATCGTCGATATGGCGATGGAAATTTTCGGTATTCGCAAGGTCGCCGTAAGTTGGGAGTTTCGCGAAACCGTTCAGATCGTCACGATCATTGGCCTTTTGTTGGGGGCATTCCTGGGAATCGTGGTCCTGAAGCATATCGGGCAAAGCCTGCGTGAAGTCGACAACCGCATGTTGGCGGCATCAGGTCAGTTCCATAAACTAATGCGCCGACGTTTTGAGGAATGGGGCCTGTCTCCGTCGGAAAAAGATGTGGCACTGTTCACAATCAAAGGCCTGTCCAATTCCGAAATTGCGCAAGTTCGGGGTAAAAGCATCGGAACCATCAAGGCTCAATGCAACGCAATATACCAAAAAGCAAACGTGAGTGGGCGAACACAGTTGGTTAGCCATTTTATTGAAGAATTAGTTGCAGAATCGAACGAAGCGGCCCTCGATGAAACATAGTCTGGTAGTTGGCCTAATTTTTGCCAAATTTACCGATTAGACACGATGTTTCGATGGTGGGCGATAAAAGGTATAACACAGATTATGATACTCGATATCTTTAGAAAACCGGCAACGGGGCTTTTGGGGGCACTAGCAATGGTCGCAGTGCTTCTGATTCCAAACGTCGGCGCCGCCCAGTCGCGCGCACAAAAATCCATTATCACCCAGCTTTTATGGCAAAGCCTGTTGCGCTGTTATGTTGATCCTTCCGAGCGGATTTCTGGCGACGACGAGGTTGTGCTGCGAGTTGAGTTGAACACCAACGGAGACATTTCCAATTTGCCAGACCTCATGTCTCCCGCGACCCTTTCGAAGGGCGAGCGCGGGTTGTTACGCGAAGGCACCGTTGCAATTATTGACTGCACACCGATCATTTCGGGGGGCGGCGAAAAATCTATTTACGGACGGTTTGACATGGTTATCAACCGCGATGGATTGACCTTGACCAATGTCGATGCGTACGTCGGAAAATCCAATGCGCTCCCGACACTCGATTCATTGGAGATAGCGACGCCGGATTCGGTCCTGGTCGAAATCACGGAGCCCGAAGAAACGGCTTCGGTTGAGGAACCTGATGATGTCGAAGAACCGATGGAGGCCGAGGAACCCGCAGATGTCGTAACGACGGTGGAAATTGCAGAAGGTGATCCCCCGACTCACGCCTCGGAAAAAGAACTTGAACTAACCGGTTCCGACCGCCGTGAAATCCAACGCCGCCTTGTGCTGCTGGATTACCACACAAATGGCATAGACGGCGTCTTTGGCGACGGTAGCCGCGCGGCGATTGGCGAGTGGCAGAAGGATAATGACCAACCAATCTCCGGTTACCTTGATCTAAACCAACTCGTTTTTCTACGCGAAATGTCGCAAGGAAAATACGAAACATGGCAAGCCCGACCAAAACGCTACACAGACAACAAAGGCTGTTTGCGCGAACCCAACGGGAAAATCGTTCAAGGGCGAACGTTCAAATGCGATATTTCGGCGGCCGGCCAAAGTTTGGGTATTTCGAAGTAATATCGGATTGACCACGCCCCTCGGATCAGAAGCCACCTTTGCCTAAAACACCAACGACATGGTGCATAGCTAACGGCCTTTACCAATCGTTGGACCCAGACGCGAAGGGCTTGCTGGAACGTGCAAACAGCATGCGCGCCAGCAAAGACGACGTTCTGTTTCAACCGACACCCTGCAACGTATATTGCTAGTCGTTGGCGCAACAGGCATCGGTCCAACCCTTAAGTCGTTTTGCCCGATCGAAACTAACGAGTGACCCGTCGAAATATGAGTATCGGCTTCAACTGGGCGCACAGGAAACTGAGTACCCAAGTTTTTCGAGCCGGCGGGAATTCTTGCTGATCTGCATTAGGTATGTTTATTGTGCAAATTCTATTCCGAGGTGAAAGACAAAATATTTGACACGCCACTTCTTTCAGACCGAACTTTTACAAAACCGCAATTTCGTGCGCCTTTGGGCCGCACAAATCGGCAGCGCGTTCGGTTCGCGTATTACACGTACTGTTTTGCCGATCATCGCGATTGTTTCAATAGGGGCCACAACAACACAAGTTGGCTATCTCGCTGTTCTCGGCGTCCTTCCGGGTTTGTTCGTATCCTTGTTTATCGGCGGCATCATTGATCGCGGCCATAAACGCAAAATTCTGATAATTGCTGATTTGGTCCGCGGCATAAGTATTATCAGCATCCCGATCGCCGCGTGGTTCGGCGTATTGGATATGCAGTTGCTGTATGTGGTGATTGTCATCGTTGGCTCTGCAACCACGGTTTTCCAGATCGCCGACAACTCCTTTCTGCCAATTCTCGTGCCCAAACGAAATCTGGTCGAGGCCAACAGTAAACTGGAGGCCACCGATTCCATAGCCGAGGCATCGGGCCCCGCTGTCGCAGGCTTGCTCGTGCAACTGTTCACCGCGCCCTTCGCGATGATAATTGATGCAGCGTCCTATTTCTGGTCGGCATCCATGTTGGCGCGCATCGATGTGAGCGAGAAAATCACAGCTAAAAGAGGGCAGGCGCACGGTCTATTTTCTGACGCAATTGCCGGTTTTCGATTGTGTATGTCCGACGCAAACTTACGGCCCTTACTGCTGGTTAACGTAGTCGGAAACCTGTTCGGCGGGTTTTTCTTCACCCTCTATATGATACTGGGATTAACGATGCTTAACCTGTCGCCGTTCGCTCTAGGACTGGTTATCGGCGTTGGCGGATTTGGCGCATTTGCGGGGGCGCTGCTGGCGCCGCGATTGACAAGCCGATTTGGCACAAGGCGCGTGATGATCGCGACATTGGCTGCAGGCTCCCTGACAATATTGTTAATCCCCGCTTCAATGATCAATCCGGCCAACGGAATTTGGTTTCTGGTAGCACAGCAATTGTTGGAAGACATGTTCCTGACCATCTTCATTATTTTAGCGATGAGCTTGCGCCAACGAGTGACCCCCGAAGACATGCTTGGCCGCGCCAATGCAACTTTTCAGGTGTTGGAAGGGGCCGCGATTCCCATCGGGGCAATATTGGCCGGACCACTGACAATCCTTATCGGATTTCAACAAACTCTGTGGGTCGCCGCTGTCGGCGGGTTGTTTGTGATTCCTGTTCTGGTTTTCTCGGCGGTGGGTCGAAAAGGTTAACGCAATTTGTGCATACGCGTTGTGTACGCATTGTGTACGGGTTGTGTACCGCGATTTAGCCCGAAAACCGGCAAAGGTTAACGTGATCAAACCACCCTTGAATTCCGGTGCAAGAAGCGTTAGTTCAAGGCCAACGAATGCATTCACAGAATTTCAGGAGTCGCAGGCATGGCTAAAGCCAACCCATTGCAGTTTGCACAGCAAGTTCGGGCCGAAGTGTCCAAGGTCGTATGGCCAACCCAGCGCGAGACGCTTTTGACCACCGGTATGGTGTTCGTAATGGTGACNCTCGCNGCGATTTTCTTCTCNNTNGCGGATATAATTATTCGCTTCGGACTAGACACGATCCTGCGCTTAGCCTCTTGATTCCAACGGGGTAGCGCGGTATATGCGCGAACCCCTACCTGACATGAGCGCGTTTCGATTCGTCTACGCGCTCTGTTTTGTTTTGGAATAATGGCGTAAGCCTTTGATAATTTGAATAAAATGGACGCGTGGCGTTCCGATAACTAAAGGTCGAGCAACAATGGCATTACGCTGGTATTCGGTGAGCGTTCTCTCGAACTTCGAGAAAAAGATTGCAGAGTCGATCCGCGAATCCGCAGCCCAAAACGGTCTCGAAGAAGATATCGTCGAAGTTCTGGTTCCAACCGAAGAAGTTATCGAAGTCCGTAAGGGCAAGAAGGTACAAGTCGAGAAACGCTTTATGCCGGGGTATATCCTCGTACGTATGGAGATGTCCGACAAGGCCTACCACCTGATTAACGACACCAACCGCGTCATGGGTTTCTTGGGCCCAATGGGCAAGCCGGTTCCAATGCGCGATAAAGAAGTCGCCCTGTTGTTGAACCAGGTAGAAGAAAGTGCCGAAAGCCCACGCTCGATGNTTTCGTTCGACATCGGCGAGAAGGTCGATGTGTCCGACGGCCCGTTCGAGGGCTTCAGCGGCATGGTCGAAGAAGTAGACAACGAGAACGAGCGCTTGAAAGTGACCGTTTCGATTTTTGGTCGGGCAACCCCGGTCGAACTGGAATTCATGCAGGTTAGAAAGCAAACCTGAATGTGCCTGTGGGAGGTGCGCGTACGCGCAAGCCGAACCACTAAACAAGTCGCGGGATGTTCCTCGGCTGTGATAAATAGGAGGCCGTAATGGCTAAAAAAGTTGCTGGTATGCTAAAGCTGCAGGTTCCTGCAGGTAAAGCAAACCCATCCCCCCCCGTAGGTCCTGCATTGGGTCAACGCGGNATNAACATCATGGAATTNTGTAAGGCGTTCAACGCCAAGACACAGGATTTGGAGACCGGCGCGCCTTGCCCGACTGTAATCACCTATTATGTTGATAAATCCTTCACCATGGAAATCAAGACGCCACCAGCGTCCTACATGCTGAAGAAAGCTGCAAAACTGAAATCCGCTTCGAACAATCCCGGTAAAGAAATCGCCGGTTCTGTGACACGCAAGCAGGTTAAAGAAATCGCCGAAGCCAAAATGGTTGATTTGAATGCGAACGATATTAATGCCGCGATGTTGATCATCGAAGGCTCCGCTCGTTCCATGGGCATTGAGGTTAAAGGATAATCAAAATGGCTACTGGAAAACGTTTTACTGCCGCAAAGGCAGCATTTGGCGAAAGCGCCACTGTAACTGTTGAAGAAGCTGTAGCACTGGTTTTGGCCAATGCAACTGCGAAATTCGACGAAACTGTAGATATCGCAATGGTGCTGGGTGTTGATCCGCGCCACGCTGACCAAATGGTTCGCGGCGTTGTGTCCATGCCTTCGGGCACTGGTAAATCGATGCGCGTAGCTGTGTTCGCCCGTGACGCTAAAGCTGATGAAGCTAAAGCGGCTGGTGCTGACATCGTTGGTGCAGAAGACCTGATGGAGGCTATTCNGGGCGGCAACCTCGATTTCGATCGTTGTATTGCTACACCTGACATGATGCCAATCGTTGGTCGTCTGGGCAAAATTCTTGGCCCACGTAACCTGATGCCAAACCCGCGTGTTGGTACAGTTACTATGGACATCAAGGCTGCTGTTGAAGCTGCCAAAGGCGGCGAAGTGCAGTTCCGGGCTGAAAAGTCCGGTGTTGTACATGCCGGTATCGGTAAAGCATCGTTTGACGAAGCTGCCATGGTTGCAAACGTTAAAGCGTTTGTTGCAGCTGTGCAGAAAGCCAAGCCTGCCGGTGCTAAAGGCGCCTACATGAAAAAGATTTCGCTTAGCTCCACTATGGGCCCTGGCGTGACAATCGACATCAGCAAAGCTGTCGCTGAATAAAGAATTCCCCCGCTGCGAGGCGGGGGATGTTTCGGGCTAGCAATAGCCCAACTGTCCAAGATGGCGGGTGATCGCAAGATCATAATTCCTGCCTGAGACGGGGAACGATCAGAATCAAACGGGTTTAGCACTCGGGCGAATTTTGGCGGGAACCTGGACACCCGAACGCTGGAACGTGAGTTCCAGTGAATATGAGCCGGAAGGGGTGACCCTTCTATAATTTGGAGTAATATTGTGGATAGAGCCCAAAAAGAAGTAGTGATCGACGAACTCGGTCAAATCTTCACGGACTCTGGTGTCGTCGTGGTTGCACGCTACGAAGGCCTCACAGTTGCAGAGATGACGAAGCTCCGCCTCAGCGTTGTTGACGCTGGTGGTGTTGTTCGTGTCGCCAAAAACAAGCTCGCCAAAATCGCTCTTGAGGGTAAACCGACCGCTTCTATGGCCGATTTGCTGACAGGAATGACTGTCTTCGCATACTCAGAAGATCCGGTTGCAGCAGCGAAAGCTGTTCAAGCCTTTGCCAAAGACAACGACAAACTCGTTGTTCTAGGTGGATCCATGGGTGAAGACGTTCTCGACCCAGCCGGTGTTAAAATGGTTGCAGCCATGCCGTCGCGTGATGAGCTTCTTGCTCAAATCGCTTCGATATTGGGTGCACCTGCTAGCAACATCGCTGGTGCGATTGGCGCGCCTGCTTCGAACATCGCGGGTATTCTTACTACCCTCGAAGAACGGGCAGCGGCGTAAGTCTTAATGTAATTGTTGGGCTGACTAGTTTGTAACAAAACGACATCGGAACACATCGAAACTGAAACGGAAAAGTAAAATGGCTGATCTGAAAAAAATGGCTGAAGAGATCGTGGGTCTTACCCTTCTCGAAGCTGCAGAACTAAAAAATATCCTTAAAGACGAGTACGGCATCGAGCCTGCTGCTGGCGGCGCCGTAATGGTTGCTGGCGCTGCAGACGCTGGCGCTGCTGCTGAAGAAAAAGACGAATTCGACGTTATCCTGGTATCCCCGGGCGACAAGAAAATCGCAGTGATCAAAGAAGTTCGTACCATT
The DNA here is from genome assembly GCA_016765235.1 of Paracoccaceae bacterium. GTDB lineage: Bacteria > Pseudomonadota > Alphaproteobacteria > Rhodobacterales > Rhodobacteraceae > NORP23. The sequence goes on from JAESQH010000052.1 coordinate 47,184, forward strand.
ACTGGTTTGGGCCTCAAAGNAGCTAAAGACGTTGTAGACGCAGGCGGCAAAGCCGTTAAAGAAGGCGTTTCCAAAGCTGAAGCTGAAGAGATCAAAGAAAAGCTTGAAGCTGCTGGCGCAACTGTAGAGCTTAAATAATTTTTCGCGGCGCTTGCGCTGCGTTAACAAAACAAGGCTGGATCCGGTTTCAATCGGGTCCGGCTGTTTGCGTCTTTCAAGATGGTTAATGACCCTCTTGAAAGGTGCAGACCTTCCGGAAGCGAGATGTGGGAGTTTCGCAAGAATTGGTAGGTGTCGCCGCAAGGCTTTGATATGCGTTCCCAGTCGCGTATCGGGCGTTGAAAACTAAGTTAGGATTAGCATGGCTAAGACGCATTCAGGTCACAAACGTGTCCGTAAGTATTATGGCAAAATTCGCGAAGTAGCGGTAATGCCGAACCTCATTCAGGTTCAGAAAAGTTCATACAAACTTTTCCTCAATTCCGGCGATCAAGATCAACCGATGGACGGCGAAGGTATCAACGCTGTTTTCCAGTCGGTCTTCCCGATCAAGGATTTCAACGAAACATCCGTTCTGGAGTTTGTGAAATACACGCTTGAACAGCCGAAATACGACGTAGAAGAGTGCATGCAGCGCGACATGACATATGGCGCCCCGCTAAAAGTTACTCTCCGTCTGATCGTGTTTGATGTGGATGAAGACACAGGCGCACGTTCCGTTAAAGACATTAAAGAGCAAGACGTGTTCATGGGCGAAATGCCATTGATGACACCGAACGGTACATTTGTTGTTAACGGCACCGAGCGTGTTATCGTTTCCCAAATGCACCGCTCGCCTGGTGTGTTCTTTGACCACGACAAAGGTAAAACCCACTCTTCGGGTAAACTGCTGTTTACCTCGCGGATCATCCCCTACCGCGGCAGCTGGCTAGACTTTGAGTTCGACGCCAAAGACATCATCTACGCACGCATCGACCGTCGCCGCAAACTGCCTGTAACCACGCTGCTTTATGCGCTGGGACTGGATCAGGAAGGTATTTGTGACGCGTATTACAACACCGTAAACTTCAAGCAGAACAAAAAGAAAAAAGGCTGGACTACAGCGTTCTTCCCGGAACGCATCAAGGGTACCAAGCCGCTTTTCGACATTGTTGACGCAAAGTCTGGTGAAGTAATTGCCGAAGCTGGCAAAAAAGTTACACCGCGTACAGTCAAGAAACTGAAAGATGAAGGTAAAGTTAAAAACATCCTCGTACCATTCGATCAGATCATTGGTCGTTTTTCCGCGAAAGACATCATCAACGACAAAACTGGCGAGATCTGGGTCGAAGCCGGCGGTGAGTTGACTTGGGATATTGATGCTAAAACCGAAGAAGTCTCCGGTACGCTGAAAACCCTGCTCGACAATGGTGTGACCGATATTCCAACACTGGACATCGATAACATCAATGTTGGTGGGTATATCCGCAACACAATGGCTGTTGATAAAAACATGAACCGCGATGGCGCGCTCATGGATATCTATCGTGTAATGCGTCCGGGCGAGCCACCGACCGTTGAAGCCTCGGCTGCAATGTTCGAAAGCATGTTCTTCAACAATGACCGCTACGACTTGTCGGCTGTTGGTCGTGTGAAAATGAACATGCGTCTAAATCTGGATGCACCTGATACCCTGCGTATCTTGCGTAAAGAAGACATCATTTCCGTTGTCAAAGCCCTTGCCGATCTTCGCGATGGCAAAGGCGGCGTGGACGACATCGACCACCTTGGTAACCGTCGTGTACGTTCCGTTGGCGAGCTGATGGAAAACCAGTACCGCGTTGGCCTGCTTCGTATGGAGCGCGCAATCAAGGAACGTATGTCCTCCGTTGAAATTGACACGATCATGCCGCAAGACCTGATCAATGCAAAACCGGCTGCGGCAGCTGTTCGTGAATTCTTCGGCTCTAGCCAGCTGTCGCAGTTCATGGACCAAACCAATCCGCTTTCGGAAGTTACCCACAAACGCCGCCTTTCAGCGCTTGGGCCAGGTGGCCTAACACGCGAACGTGCGGGCTTTGAGGTACGGGACGTTCACGCAACCCATTACGGTCGTATGTGTCCGATTGAAACGCCGGAGGGGCCGAACATTGGCCTAATCAACTCCCTCGCTTCTTTCGCGAAGGTTAACAAATATGGCTTCATCGAAACACCTTATCGCAAGGTTGTTGACGGTCAGGTAACGGACGAANTCCAGTACATGTCNGCNACCGAGGAAATGCGCCACACNGTTGCGCAGGCNAACGCGCAGATCGACGAGAACGGCAAGTTCGTTAACGATCTGGTTTCGACACGTGCTTCGGGCGATTACACCCTTAGCCCTGTTGAAAACGTGGATCTGATGGACGTTTCCCCACGCCAGTTGGTGTCGGTTGCGGCCTCGCTGATCCCGTTCCTCGAGAACGACGATGCGAACAGGGCCTTGATGGGCTCGAACATGATGCGTCAGGCTGNGCCTCTTATTAAAGCCGAGGCTCCGCTGGTTGGTACCGGTATCGAAGAAATCGTTGCACGGGATTCCGGCGCGGCGATCACNNCGNCCCGTGGTGGTATCATCGACCAAGTTGACGCGATGCGTATCGTTNTCAANGCNACTGANGANATGGANCCGGGCGATCCGGGCGTGGACATCTATCGTCTGCGTAAATTCCAGCGCTCGAACCAGAACACCTGTATTAACCAACGTCCGTTGGTGAAAGTTGGCGATCGGGTTAAAAAGGGCGAAGTTATTGCTGATGGTCCATCCACCGATATCGGTGAATTGGCACTTGGTAAAAACGTGCTCGTCGCGTTTATGCCTTGGATGGGCTACAACTACGAAGATTCGATCCTGATCTCTGAACGTATTGTTAAGGATGACGTCTTCACCTCGATCCACATCGAGGAATTCGAAGTCGCCGCCCGTGATACCAAACTGGGTCCTGAAGAAATCACACGTGATATCCCGAATGTTGGCGAGGAAGCATTGCGCAACCTCGACGAAGCAGGGATCGTTTACATCGGTGCCGAAGTTGGCCCGGGTGACATTCTGGTTGGTAAAATCACGCCTAAAGGCGAAAGCCCGATGACACCTGAAGAAAAACTTCTTCGGGCGATCTTTGGCGAGAAAGCTTCCGATGTTCGCGACACATCCATGCGCCTGAAACCTGGTGATTTTGGTACAGTTGTGGAAGTTCGTGTATTCAACCGACACGGCGTAGAAAAAGACGAACGCGCACTTCAGATTGAACGTGAAGACGTTGAACAACTAAGCCGTGACCGTGATGACGAGTTGGCGATCTATGATCGTAACATCTACAACCGTCTGAAAACACTGATCATGGGCAAGAAGGCCGTTAAAGGCCCGAAAGGCGTGAAGGCTGGCTCGACCATTACGGAAGAACTGCTGGAAACGCTAAGCCGTGGTCAATGGTGGCAGCTTGCTTTGTCGGAAGACAAAGACGCATCTGAAGTCGAAGCATTGAACGCACAATATGAGGCGCAAAAAGCTGCACTTCAGGCGCGTTTCGACGACAAAGTAGAGAAAATTCGCCGCGGCGATGATCTGATGCCTGGCGTGATGAAAATGGTCAAAGTCTTTATCGCTGTGAAGCGTAAGCTTCAGCCTGGTGATAAAATGGCCGGCCGTCACGGCAACAAAGGTGTTATCTCCCGCGTTGTTCCCGAAGAAGATATGCCGTTCCTTGCGGATGGTACGCCGGTTGATTTCTGTCTGAACCCACTGGGTGTGCCATCGCGCATGAACGTTGGGCAAATTCTGGAAACACACATGGGCTGGGCCGCACGCGGTCTGGGTAAATCCATCGGTGATGCTTTGCAGGAATACCAGCGTTCGGGCGATATGACGCCTGTGCAGGATACTATGAAAGTGGCCTATGGACCTGACCTCTATGACGAGGTTCTGGCTAAAATGGATCAGAACGAACTTCTCGAAGCTGCGGGTAACGTCACTAACGGCGTGCCAATCGCGACGCCAGTGTTTGACGGTGCCAAAGAGGCAGACGTGAATGATGCACTGGTTCGTGCTGGTCTCGACACGTCCGGTCAGTCGGTTCTGTTTGACGGTCGTACAGGCGAACAGTTTACGCGCCCTGTAACTGTCGGCATGAAGTATGTTCTGAAACTGCATCACCTTGTGGACGATAAAATCCACGCGCGCTCCACTGGTCCGTACTCCCTCGTTACGCAGCAACCACTGGGTGGTAAGGCACAGTTCGGTGGCCAGCGCTTCGGCGAGATGGAGGTCTGGGCTTTGGAGGCTTACGGCGCTGCATACACCTTGCAAGAGATGCTAACAGTCAAGTCGGATGATGTTGCCGGACGGACGAAAGTCTACGAAAGCATCGTCAAAGGCGAAGACAACTTCGAGGCTGGTGTCCCAGAATCTTTCAACGTGTTGGTCAAGGAAATTCGCTCTCTCGGTATGAATATCGAGTTGCTGAATTCGGAGGATGAATCATGAACCACGAAATCACGAACAACCCGTTTAATCCGGTAACACCCGTAAAGACTTTCGACGAGATCAAAATCTCTTTGGCCTCGCCAGAGCGTATTTTGTCTTGGTCTTTCGGCGAAATTAAAAAGCCGGAAACCATCAACTATCGTACGTTCAAGCCTGAGCGCGACGGTCTTTTCTGTGCGCGTATCTTTGGCCCGATCAAAGATTACGAATGTCTGTGCGGAAAATATAAACGCATGAAGTATCGCGGCGTTACATGCGAGAAATGTGGTGTTGAGGTAACTTTGCAGAAGGTTCGCCGCGAGCGCATGGGTCACATCGACCTTGCCGCGCCGGTTGCGCACATCTGGTTCCTGAAATCGCTTCCATCCCGTATTGGTTTGATGCTGGACATGACGTTGCGCGATCTGGAACGCATCCTGTACTTCGAGCAGTATGTTGTGATCGAGCCGGGTCTTACAGACCTCAACCACGGTCAGCTTATGACTGAAGAAGAGTTCATGGACGCCCAAGATCAGTTCGGTGATGACAGCTTTACTGCCGGTATCGGTGCTGAAGCCATCCGCGAGATGCTGGCCGCGATCGACCTTGATGCAGAAGCCGAGCAGCTTCGTGCTGATCTGGCCGTAGCAACTGGCGAGCTGAAACCAAAGAAGATCATCAAGCGCCTAAAACTTGTTGAAAACTTCCGTGGTTCTGGCAACCGTCCTGAATGGATGGTCATGACCGTGATCCCTGTGATCCCGCCAGAATTGCGCCCGTTGGTTCCCCTAGACGGTGGCCGTTTCGCAACGTCGGATCTGAACGATCTGTACCGCCGCGTTATCAACCGTAACAACCGCCTGAAACGCCTGATTGAACTGCGTGCGCCGGATATCATCATCCGTAACGAAAAACGTATGTTGCAAGAATCCGTTGATGCGTTGTTTGACAACGGCCGTCGTGGTCGCGTAATCACTGGCGCTAACAAGCGTCCGTTGAAATCGCTTTCCGACATGCTGAAAGGTAAACAGGGGCGTTTCCGCCAGAACCTTTTGGGTAAACGGGTCGACTTCTCCGGTCGTTCCGTGATTGTGACCGGCCCTGAGTTGAAACTGCATCAATGTGGTCTTCCCAAGAAGATGGCGTTGGAGTTGTTCAAACCGTTCATCTATTCCCGCTTAGAGGCCAAAGGTCTGTCCACAACTGTGAAACAGGCCAAGAAACTGGTTGAAAAAGAACGTCCAGAAGTTTGGGATATCCTCGACGAGGTTATCCGCGAGCATCCGGTCATGCTGAACCGTGCGCCAACATTGCACCGTTTGGGCATTCAAGCGTTCGAACCTGTTCTGATCGAGGGTAAAGCCATCCAGCTTCACCCGCTGGTTTGTGCAGCGTTCAACGCCGACTTCGACGGCGACCAAATGGCTGTTCACGTTCCGCTGAGCCTCGAAGCGCAGTTGGAAACACGTGTTCTGATGATGTCGACAAACAACGTTCTGTCGCCTTCAAATGGTAAACCAATCATCGTTCCTTCGCAGGATATGATTTTGGGCCTCTACTACATTACGCTTGCGCGTAAGGGCATGGTGGGTGAGGGCATGGCTTTCGCAACCATGGCAGAGGTCGATCACGCGCTTGAAGCTGGCGTTGTGCATTTGCACGCCAACATCACAGCCCGTATCGAACAGATTGACGCCGAGGGTAACTCCTATATGGAGCGTGTAGAAACCACACCGGGTCGCTTGCGTCTTGGTCAGTTGCTACCGAAAAACCATAAGGCGCCGTTCTCGATCCTGAACCGTTTGCTTCGCAAGAAGGAAGTCGGGGACGTGATTGATATTGTTTATCGTCACTGTGGCCAGAAAGAATCTGTTATTTTCTGTGACCAGATCATGACGCTTGGTTTCCATGAAGCGTTCAAAGCCGGCATTTCGTTTGGCAAGGATGACATCATCATTCCTGATACTAAATGGGATTTGGTGAACGGCACACGTGATCAGGTTAAAGGTTTTGAGCAACAGTATATGGATGGCCTGATTACTCAGGGCGAGAAATACAACAAAGTTGTCGATGCCTGGTCGAAATGTTCCGATGTTGTTGCCGATGCGATGATGGGCGAGATTTCGAAAACGCACGTTGAAAAAGATGGTTCAGAAATGGAACCGAACTCGGTTTACATGATGTCCCACTCCGGTGCGCGTGGTTCCCCTGCTCAGATGAAGCAGCTGGGCGGTATGCGTGGTCTGATGGCCAAACCTTCTGGCGAGATTATCGAAACTCCGATTATCTCGAACTTTAAAGAAGGCCTGACGGTTCTGGAATACTTCAACTCCACCCACGGGGCACGTAAAGGCCTTGCGGATACGGCGTTGAAAACGGCGAACTCCGGTTACCTGACACGTCGTCTGGTGGATGTTGCACAGGATTGTATCGTTAAGATCGATGATTGTGAAACCGAACGTTCGATCACAGCGCAAGCTGCGGTAAGCGACGGCGAGATCATCAGTTCTATGTCTGAACGCATTCTGGGCCGTACATCTGCCGAAGATGTTCTGCATCCTAAAACGGGTGAAATCCTTGTTCGTCGTGACGAACTTATGGACGAGCGCGCAGCGGACGCTGTTGAAGAAGCCGGTGTTCCATCGATGTTAATCCGCAGCCCGCTAACGTGCGAAGCTGAAGACGGCATTTGTGCAACGTGTTATGGCCGTGACTTGGCACGTGGTACCCGCGTTAATCCGGGCGAAGCTGTTGGCATTATTGCCGCACAATCGATCGGCGAGCCGGGCACACAGCTAACCATGCGTACTTTCCACATTGGTGGTATTGCGCAGGGTGGCCAGCAGTCGTTCCAGGAAGCCAACAATGATGGTAAAGTCGAGCTTCGTAACGCGAACCTGATCGTAAATGCTGATAAAGAGCAGGTCGTGATGGGGCGTAATATGGAGCTGGCAATCATCGATGAAAACGGTGTTGAACTTGCTTCTTACAAATTGACTTACGGTACAGTTGTGCTGGTCAAAAAGGATAAGAAAATCAAGCGTGGCGACAAGCTGTTTGAATGGGATCCATACGCGCTTCCGATCATTGCGGAACAAGCCGGTGTGGCGAAGTTCGTTGACTTGACGCCGGGTCTTTCAATTCGTGAAGAAACCGATGATGCGACGGGCATGACCCAGCGTATCGTTATGGATTGGCGCACGGCCCCTAAAGGCAGCGACTTGAAGCCTGAACTGATCGTGATGGATCCTGAAACCGGCGAACCTGTTCGTTTGGCAAACGGCCACCCCGAGGTTCACACCATGTCGGTTGATGCGATTTTGTCCGTTGAAGACGGCGAAGTGATCAAAGCCGGTGACGTTATTGCGCGTATTCCACGCGAAGGCGCCAAGACAAAAGACATCACCGGTGGTCTGCCGCGTGTTGCCGAATTGTTCGAAGCCCGTCGCCCGAAGGACCACGCGATCATCGCTGAAATTGATGGCCACGTAGCCTTTGGCAAGGACTATAAGAACAAACGTCGCGTTTCGGTTATGCCTGTGGATGACACACAGGAACCGGTCGAATATATGGTGCCAAAAGGTAAGCACATTCCTGTTCAGGAAGGTGATTTCATCCAGAAGGGTGAATACCTGATGGACGGCAACCCGGCCCCACACGACATTCTGAATGTTATGGGCGTCGAGGCGTTGGCCGACTATATGATCGACGAAGTTCAAGCCGTGTATCGTTTGCAAGGTGTGAAAATCAACGACAAGCACATCGAGGTTATTGTTCGCCAGATGCTCCAGAAATGGGAAATCGCATCGACGGGTGGTACAACCTTGTTGAAAGGCGAGCATGTTGATTTGGCCGAGTTCAAAGAAGCGAACGAGGAAGCCGTCGCTGCGGGTCGCGAGCCTGCAACCGGTGCGCCGATCCTGCTTGGTATCACCAAGGCCAGCTTGCAGACACGCTCGTTCATCTCTGCGGCGTCCTTCCAGGAAACCACACGGGTTCTGACGGAAGCTTCCACGCAAGGTAAGCGTGACAAGTTGATTGGCCTGAAAGAGAACGTGATCGTTGGTCGNCTGATCCCNGCCGGTACNGGTTCTGCAACGTTTGACATCAAACGCGTCGCAACATTGCGCGACGCCAAGATCATTGCACAGCGTCAGGAAGAAGCCATTGCGGTAGCCGCACTGGAAGACAAATCTGCCAGCGAGAAACCAACTGATGACGCTTCAGGTCTCTTCAACTAATCGCAAGTCTGATATGAATATGAAAAGCCCCGCTGGAAACTGCGGGGCTTTTTTTGTTGGCGCAATACATTTCAAAAGCGTTGTGCGCGCGACATTCAAGTAGAGGTACGCGTCGGCTCCACAGTTGCCATATAACTAGTGTTCATCTTATGATCGGATTACTAACGGGTTTCCGATTGCATTGAACCGCAGATTAATCAACTGGAGAGATTGCGTGTGCAATCGAGGGAATATATCATGGAAGATATTGCAAGTATAAAAACTGGCTGGAAGCCTATTCCGATGGCGCTGAAAGTACTTTTCGTTGTGCTGGCGCTTTGGTCATTTGGTGCAGTCATGAACCTACCAAACCTTATGAACAACGGATTACCGCTTTTCGGCGTATTTGTGTTCGGTACGCCTGCGTTCCTCGTCGTCCTACTGCTAGATTTTATAGGGCCACTGACGTTCCTATATGCTCTTTGGAACAGGAAAGAGTGGGCGGCGAAATGGGCGTTCACTTATATGGGAATATTCATGCTAAACAGCGTGGTCGCATTCTTTACCGTTGGCGATCAATTGGGCGGACCCCAAATTCTTATTCCAACTGTTGTAACCGCAATCTTCGTAGCCGTTATATATTGGAAGCGTCAGTATTTTGATGGTGAACACTAATAATCCGTTTGCATTGACCCTGACACCCATTTGTAAATCTAAGGTGAATACCTGTCACCTTGAGAAGAGGGGATTCGCCGATTCTGCAATTGCCCTACAACTCCGACGGATTAATGGGCTAGCTACGCCGGTTTTCCACTATTTATCATAGGCATCGTCGCTGGAACTCTTGCCAGACATCAGCGGGCATAATTGCGGGCTGGATATTTGTTCAAATACCCAATAAATAAAGGGCGTAGATCAATTACACCCATCTGCGAAAGACGTGGCTGAAAGGGTGTTGACTTCCCCNCCGACTCCTTCTATTTATCCGCCACTCGGGATAGGCAACTGCCAAAACCTGATACAAGCCACAATCTGGCGGTCATGATCTAGGNTCAAACCTCGATCCTCTGGAANTTCGCTGCTCTGGGTCCGTAAGGCTCCGTGGGCGGCACTATTGGCGTTTTGCACATTCGGTGCTTGGCGCAGTTGAAACTGGTTGCACGGGGTTATTGCCGAATGCCAACGATACAACAGCTTATCCGCAAGCCGCGGAAGCCGAAAGTCAAGCGTCAGAAATCGCAGCATCTGCAGGCATGTCCGCAGAAGCGNGGCGTTTGCACACGCGTATATACAACGACTCCGAAAAAGCCGAACTCGGCTATGCGTAAGGTTGCTAAAGTGCGCCTGACCAACGGTTTTGAAGTAATTTGCTACATCCCTGGTGAAAAACACAACCTCCAAGAGCACTCAGTCGTGCTTATCCGTGGCGGTCGTGTGAAAGATTTGCCCGGTGTCCGTTACCACGTTCTGCGCGGTGTGCTGGATACCCAGGGTGTTAAAGATCGTCGCCAGCGTCGTTCGAAATACGGCGCCAAGCGTCCTAAATAAGGAGAGAGCAGTATGTCCCGACGTCATGCCGCCGAGAAACGTGTAGTTTTGCCGGACGCCAAGTATGGTGACCGCATTCTGACGAAATTTATGAATAACCTGATGCTCGATGGTAAAAAATCCATCGCCGAGCGTATCGTTTACGGTGCCCTTGATCGCGTTGAAGGTAAGCTGAAGCGTGCACCTGTTGAGGTGTTCCACGAAGCTCTGGAAAACATCAAACCATCCGTCGAGGTTCGTTCCCGTCGTGTAGGTGGTGCTACATACCAGATCCCCGTGGAAGTTCGCCCTGAACGCCGCGAAGCACTTGCGATCCGCTGGTTGATCAAAGCTGCGCGCACACGCAACGAAAACACAATGGAAGAACGTCTTGCAGGCGAATTGCTTGATGCGTCCTCCTCCCGTGGTTCCGCTGTTAAGAAACGCGAAGACACTCACAAGATGGCCGATGCGAACAAAGCATTCAGCCATTACCGCTGGTAACTTAGGTTTAGGACGAGAACAATGGCTCGCGAATATCCCCTCAAAGAATACCGTAACTTTGGTATTATGGCGCACATCGATGCGGGTAAAACTACCTGTACCGAGCGTATCCTGTTTTATACTGGTAAANCCCACAACATTGGCGAAGTGCATGATGGCGCTGCGACAATGGATTGGATGGAGCAGGAGCAGGAGCGTGGTATAACCATTACTTCCGCTGCTACGACTACATTCTGGGCACGTACGGATGATGGTGAAGTCGATCAGACGAACAAGCACCGTATGAACATCATCGACACTCCGGGCCACGTTGACTTCACTATTGAAGTTGAACGTTCCTTGGCTGTTCTCGATGGCGCGATTGCTTTGTTGGATGCGAACGCCGGTGTTGAGCCGCAGACTGAAACCGTTTGGCGTCAAGCTGACCGGTATAAAGTTCCGCGTATTGTTTTCGTTAACAAGATGGATAAAATCGGCGCTGATTTCTACAACTGCGTTGAGCAGATTGNAACACGCGTTGGTGGTAACCCTCTGCCAGTTCAGATCCCGATTGGTTCTGAAACTGAACTAGAGGGCCTTATCGACCTGATCACCATGAAAGAATGGGTTTGGGAAGGCGAGGATCTNGGNNCTTCTTGGGAAATCCGCGAAATTCGCGATAGCCTGAAAGACAAAGCTGTCGAGATGCGCGGCGAGATGATCGAAAAAGCTGTCGAAATGGATGACGACGTAATGGAAGCGTACCTTGATGGTACCGAGCCAGACGTTGACACCCTTCGTAAGCTGATCCGCGCTGGTACGATTTCTATGACTTTCGTGCCTATTCTCTGTGGTTCTGCGTTCAAAAACANAGGTGTTCAGCCTCTGTTGAACGCTGTGATCGACTTCTTGCCCAGCCCGCTGGACGTTGTTGATTACATGGGCTTCAAACCCGGTGATGAAACAGAAACGCGTGACATCGCGCGCCGTGCAGACGACGATATGCCATTCTCGGGTCTTGCGTTCAAAATCATGAATGACCCGTTTGTTGGTACACTTACTTTCGTGCGCGTTTATTCGGGTACGCTGACCAAAGGCGACGGCATCTATAACTCTACTAAAGAGAAAAAAGAGCGTGTTGGCCGGATGATGATGATGCACTCGAATGACCGTGAAGAAATCACGGAAGCATTCGCTGGCGACATTATCGCGCTTGCTGGTCTGAAAGACACAACAACTGGTGACACACTTTGTTCTGTAAGTGATCCGGTGGTTTTGGAAACAATGACTTTCCCCGATCCTGTGATCGAGATTGCTGTTGAGCCAAAAACCAAAGCCGACCAAGAACGTATGTCAGCTGGTCTTGCACGTCTTGCAGCCGAAGATCCGTCGTTCCGCGTTGAAACAGATTTTGAATCCGGTCAGACAATCATGAAAGGTATGGGCGAGCTTCACCTCGACATCCTTGTTGACCGTCTGAAACGCGAATTCAAAGTTGAAGCCAACATTGGTGCACCGCAAGTTGCTTACCGCGAGACTATTGGTCACGAGGTTGAACACTCCTACACCCACAAGAAACAGTCGGGTGGTTCTGGTCAGTTCGCTGAAGTGAAAATGGTCATTACGCCGACGGAGCCTGGCGAAGGCTACTCGTTTGAAACCAAGGTCGTTGGTGGTTCTATTCCTAAGGAATACATCCCGGGCGTTGAAAAAGGCATTCTTTCGGTAATGGACAGTGGCCCTCTGGCTGGCTTCCCGGTAATCGATTTCAAGGTGACCCTACTCGACGGTAAGTTCCACGATGTAGACTCCTCGATCCTTGCGTTCGAAATTGCTGGTCGCATGTGTATGCGCGAAGGCATGCGTTTGGCTGGCGCTAAGTTGCTTGAGCCAATCATGAAGGTCGAAGTGCTGACACCTGAAGAATATACAGGCGGCATCATCGGCGATCTGACTTCCCGTCGCGGGATGGTTCAGGGCCAAGATACACGCGGCAACGCGATTGTTATCGAAGCTTTTGTGCCTCTGGCGAACATGTTCGGGTACATTAACAACCTGCGTTCCATGTCCTCTGGTCGTGCGAACTTTAGTATGCAGTTTGACCACTACGACGCGGTTCCAGCTGCAATCTCGAAAGAAATTCAGGAAAAGTTTGCCTGATCTGAAAACCACAGGTCAGCACCCTGACCAATATTATATGGAGGCCTATCATGGGTAAGGAAAAGTTTGAACGCACGAAACCACACGTTAACGTTGGCACAATCGGCCACGTTGACCACGGTAAAACGACGTTGACAGCAGCGATCACCAAACAGTTTGGTGAATTTCAGGATTACGACTCGATCGATTCCGCACCGGAAGAAAAAGCGCGCGGGATCACCATCTCGACTGCGCACGTTGAGTATGAGACTGAAAACCGTCACTACGCCCACGTTGATTGCCCGGGCCACGCCGATTATGTGAAAAACATGATCACTGGTGCGGCGCAGATGGATGGCGCCATTCTGGTTGTGGACGC
>JAESQH010000053.1 GCA_016765235.1 Paracoccaceae bacterium
TGATGCGCAGTACAGCACCCGTTGGTGATAGTTTGATTTTGAAATTATCGGATTGAGCCTGCCAATGACCATGAAAATCCGTAATCGGCTGGCCAAGGCCCACCCGCGGCCAATCCACGTTTTTGCCCCGCCAAATATTCCGCCGTCATGGTAAATGCGCGCAAATGATCCGCGCCGTGGCGGATCAGCACAAAGCCCACAGCATAATTGACATGCCACCATTTATGAAAATCAAACGCCAGAGAATCCGCCCGTGTGATACCTTTCAGGCGGGGGCGCATGGGTTCCGACAACATCAGGCTGGCCCCGAATGCACCGTCGACGTGAAACCAGATATCCTCGGCCTTGGCGATATCGGCGATGGCATCGAGATCATCAATCGCGCCGACATTCACGCTTCCGGCAGTGCCAACAATACAAAACGGCGTTTTGCCCGCGGCTTTATCCGCGGCAATCGCAGATTTCAGGGCCGCGATGTCCATCTCGAAATTTTCATCCACCGCGATCAGGCGCAAGGCATCTGTGCCCAATCCCAGCAAATCGAACGCCCTTGCCACACAATTATGCGTCTGAACCGAAGTATACCCAACCAGTTCAGCCGCCCCGATCCCGCCCTTTTGATTGGCAAACGCCAGCTTCACATCGCGCGCAACCTTCAGAGCCACCACCGTCGCCATTGAGGTGCCGGAAACGACCAACCCACTGGAACTGGCGGGAAAGTCAAACAGGTCGCGAACCCACTCGACCACCTGATTTTCAACGTAAATCGCCCCGTGATCGCGCCCGCCTAGGTTGGCGTTCATCGCAGCGGCGGCGATATCGGCAACCATGCCGCCAGGCGTGCCCGCCCCGTGGACCCAGCCGAAAAATCGAGGGTGTGTGTTGCCAACACCGTAGGGCAACAGGGCCTGAACGGCATGTTGCGTCCGCGCGATCCCGATCCCCTCGCGGGGGATATCAACCGTTAAGGATTGCTTAAGATCATCTGGAAGCGGGTTCCAGACGCGCCCCTCGCTGGCCGATTGCATTTTCGCAAGTGCGGCGTCGAGCATATCGTGGGCGGCGGCGCGAAGGGCACCCCAGTTTTCGGGATCGAGGGAGGTGTCGGGCATATCAATGCCTCCAGAATGCAGCGGAGAATAGCACGTAAACCGCCATCAGTTCCAACCGTCCGATTAGCATTGCGGCGCTCAGCACCCATTTGGCAGCGTTCGGTAACCCTGCGAAATTACCTGACGGGCCGATCTGGTCACCAAGCCCCGGGCCTACATTGGCCAAAGCTGTTGCCGCGCCGGAAATTGCCGTTACCGCGTCCAACCCCAAAAGGCCGAGGATAACAGCCAAGGTCGCCAGTGACAGCATGAACGCCACGAAAAACGCGGTAACCGAACTCATCACGTCTTCGCCAACACGACGACCTTGATAGCGCGGAATGAACACGCCGTTGGGGCTGTGGATTTTCTGGATCTGGCTACGAATGGCTGCGATCAAAAGCTGATACCGGAATACCTTGATGGAGCAACACGTCGATCCAGCGCATCCCCCGATCAATCCCATCAGGAAAAACAGAGTTACCGGAAACGCGCCCCAAAGCTGGTAATCGACGCTGGCATATCCCGTACCCGACAAGATTGAAGAGACATTGAACAGAGATTCACGAATAGATTCTTCGGTTCCAAACCCGTCTTCGAACATCTGGAATGCTGTCATGATGACAACCAATCCGGCGACGAGTAACAGAAATGCCCGAATTTGTGAATCTCGCCACAACGGCTCGGCGCTGCCGTTCAGCAGTTGCACGTAGCGAACGAATGGCAAGCTGGCGAGCAACATAAACACGGTCGCGACATACTCCGGTGCGCCTTTGAAGGCCGAGAAGGACGCATCGCTATTGGCAAAACCGCCCGTTGATACGGTCGTTAACGAATGCACCAAAGCGTCGAAGAAATCCATTCCGGCCATGGCGTATGCAAATATGTTGGCCAATGTCAAAACAAGGTATATTACCGCAATGGAGCTGGCAATTTTGGCGGCCTGTGGCAGCACTTTACCCATCGTCTCGAAACCTTCAGATCGGAAAAACTGCATTCCGCCGACTTTCATGGCAGGCAAAAACGCCATGGCCACAACGATGATGCCAACGCCGCCGAACCATTGCAGCAAGCCGCGCCAAAGCAGCGTGCCGTGCGGCAGCGTTTCCAGTTGGGTGAAAACGGTGGANCCGGTCGTGGTTAGGCCAGACATAGCCTCGAAAAATGCNTCGGTATANGTGGCGTTGGGGGCGCCCAGCCAAAATGGCAGCGCGCCAAAGACGGGTAATACCAGCCAACTTAACGTGGTTAACAGGAACGTCTGTTGAATGGTTAGCGCCTTAAGCGAGGCGTTTGCCGTGGCCAATGCCATCGACCCGCCCGCCACGACGGTGATCATGGCACTTAGGGCGAAATTCTTGGCGTCAGGGTTGCCGTACAGGTAATCGACGGCGAAGGGGACTAACATCGTTAGGCCCAACACGCCAACCAAAAGGCCAATAATATATCCGACTGGTCTTAGATCGATCATAGCGCAAGGCTTGGCCTCTGGGGGTCAAACTGTCAAGTTAGCAATTCGTATCGGGTGATATGGGGTGCGGGCGGCGCAGTAGTACACGCAGGTTACGTTTTATAAGGTTCTTCCAGACCAAATTCGGGAAGCTTCGCAGAAAATCTATACCTGCGCCCTTGCCCGCGTTTTTCAACGTGGCAAAGCCCACCGACGGGATCGCGGGTAAAAACACGCCCATACCGGACGCAGGATTACCGGCCTTCAAATTGACCAGCGCACGCCCCGTGGCGGTCGGGTTATTCCAGTCGGAATAGTAGACAACGCAGTGGTTCTTGTTGATGATAAACACCGCATTTGGGAAGCTGCCGTAAGCGACGTGGGCATGGCCGTTCAGGTCGTCAATCAGAATCGTGCGCCCTTCCCCATCCTCGAATTGCAGGGCGCGGGCGTTGGATAGCTTTCCTTCCGCGTCGGTATGCTTGGGGCGGGTTTTGCCGGGGTGCGCCTCGCGGACATACATTATTGTGAAACTCGTGTCGGGGTGCTTTTCGGTTAGGGTTTTCATCTTGGCACGACGGCTTTGGTATAGCGGGCAAGTGATGGAGCCGATCTCTAAAACCAGAAAGTCACCGTCGAAATCCAGAAGTTGGCGCTGGCTGCCATCCGTTGTTTGCATCGAAAAGTCCTGCGCTTTGCGCCCCGCTGCCGGCCCTTGAAAATTGTCGAGCGTGTATTGACCCGCTGAAAAACTGTCATAGTTATAATCGGTCATCTTCAATCCTCTTTGGTTAGCATGTTTTCGGTCATTTCGCGCAGCACGCGCCGTGTGGTTTGCAAATCGTCAACACTGATCCCGCGTTGGCTTTGTTCGATCAATCCCGCAGCGATCGGCACAAGTGTTGCCTGCATCCCCTGCCCTTCGGCCGTCAGGTTCACGCGAACGCGGCGGCGGTCTTCCTTGTCGTGTTCGCGGACAATCAATCCTTTAAGCTCCATCCCATCCAACAGGCGGGTCAGGGTTGTTTGGTCTTTCACGGATCGGCGCGCCAATGCACCGGGGGTTTGGCCATCTTCTTGCCAAAGCAGCAGTAGAACGGCCCATTCTTCGGCCCCCATTTTGATCCCGTCAGTGCGAAAGCGGTCTTGCAGATCGCGGCGCAGCACAAAGCCGAGGCGGTTGATCCAGTATTGTAATTGTTTTTCGGGTATGATCCTCATACATGCATTCTACATTATATGTATACTGCATGTAAATACCCAAAAGAAAACCGGCAAAGTCACCCTGCCGGTTAACGGTTTAACTGCCTCGGTTAGTCGGGTTGCCGATTGTGGCAAGGAATTCCCTACGAAGGTCTTTGTCTTCGCGAAAATCCCCTAGCATGGTCGAAGTCACCATCGTAACGCCCGGCTTATGAACGCCGCGGGTGGACATGCAGTGGTGTTCACCCTCGATCACCACGGCCACACCTTTTGGTTCCAGAGTGTCAAACAAAGCGTTGGCGATTTGTGCCGTCATCTTTTCTTGCACCTGAAGGCGTTTGGCGAAAGCTTCGACAACGCGGGCGAGTTTGGAGATGCCGACCACACGATCCGTCGGGATATAGCCGATGTGGGCGACGCCGATGATCGGGGCCATGTGGTGCTCGCAATAGGATTCGTAACGGATGTCACGCAGAACAACCATTTCATCGTACCCTTCGGTTTCACCGAACGTGCGTTGCAGCATGGCGACAGGGTCTTCGCCGTAGCCACGGAACCATTCGCTATAGGCTTTGGTCACGCGCTTCGGCGTGTCCAGCAGGCCTTCGCGGTTGGGGTCATCGCCCGCCCAGCGCAGCAATGTTCGCACGGCTTCTTCGGCCTCGTGACGCGAGGGGCGCTCCACTACAGTGGAAACGTCTTTGGTCTTTATTTCCGGGTCATAAACATTCACGTCGCATCTCTCCTATCAAAGCAGACTTGGGGGGAATCGCTCCAATTACAAGTCATTTGCCAGATCGACCCCCATTGTTAACACAACTTTTACCTTTTCAGGAAATTGTTAACAAAGTGTTAACGAGGGCGAACTTGCTACCCTTAACTACTCCTTAAGTTGATTACGCCATTTTACCGAGTGCTTGTAGGATATCGTCAAGCAGATCGCCCGCGTCTTCTAATCCGACAGAAATACGAACCAAACCGTCCGTAATCCCCAATTCCGCCCGCATCTCGGGTGTCAGGCGTTGATGGGTTGTTGTTGCCGGATGGGTTACCAGACTTTTGGCGTCTCCCAGATTGTTGGACAGCAGAATGATGCTCAAAGCATTAAGGAATTTGAAGGTTGCCGCCTGCCCGCCTTTGATATCGAGCGCGATCACCGTCCCGCCAGCCGTCATCTGTTTCGATGCCAGCGCGTATTGTGGGTGGCTTTCAAGGCCGGGGAAAATGGTGTTGTTTAGGGCGGAATGCCCCTCAAGCGCAGTTGCGATGGACAGCGCGGATTCGGCTTGGGCATTGCAGCGCAGATCAAGCGTCTCAAGACCTTTCAGCATTACCCACGCGTTAAACGGGCTAAGCGCGCCGCCTGTGTGTTTGAGGTAGGTCTCAAAATCACCACGGATGAATTCTTTTTTGCCCAGCACTACGCCGCCGAGGCAACGGCCCTGCCCGTCGATGTGTTTGGTGGCGGAATAGACGACGATATCTGCGCCCAACTCCAGTGTGCGCTGGAAAATCGGCGTGGCGAAAACGTTATCGACAATCAGAACCGCGCCAGCGGCGTGGGTGATTTCAGCGATGCCGGTGATGTCCACAACTTCCAGCGTCGGATTGGATATCGCCTCGACAAACGACAGTTTCGTGTTCGGGCGCATGGCGGCCTTCCATGCGGCTAGGTCAGTGCCTTCAACGAAGGTTACTTCCACACCGAAGGTTGGCAGCAGGTCTTCAAGGATGAACAGGCAGGACCCGAACAATGCTTTGGCGGAAACCACATGGTCGCCGGATTTTAGCTGGCTGAACAGTGCGCCATTAACGGCGGCCATTCCGGTGGCGGTGGCGAAAGCGTCTTCGGCGCCCTCTAGTGCCGCGATCCGGTCTTCGAACATGGAAACGGTCGGGTTGGCGTAGCGCGAATAGATGTATTCGTCATCGCCGCGCTCAATGAAGCGCGCCTCTGCGGCTTCGGCGCTGGGATAGACGTAGCCTTGGGTCATAAAGATCGCTTCCGAGACCTCCCCGTACTGACTGCGCCGCGTACCTTCATGCACAAGCTTAGTGCGTGTTTTCCATGTATTTGTCATAATTTTATCCGGAATGTCCGGCCCTTTTCATTAAACCCTGATCGGGGCTTTTTGGGCCTCGACCTCTTTAGCGGAATATTTAACGTGGCCCGCAATCCAGTCTTACAAAGCGCCACAGCTGACTCTTACGCAAATCCGTGAATTGCGTCAATCATATAAGGCGTATGATTTTTGCCGCTTATGGATACCTATGCGCGGCGATATGTGGTTCCTTGCGGTAAGGAGATTCGACTATGGAAAATAAAACGGTACTGGTGACGGGAGCGACTAGCGGCATCGGGCTGGCTTTGATCGACAGGTTGTTGGAGGCTGGCTACACGCCGATATTGACGGCGCGGAATGCGGATAAAGTGCGGGCTTTGGCGGCTTCGAGCGGCGTGGCGGGGTATGTGCTGGATGTCGCGGATCCGGGGGCAATTACGCGTGTTTGCGCGCAAATCGAGCGCGATCACGGGCCGCTCTGGGGGCTGGTTAATAACGCCGGTATCTGGCTGGAGGGAGATTTTGATGCCTACTCAAGCGACGATATCAAAGCTGTGATGGATACGAATACGATGGGTACAATAAATATGACCCATGCGGTGTTACCCGACATGCTGGCGCGTGGGCGGGGGAGTATCGTGAATGTCGTGTCCACTGCAGCACTTTACGCCCGCAAGTCGATCAGCGTTTACGCGGCCAGCAAGTGGGCCATTCGCGGGTTTACCGGATGTCTTGAGGCCGAATGTGCGCCCAAGGGCGTGCGGGTGATGGGGTTTTATCCGGGCAAGATTGCGTCGAACATGTATGAAACGGCGGGGGTGGAGCGTGATCTTGAGGTTGCGATGACTCCGACGCAGGCTGCTGATATGATTGTGACTATGCTAAGCGATGAAAGCATGGTTTGGTCGCAGGTTAGCGGGCGGGCGCTTAAGGACTATGTTTGAATTGATTTGCAGGAGAGAGCTATGAAACCCATCGAACTTTATTATTGGCCAACCCCGAACGGTTGGAAAATCACCATCGCATTGGAGGAGTTGGGCCTACCCTACAACCTGCATCTGGTTGATATCGGGGCTGGTGACCAGTTCAAACCGGATTTCCTGAAAATCGCGCCGAACAACAGGATGCCAGCGATTATCGCCCATGACGGGCCGGACGGTGAACCGATTGCGATTTTCGAGAGCGGGGCGATTTTGCAATATCTGGCCCGCAAGACGGGGAAATTCGGTGGAACGTCTGAACGTAACCGGATCGAGGTTGACCAATGGTTAATGTGGCAGATGGGTGGTTTAGGGCCGATGGCTGGCCAAGCCCACCATTTCCTGAAGTATGCCCCCGCGATGGATCCGCCAAACGATTTGCCTTACGCCAAGGACCGCTATCGCAATGAAACGGGGCGTTTATACGGGGTGCTGAATCACCGCTTGGAGGGGCGCGATTATGTGGCGGGTGAGTATTCCATTGCCGACATGGCGATCTGGCCGTGGGCTGTTTGTGGGAGGGCCAAGAGCAGGATATCGCGGAATTCCCCCATAAGGCTGCTTGGTTGGACCGTATGTATGAACGCCCTGCGGTTAAGGCGGGACGCGCCGTTGCCAAGGATAAGCGCGGGAATCTGCAGGACAACAAGAAGGCGCAAAGCGTGTTGTTTGGGCAAAAGGCGCGGTAGTTGGTGGTGTAGTGGTGGGTGAATCACCCACCCTACGGGATTAGCGTTTTTGTTTCCGATACCAATCGTCCAAAGACTTTGGTCGTACTTTCGGCGCGGATAAGGCCCACCGCTTGGCCTGACCATAGCGCGATTGCGTCCGGCTTGTCTGCTTTGACGGAGGCTTTGCGGATCGGGCCTGTCAGCGTGTTCATGATCGGGAAATCGGGCCAATCGGTCACCTCGGCCATTTCACTGGCGTAGTTGTTGACGATCGTTCGCGCACGGCGGCCCGAAAACGCTTTGCTCATCATCGTGCCGTCACCACTTGCGGATAGTAGCGCGTTTTTGTGGGTCTGGCTGGCCATACATTCGGGGGTGGCCAAGAACGCCGTGCCGATTTGAACGCCCGCAGCGCCTAGGATCAACGCCGCCGCGATACCGCGTCCGTCAGCGATGCCACCTGCGGCGATCACGGGAACGCGCACAGCGTCAACTATGCGGGGGACGAGTGTCATGGTTCCGGCTACCTCGGCAGTGCCGCGTGGCAGGAACCAACCTGAATGGCCGCCAGCCTCGTAACTTTGGGCNATGATGGCGTCGGCTCCGTTTTCTTCAAGATAGATCGCTTCAGCTTCGGATGTGGCGGAGGACAAGATGACTATTCCGGCGTTTTTAAGCGCCTCGATCATCGCGGCATCCGGCAGTCCGAAGTGGAAGCTGACGACTTTCGGGGCGAGCCGGATAACCGTGTCGCACATGGCGGCATCGAAGGGGAAATGGGTTTCAACCGCCTCTGGCATATCGTCCGCATCAAGCGTTTCATACCAGCTTTCCAACCGCTTTTGGGCTGCGTCCGCGGTTTTAGAATTTGCCTGTGGTGCTGGGTGAACGAAGAAATTCAGATTGATAGCGCGGTTGGTATGTTGGCGAATTTGGAGCATATCCTGCGCCACTTGATCCACCGTTTGCATCGCACATCCAAGCGAACCCATGCCGCCTGCATTCGCGACAGCCACCGCCATTTCAGGGGTCGAGGCCCCCGCCATAGGCGCCTGAATAATCGGGTGGACAATGCCGAGCAGATCACAAAGTCGTTTATCTTTCCACATATCCCACCCTCTCGTTTCGCTTAAACGCTAGCGCAAAAGCGTTAGCGTGCCAACGTCAGAGTTCGAGGTTTAGCACCTGTTGTACGGCTTGCGCCGCCTCTGCCCCTTTTTTGGCGAAGTGCGCGGTGTAGAATTCCACGTGTTCGGCGTTGGCGTGAAAATGATGCGGCGTTAAGGAGACCGAGAACATCGGAACATCCGTTTCCAGCTGCGCTGACATTAAGCCATCCACAACCGCGCTGGCCACAAAGTCATGCCGGTATATACCGCCGTCTACAACCAGCGCCGCCGCGACCACAGCGTCATAGCCTTTGATGGCCAGACGTTTGGCCAGAAGCGGCATTTCAAACGCACCGGGGACGGTGAAAACCGAAACCTCGTAACCTGCGTTATCTGCCGCCAAACGATCCGTAAAACCTGTATAGGCTTGATCGACAATATCGGCATGCCAACTCGCCTTGATAAAGGCGATTTTCGGGGTGAGTGTCATGGGAGTACTCCTTTTATCAGACACCAACCCAGAGCATCGAAAAAGGAGCCCAAGCCTGCGCCTGAACCCTATTCTCTTCCATCCGGACTTTAACCGTCGGCTTCGGAATTCCACCGAGATCTGCTTGACCCTCGTTGCCGAGGCGCTCGCGGGCTATAACCGCCGGTGGGGAATTACACCCCGCCCTGAGAATTACACCGGATGATTCCGGTAATTGGGAATGTGGGGGATTGGGGGGGGATGTTCAAGGGGGAGATATATCCGCCTTGCAACCAGACATTGAATTCATTACCAATATGACGAGACTATATCATTTACTTTTCAATTAATCACCGAATGGATCCAATTTTTTGGGAATAGACATTTCTTCTTCTGGTGGCGTTACGCTCAATAAAGCGCACGAGTTACGACTTAAAACACATCCGAACCACACTACTTGGGTGAAAACCCAAAATGGCCTAACCGTCAAAAGCATATTTACGAGAGTAAAGGCAAGAAATGGCGATGGTGATGGAAACCCCATGATATTCGCTCTTAAGCAAGCAAAAGGATTCAATATTAATCGACACAATCTAGGGAGGTTTCGCCCTTGCTTTTACAGAATTCTAAACGAAGTTCTTGCGGCAGAGCAATCTCCGACTGTACTGTGTTTGCCGTCGAATAGCCCTGTAGCTAAGACATTCGCATCCATAGTGGCACGAGAAACTGATGGTATTCTTGTTCAGGACTACTTCAAAAAAAGAACGAACAAGGACAATATCTCTTCAATTGATCTTGAAAATGTTAAAGAAAAGGATCGAAACTTAGTAAATAGAAAACTCTCCGACTTAAGAAAGGGTCCTCCCATGGCAACAATTTCACTAAAAGATTTCAAAACTCAAATAAGACCCTATTTTGATCCAATCGCAATCAATCCTCACTATAATGGTCCGGATGTTAACGATAATGTAATCTTAATAGACGATCTTTATTCCACTGGAAGAACACTTGATTCGGCTGTTAGCATATTAAGTGCTGCAGGAATCACATGTAATAAGGCTTTTTGCCTACTGAGTGGCGTATAAGTGCAGATTGACAGATTGTAATTGTTGCAATACAAATAGGACATGACCAAGAATATGCCCCTTGGTCAATAAATATGAGGCATCTGTAATTGGATGTGGGCCTGTGCAAGCACCCCGTCGAGGTCGGTTCATAAGGAGCGAATTTCGATATGAGAATGGAAGCAGCTTCTCTAATATAAACTAGTACTGAATTTAGGGGGCTACATGCCCCCTATTTTTTTGCCATAACCTCCCCTAGCGCACCCGCCATATCCTGTATACAAAGCCTCAAGCCGCCCACATTGGAGCCGACCCGCATGACGCAGACCCTTACCATCACCCGCCCTGATGATTGGCACCTCCATCTTCGTGACGGTCCAATGCTGGAGGGAATTCTGCCGGAGACGGCGCGAGATTTCGGGCGGGCTGTTATTATGCCGAACCTTGTGCCGCCTGTTGTGACTGCAAAGGACGCCGAGGCCTATCGGGGCCGGATTATTGCGGCGATGCCTGCGGGTACGGATTTTGTGCCGCTTATGACTTTGTATCTGACGGAATCCACGGACGCTGATGATGTGGCGGCCGCGCATGCTTCGGGGTTGATTACAGCCGTTAAGCTTTATCCGGCGGGGGCGACGACAAATTCGGACTCCGGTGTGGCGAATTTTGATAAGGTTCAGGGTGTTCTTGAGCGTATGGCCGAGATCGGATTGCCGCTGTGCGTGCATGGCGAGGTGACCGACCCGAGTGTCGATATTTTTGACCGCGAGGCTGTGTTTATTGACCGTGTACTGGACCCGCTGCGCCGTCGCGTGCCTGAATTGAAGGTGGTGATGGAGCATATTACCACTGCTGACGGGGTAGCTTATGTGATGTCGCAAGACGAACGGCTAGGGGCGACTATCACCACGCATCATCTGATTATTAACCGGAACGATCTTCTGGTTGGCGGGATCAAGCCGCATTACTATTGTCTGCCAATCGCCAAGCGCGAGGAGCATCGGGTGGCTTTGGTTGAGGCAGCGACATCGGGCGATGCGCGGTTCTTCCTCGGGACAGACAGCGCGCCGCATTCGGACCCGAATAAGGAAAGCGCTTGTGGTTGCGCGGGGGTTTTCTCGGCAACGAATACTATGTCTTGTCTGGCGCATGTGTTTGAAAACGCAAACGCCTTGGATAAGTTGGAGGGGTTTGCATCCCTGAACGGCCCCGCGTTTTATCGCCTCGCACCAAACGCTAGTAAGATTACGTTAACCAAACAGGTCGACCCTGTCGCCTTCCCTGAAAAAATTCATACCGAGGCGGGTGACGTGACCGTCTTTGACCCCGGCTTCCCATTGCATTGGACAACATCATGACTGCGTTTATCGACCCCAAAGAAATGGCCCGTTTGACGGCGCGGATGCTGCTGGAAATCAAGGCCGTGAATTTCGAGGTGGAGAACCCGTATAAGCTGGCATCTGGTCTCGTTTCGCCCAGCTATATCGATTGCCGAGAGATTATTTCGTATCCGCGCATCCGAAGCACTTTGATGGATTTCGTAACCGCTACAGTGATGCGGGATGCAGGCTTCGAGGCGTTCGATTCCGTTGCTGGTGGCGAAACTGCGGNCATCCCGTTTGGCGCATGGATTGCCGAGCGTATGGGGTTGCCGATGCAGTATGTGCGCAAAAAGCCGAAAGGCTACGGCAAAAACAGCCAGATTGAGGGCGTCCTAACGGAAGGCCAGCGCGTGCTTCTGGTGGAGGATATGACGACCGATGGTGGCTCCAAAATCAAATTCGTACAAGCCATTCGCGACGCGGGCGGTGTTTGTAACCATACTGCGCTGATTTTCTTTTATGACATCTTCCCCAATACGCGCGAGAATTTGGCAGAACACGGCATCAGGTTACATTATCTTGCTACATGGCATGACGTTTTGGCTGAAGCCAAGGCGGGGAATTATTTTGATGTGAAAACTTTGAATGAGGTCGAAAAGTTCTTCGCCGACCCTTTGGGCTGGTCGCTGGCGCACGGCGGTATTGGGGAAGTTTCGACGTAACGTTCGCGCGGTAATTACGACCCAAACACCCTAAATTTCGTGTAAGATTGGCGACATTTGGCACGCCTAATTTGCATCAAATCGCATTTTTTGATAGACATTAAATAGTGGGAAATCAAATTCCCAATGTTTCCTCGGGCAGCCTATCGAGCGGTCAACAATGTAAACGAGGAGATGTGTTATGATGATTGCTAGATGGCAGTTTACTGCAAAATTCGGATATAAAGACAAAGCCATAGAACTGATTAAGGAGTGGGAAACGGAGATCGGTTCCCAGACCAACATCGACGTTGCCAACAGTCGAATGGCCACAGGTTCGGTTGGTGTTAGCGAAGGTCTTGTCGAAAACGAATTGTACATTGAAGGTCTGGATGATCTACAACAATTCTTTGACAAGATCGCGACTGTGGAGATGCACAAAGATTGGGGGCGTAGTATGGGCGAAGTCATTGTAGACGGCTCAACGCGTTGGGAAGTATTCAGAATCGTCTAATTTCTAACACTTCAGAACGGCCCGCCAGATACATCAACCGCCCTACCCCGCCATTCGTAACCAGCGTTTGCGGTTGGCGGGTATATCGCCTATTTCCATTGCGGTGAACACGTGAAGCGTATTTAGCTCGCTGTCCACTACCGCATGATCCGAGACCCAGCCGCCCATCAGTAGATAGGTGCGAAGCAAGGGCGGCATGTGTTTTTGTGCGGCCTTGAGGTTGGGTTTGAACAGTTTTAATTTGGCTGCGAAGTGGAAAACTTTAGGGGCTTTGATCTTGGGCAGCCAGCGTTTGGGGGCCAGGTATCGATCTTTCAGCAAAGCGAAAGCATCGGTATATTCCTCGGAATTTGTGCCGGAAAAACTGGTGCATCCGAACAGCAGTTCAACTTCGTTGTCGTCAACAAAACTGGCCATCGCGGACCACGCTATGCGCAGGATGTCGGGGTCGTTACAGTCGGGATCGATGCAGAAACGGCCAACCTCGACAATCATGCCCTCAATCGCGTGCAGGCTGGCGAGGTCGTAGAATTGGGCGGAGTAGGACTGGTCGATCTGCGCACCATTGGCGAGGGGCAGTAGGCGGAACGTGCAGACTAAATGGCCT
The DNA here is from genome assembly GCA_016765235.1 of Paracoccaceae bacterium. Classification (GTDB taxonomy): domain Bacteria; phylum Pseudomonadota; class Alphaproteobacteria; order Rhodobacterales; family Rhodobacteraceae; genus NORP23. The sequence continues at coordinate 13,245 of JAESQH010000053.1, forward strand.
GTGTTGGATTCCTCGACCAGGATGTGTTTACAGATCGGGTCGAAAGCGTCTGCGTCTGATCCTTCACCACCCCCGCGAAAAGCTTTGAACCGCAAGGCTTGGGCGGATATAATATCTGCTTCGGTTTCGGCAAAACGTGCCGCGTAGCGTCCAGCCATGTATGCCTCCCGTAATCCTTGGTGCGCCTTGAAACCGGTAGGTCACGGTGCATATATTTGAACTAGATTTACGCAATATTAGAGGGGATTAAAAGACATGTCGGACAAGATCACCAAAACAGATGCGGAATGGCGCGCACAATTGTCGCCATTGGCTTACAAAGTCACAAGAAAAGGCGGGACGGAGCGTTCTGGCAGCCATGAGGATTTTCCGAAATCTGCGGGCATGTTTACTTGTACATGTTGTGGTGCCGATCTGTTTGACGCCGAGACGAAGTTCGAATCGGGCACGGGCTGGCCAAGTTTCTATCGGCCTTTAACGCCAGAATCGATTGAGGAACGCGCCGACAATAAGCTGTTCATGAAACGCACCGAAGTGGTTTGTGCCACTTGTGACGCGCATTTGGGGCATGTGTTTCCAGATGGGCCGCAGCCCACAGGCATGCGGTATTGCCTGAACGGTGTCGCGCTAGACTTCAAACAGAAGGATTAAAGAAACGATTCAGCGCTGAAGTTACCGACATTGCCCAGCATTTGCTGCCAGAAGGACAATGAGCGACCACCGGTCGGTGTTTCACCTGTGTTTAGGTCAACAACGATGCCGTTTTCCAGACCTATAGTGTTCACCGCGGCCACACGGTCTGTGCCGTTGAAGCTGATCGCCAAGATTTGGCGGTCGGTCACGTCAGGCGCAAAGAATGCCAATGTGCTGACAGTATAGGACACATAGTACCACGAATTGTCCCCCTCAACGCCTTTGGTGGTGGGTTCGCCCAAGCGTTCCAGAACTGATGTTTTGGTATCGGCGCCAACGGCGAGCGCGGACACGTCCGCCGCGACTGGCAAGTATCCGTGGGTATTAACGATAGGCGCACAACCGCTGGCGATCAGGACGCCTCCGAATGCGGCAGCTAAAACTGTTCTTTGAAACTTCTTGCCTGCCATTTTACCCTCGCGTAAATACCGAATACTCTTGCTCGCACCCTTCGTGCGTGGTCTAAACCACGAATCTTGGCGCGACTTGCGCTACAATCCCCTTTTCGGCACGATATGACAATGGCAGAAACGATCAAAAACCAGAACCCCACGCCCGAGTTTTCACGGATACTTAAAGTCTCGAAGCTGAACAACACGGTGGACTACGAGTTCGAGGAAGTTCCGTCCGAGAATGAGACCACCGTTATGGCCTCGTTGTTTGATGTGGTCTCTATTCGAAAAATGCGGTTTTCGGGGCGAATTTCACCTTACGAGGATGCAGGCTGGCTGCTGGAAGGCACGCTTGGGGCCACAGTGTCGCAGAATTGCGTTGTGACGCTGCAACGCGTTCGTACACGCATTGAGCTGGATGTGCGGCGGATATTCACGCCAATGGCGGCGCCGGACGATAACGACATTACGCTGGATGCGTCACACAACGATGAATTGGAGCCACTGGGCAAGGAAATTGACATTGGTTTGGTGGCGATGGAGGCGCTCGCACTGGCGATTCCCGAATATCCACGCATTGAGGGGGCCGAGCTGCCAGAGAGCAATTTTTCACCCCCCGATACGACAGATATCGAAGAGGAAACCCCCAAAGCTTTCGCTGGTCTGGCTGCATTGAAGGAAAAACTGTCGAATCCTGAAGAATAGAAGCAGAAAGCCCTTGCGGTTTTTCTAATTTGGAGTATTTATCCGGCTTCGTTTCCTGTTCAGGTTTGCGGCGATCTTGCATCGGTATTGCAGGACTTGTAGATGCTGAATGTCGGGGGTTTTGCCCCACACTAAAATTAGAGGTCCGTTATGGCTGTTCCTAAGAGTAAGATCACACGTATGAAACGTGGCATGCGCCGTTCGCACGATGCACTAATTGCATTCAACCCGAACGAGTGTTCAAACTGTGGCGAGTTGAAACGCCCGCATCACGTATGCAGTGCCTGCGGTCACTATGCAGAGCGTGAAGTCGTCGCTATGGTTGAAGAGAACTTCGACGAAGACGCGGCGTAAGCAACATTTGAGGTTAGTCCGGTATGACGATAGACGCAGACCGGACTGATTTACCCCCCAGCGATTCCGTCATTATTTCGATTGACGCAATGGGTGGTGAAGGTGGCCTAAGCGCCATTATTGGCGGCATGGAAATGTCGACCGCAATAAATCCAGACATCAAATTCCTCGTTCACGGTGATTCGACCGAGATCAGCGCGCTTTTGGCTAATAAGCTCGCGTTGGCTGCACGAGTCGAAGTTGTGCATTCCGATAAAGTCATCGCGATGGACGAAAAACCGACGCGCGCCCTGCGCAGTGGTAAAGGTTCAAGCATGTGGAACGCTGTGAACAGTGTGAAACAGGGCGAGGCGGCCGTTACCGTGTCTTGTGGCAACACTGGTGCGCTTATGGCGATCTCCATGCTGCAATTGCGCAAGCTGCCCGGTGTTAAGCGCCCGGCAATCGCGGTTCTGTGGCCGTCGCGCAATCCATCCGGGTTTAACGTAATGCTGGATATGGGCGCTGACATAAAAGCCGACCCCGAAGATTTGCTGCAATACGCAATCATGGGCGCGAGTTATGCGCGAAACGGGTTGAATATAAAACGCCCGCGCGTTGGGCTGTTGAATATCGGTACGGAAGACACCAAAGGCCGCGTTGAGCTTCAGGAAGCAGCCGAACTTATCAAGACCGCGCAAGACGGAAGCGATCTGGAATATATCGGTTTTGTCGAGGGCAGCGATCTGCCTGCCGACCATGTGGATATCATCGTAACGGACGGATTCACCGGCAATGTTGCGCTTAAAGCGGCCGAAGGCACGGCGCGATTGGTGGGCGAGTTTATGCGCGAGGCGTTTACGCACTCAATACTGGCGCGGATTTCTGCAGTGCTGGCAATAGGACCATTAAAGCGGTTGAAGAACCGAATTGACCCGCGACGCAGCAACGGTGGCGTTTTCCTTGGTTTGAACGGAACTGTCATCAAATCGCACGGTGGTTCTGACGAAATTGCGTTTTGTGCAGCCATCAAGCTGGCCAACACATTGGCGCAAAACGGATTCACTGAAAAGCTGGCAGCACGGGTTGCATCCGCTGCGGCGGCCAGCAAGAATACAACATCTGAAACAGACGAGGCGTAAACCATGGGCGTGATCCGCGCAGTAGTAAAAGGCTGCGGCCATTATCTTCCTGAAAGGGTTGTGGAAAACGAAGAGTTTACCAAAACGCTTGATACCTCCGATGAATGGATTCGCGCGCGCACGGGAATCGAACGCCGGCATTTCGCGGCAGATGATCAGAAGACATCCGATCTGGCATTTGAAGCGGCCAGCATGGCATTGAAAAACGCTGGCATGACGGGGGCCGACTTGGACGCTATCGTTCTGGCGACGGCGACACCGGATCAGACGTTCCCCTCCACCGCGACTCGGTTACAACATGCGATTGGAATGACCGGCGGGTTTGCGTTTGACCTTCAGGCAGTTTGCGCCGGTTTCATATATTCGTTGGCCAATGCAACGGCGTTGATCGAATCCGGTCATGCCAAAACGGTTATGGTCGTGGGTGCAGAGACATTCTCGCGTATTATCGATTTTACTGATCGTGGCACTTGCGTGTTGTTTGGTGACGGTGCAGGCGCGCTTATTTTGCAGGCCGAGGAAAGCGATGGCACTAGCGAAGATCGCGGTGTGCTGTCTACGGATTTGAATTCCGACGGTAAATATAACGATTTGCTTTATGTAGACGGCGGTGTTTCTTCGACCGGAACCACGGGGCTTTTGCGCATGGAGGGGCAGGAAGTTTTCAAACATGCTGTCTCCAAACTAGCCTCTAGCGGCGAGAAGGCGTTGGCGTTGGCTGGATTAACCGCAAGTGATATCGACTGGATAGTTCCCCATCAGGCCAATTTGCGTATTATCAAGCGCACAGCCAAAAAGATGGGCGTTTCGATGGATAATGTGGTGGTTACCGTGCAGGATCACGGCAACACTTCGGCGGCTTCGATCCCGTTGGCGCTGTCGGTTGCGGTTGAAAGAGGGCAGATTAAAAAGGGTGACTTGTTGTTGCTTGAGGCCATTGGCGGCGGCCTCGCATGGGGTGCGGCGGCGGTTCGCTGGTAGTCACGCTCTAAGTCATTGTTATTGACTCTGAATCTAGAATCCCAATATCCTAGCGAAAACTTAGGATGGGAAAGTATTATGAGCGAATCTACTTTGACACGTATGGATTTAAGTGAAGCTGTGTTCCGCGAAGTCGGATTGTCCCGAAACGAGTCGGCAGATTTGGTTGAATCTGTGCTAGATCACGTTTCGGACGCGCTGGTAGCGGGCGAAAGCGTGAAAGTTTCTTCTTTCGGGACATTTTCTGTGCGCTCTAAAAGCGAGCGCATTGGGCGCAACCCGAAGACGGGCGAAGAGGTGCCCATTGCACCACGCCGCGTGCTGACGTTCCGCCCCTCGCACCTGATGAAAGATCGTGTGGACAGCGGCAACAAGAAGTAGGCTGAAGCCCATGCAAAAATCCCCTTCTGCATTTCGCACCATTAGTGAGGTAGGCGAAATTCTGGGGATTCCCGCGCATGTGCTGCGGTTTTGGGAAAGCAAATTCACCCAGATTAAACCTGTAAAACGAGGCGGCGGGCGGCGGTATTATCGCCCCGAAGATGTCGCGCTGATCCGCACAGTTCAACACCTGCTGCACGAACAAGGCATGACGATCAAAGGTGCGCAAAAAGTTTTACGCGAACGTGGCGTTAAGGCGATCATCGCGATGGGGCAGGATTTGCTAAATAATGTGCCTGCGCCAGGCGTGGTTTCAACGGCCGTGCCACAAGCCGTTGTGGCCCCGCCTTCCCCGAAAAATCCACAACTTAAAACGATATATTTGCGGCTTTTGGAGATGCAAAAATCTATCAAAGCACAAATTGCGGAACTCGCCTGAATGCCCCCTTCTTTCCCGCTTGCCACCAATGTTTTGATCGCTATAACAACCCTCAGTCGGGCTATGGCGCAGTCTGGTAGCGCGTCCGTCTGGGGGACGGAAGGTCGTGAGTTCGAATCTCGCTAGCCCGACCATTTTCAAAACGCTGGCGCTCGCGCTGGCGTTTTTGTTTTTCAGGATGATGAAATGAATACTTCCCGACAAGGCGTTCTTCCCAGCCAAACTATCCGGCAAATGTTGTCCGATGGGCGTATCACCGTCAATGAACCGGTTCCTGACGGGCAAATTCAGCCCGCCAGTCTGGACCTGCGGTTGGGAAATATTGCTTACCGGGTTCGGGCGTCCTTTTTGCCGGGCAACGGGAATACGGTGGCGGAACGCCTTGCGGACTTCGAGATGCATCAAGTTGATTTATCTGATGGCGCGGTACTGGAAAAAGGGTGTGTCTATGTCGTGCCCTTGATGGAAGGGTTGAACCTGCCCGCCGAAATTAACGCTGTGGCCAATGCCAAAAGTTCGACCGGGCGGCTGGATTTATTCACCCGCCTGATTACCGATAACGGCACCGAATTTGACCGTGTGGAGTCTGGCTATTCCGGCCCGCTATATGCGGAAATATCCCCCCGATCGTTCTCGGTTCTGTTGCGCCCCGGGATGCGGTTGAACCAAATCCGGTTCAGGCAAGGGCAGGTCGTACTTTCGGACGACGAATTGCGAGCCATGGACGCCGAACACGCGCTGGTGGATAGCGAGGCGCATATTGATCACGGGCTGGGTTTCTCGGTCGATCTGACACCGCGTGCTGGCGACGTGGTCGGGTATCGCGCCAAGCCGCACACGGGGCTGATTGACCTTGATCTTATCGGCCATTACCCGCAATCGGAGTTCTGGGAGCCGGTTTATGCGCCCGAAGGCCGGATCATCCTTGACCCCGGTGCATTCTATATTCTGGTCAGCCGCGAGGCTGTACATGTGCCCCCCGATTGTGCCGCCGAAATGGCCCCGTATCTGGCGATGGTGGGCGAGTTTCGTGTGCATTATGCAGGTTTTTTTGACCCCGGATTTGGCCATGAAGCTGCTGGTGGCAAGGGCTCGCGCGGTGTGCTTGAAGTGCGCTGCCACGAGGCCCCGTTCGCGCTGGAACATGGGCAAATTGTCGGGCGGTTGGTCTATGAGAAAATGACCGAAGTGCCGGATATTTTATACGGCAAGGCGATGGGGTCAAATTATCAAGGGCAAGGTTTGAAGCTGTCTAAACACTTCAAAGCTTAAGGTTATTCGAACATATCGTCCTGATCGCGATCGTCTTCGTCGCCACCTTCTTCAATTTCGCCAACGGTGCCCGGTGTTGGACGGTTATCCAGAATTCCGGCAGCGCGAAGTTCCTTGATACCCGGTAGGTCGCGAGAAGTTTCCAGCCCAAAATGATCCAGAAATTCTTGCGTCACAATGAACGTCACAGGGCGGCCCGGTGACATGCGGCGACGGCCCAGTTTGATCCAGCCGAGTTCCAACAGCATGTCCAGCGTTCCACGAGACACTGAAACGCCGCGAATTTCTTCGATCTCCGCACGTGTTGTGGGCTGGTGGTAGGCGATAATCGCAAGGGTCTCGACACCTGCGCGCGATAGCTTGCGCGTCTCGATCGTTTCTTTTTGCATCAAGAACCCGAGGTCGGGTGCAGTGCGGAACGCCCAACCGTCACCGGCTTTTACAAGGTTCACGCCTTTGCCCTCATACCGCTTGCGCAGGTGCGTCAGGGCTTCGGGAACCTCGCAACCGTGCGGAAGGCGATCAGCAATTTGCTTGCTGGTCATCGGTTCGGTAACGGCAAATAGGATCGCCTCAACCATGCGTTCCTGTTCGGCCATTGGGGGGGCTTCAAACAGGGATTCAATGTTGGATTCTGGAGTCGGCTCGCTCATTTATACGCCCGTTTTGCGCAGTTGGATGGGCGCAAAGGATTCCGTTTGCTTCATTTCCAGACGACCTTCTTTGACCAGTTCCAACGCGGCCGCAAAGGTCGAAGCCGTAGCCGAGCGGCGTTTTTTGGGATCGAGACGCCACGCTTCGGGCAGATATTGCGAAAGCTCGCCCCACTCGATTGCGTGACCTATCAGGCCTTTCATACGCTGAAGCGCCTGTTCCATCGTGTAAACAGCGTCGCGTTTCATGCGCAGCGGTTCGAAATCGTCGCGGGTTTTGATGCGGGCGTAGGCTTGCATCAGATCCAGAATAGTCGCGGAATATTTGACGGTACGTTTGCGGGATACAACTTCGGTTTGGCCGCGTGCAAAGAAATCGCGGCCCAGCTGATCGCGCGCCAAAAGACGGGCAGCGGAGCGGCGCATGGCTTCAAGGCGTTCCAGCTGGAAGGCCAGATGTGCGGCCATTTCTTCGCCGGATGGACCATCATCATTGGGGTCGGCAGGTAGAAGCAGGCGCGATTTCAAATAGGCCAGCCAGGCCGCCATGACCAGATAATCGGCGGCCAGTTCAATGCGCAGGCGCTTGGCCTCTTCGACGAAATTCAAATACTGTATGGCCAGTCCAAGGATAGAGACCTTGCGAAGGTCAACTTTTTGCGTGCGCGAAAGGGTTAACAGCAAATCGAGCGGCCCCTCGAAGCCGTCAACATCAACAACCAGAGATTCCGCAACGATACGCGCCTCAACATCGCCAAAACTGTCTTGCTCGGCGGCTAAGGCTGCTGTGTGGTCGTCGGTCATGATAACCCTCCTGTCTGTCGGACGCTCATTGCGACGTCACCGAAATACAGTCGACACCGCGCGCATCAAGTGCTGCGCAAAGCGCACGGGTTTGATCCAACCCCTCAAAACCAGCGGCGCGAAGGCGGTACAGCAGGCGGCCACCTGATTCAATTGGTTCGATATATCGTTGAGTGTTGGCCAGCAGATCGCCGTGTTTGGACTGATATTCAAGCCAGACATCGCCCGCATCCTCAAGGCTATTATACGCGCCAAGCTGGATCAGAGCCGCACCCGGATCGAGTAGCGGATTGCCGAATTTTGGTGCAGGACGTGGCAGCGCCGGCGTCTCTAACGAGGTGCCGCCTTCTTCGGGTTGGAGTTCTTGTAGCAAGCCCTCAATAGCGTCTGAAATCGGGTCAACCTGCAAGAAATCATCGGGGCGGCGAACAGGTAAGTTCATACCGTCAGGCGCGACAGAGGGTTCAATAACCGGATCGATTTCCACCATCAATGTAGCTGCATCGACGACCATTGGCTCGGAATCGGGAGTATCTATCGGCGCGGGTAGCGGCGCTGGTTGCAACGCAGACATAGTCTCGTCTTCTGCGGTCACGCTTTGCGATGCCGGCGCCAAAGTGGTGGTGGTATTGACCGCGGTCGCGCTGGTATCAGCCAAAACTTCGTTAACGGCTAACCCCTGATTATCAACCGGTGTGCCTTGCGGATCATCTGGCACAATGCGGGCGTTGCCTTCCATAGCGCGAATTACGGGCACGTCAGTCGCGTCGCGCTGACCCAGCAGAAAACCCCAGTAGATGACGCCAATAACTAGACCAAGCGATGCCACAGCACCGATCCAGCGCAGGGCGACAGCCACAACGCCAGAAGCCCCAAGCGGGGCGGACTCATGCGAATCCGATTCGTAATGCGATTCCTGCATCGGGTTATCAGCCTTTCACGCATACTTTATATGGTATGCGCCACTACTCCAACCCCATAATGTGCGTATTTACCGCATCTCTTTTGCCGGGGTCACCCCAAGGATACCAAGACCGGCAGCAATAGCAACGGCTACCGCACGGATAAGTGCGATACGAGCGGTACTTTGCTTAGGGTTGTCTGCCCGGATAAAGCGCAATTCAGGTTCGATTTTACCGAGGTGCTGGAGCGCATGGAATTCGGACGCCAGTTCGTAAAGATAGAATGCAATCCGGTGCGGTTCATTGGTTTTTGCGGCGATTTCCAGCAGGCGCGGCCACTCCGCCAACTTCTGAGCGAGGCTTAGTTCAGCTGGGTGCGTTAGAAGGGTCAGGTCGGCATTTACCAGCGTTTCATCATCGGTTTCCAGCCCTGCTTCACCCGCTTTGGTCAGCACCGAATTGACCCGCGCGTGGGCGTATTGGACGTAGAATACCGGATTATCTTTGGATTGCTCCAACGCTTTTGACAAATCGAAATCGAGCGGCGCGTCGTTTTTGCGGGTCAGCATGATAAAGCGGGTAACGTCTGCGCCCACTTGTTCGAGGACATCGCTTAGCAAAACGAACGTCCCTGCCCGTTTGGACATTTTGAACGGCTTGCCGTTTTTATAAAGTTTCACCAACTGGCAGAGTTTTATATCGAGTGGGACTTTGCCATCAGATAGTGCCGAGACGGCGGCCTTCATGCGTTTGACATATCCGCCATGGTCGGCGCCTAGAACGTCGATCAGCTCGTCGAAACCGCGTTCAATTTTGTCATAGTGATATGCGATGTCCGGTGCGAAATACGTCCAGTCTCCGTCGGATTTTTTGACGGGGCGATCAACGTCGTCGCCGTGCTCCGTGGACTTGAACAGCATTTGTTCGCGTGCTTCCCAGCCTTCGGGTAGCTTGCCTTTCGGGGGGGGCAGAACGCCTTCATAGATCAGGCCTTTAGCGTCGAGATTATCAAGCGCTGCTTCGATTTTCCCAGTGCCGTACAGGGATTTTTCGCTGAAGAACACGTCCATGGTTACGCCCAGCGCTTTTAGGTCGGCGCGGATCAAATCCATCATCATTTCGGTCGCGAATTCCCGCAGGTCTTCCAGCCAGACACTTTCCGGTTGGTCGATCAGGCTGTCGCCATATTTTGCCTTTAGCGCTTCACCGACGGGGATCAGGTAGTCGCCGGGGTACAGGCCTTCGACGATTTCGGGCTCAAGGCCGTT
>JAESQH010000054.1 GCA_016765235.1 Paracoccaceae bacterium
GGCAGCGTTGTGCGCATTGAATCGGTCGAGATTAACGATGTGACCTCGTATTTCCACCGCAAGCTGATGCATTGGGTCGATGTGCGCGATTACGGGGCGATCGGCGACGGGGTGACCGATGATATCGCAGCTTTAGAGGCGGCGGATTCGGCGGCCGAAGCCAGCGGTCGGGAGTTGCTGATATCGGCAGGGTCGTACTATTTAGCCACGCATTGTACGTTAAACGCACGCTGCCGTTTCGAGGGCAAGCTGGTGATGGCCACCGACAAACGTTTGCAACTGACGTCAAACTTTGACTTGCCGACCTATGTGGATGCGTTTGGGGACGAGACGCTCGCCTTCAAAAAGGCGCTTCAAGCGTTGTTCAACTTCACAGATCACGAGTCGCTGGATATGGGCGGTATGCGTATCCAGCTTGATGAACCAATTGATGTTCACGCTGCAGTGGGCAACAAGGACACCTTCGCCAACCGTCGTGTTTTGCGTAACGGCCAGTTGGAGGTGAACGCGGGGTCGGCGTGGAATACGGAAGTGTTCACCAGCACGGCCTCCTATTCTAGCAGTGATTCATTGGTGTTGAGCAACGTGGTTAACATTGCGTCAATTCCTGTTGGCTCGCTGGTTACAGGGGCTGGTGTTGGGCGCGAAATATATGTGCGGGATAAGGATGAAGGGCTTGGCACGATCACGCTTAGCCAGCCGTTTTATTCTGCGCCCGGTTCGCAAACGTATACGTTTATCCGGTTCAAATATCTGCTCGATTTTTCGGGGTTTGCAAGTGTTCAGCGCTTCCAGATCGAAGGGATAGAGTTTGGATGTTTCGGCGATGCGAGTGGTATTTTGCTGCCAAAAGACGGGATCGCGTGGCATATTCGGAACTGCTGGTTCACGAAGCCACGGGATCGTGGGATCACCTCGATTGGCAAAGGATGTAATGGCATGTCCGTTTACAACAACGAGTTTTTGTCGAATGAATACAACACGCTGGTTCAATATCGTTCCACTATTGCGTTCAATACCAACAGCAACGACATCAAAATTCGTGACAATCGCGCGGTGCGGTTTTTGCACTTCGGGGTGCTGAATGGCGGCGGGCATGTCATTTCGGGCAATCACTTCTGGCAAGGTGATGGTTCCGTGGATGGGGAGCGTTCGGCAGGCATCGTGCTGACCCAGAAAAGTTGCAAAACGACGTTTTCGGCGAACTACATTGACAACGCGTGGATCGAGCTGAACAATGAACACGACGTTAAGGTTAACGCGACCAGCAGTACAAAGCCGTTCGGGACACTATCGCTGACGGGGAACATTTTTACCGCCGGCGATGCGCCGATTTGGTTCACCTATATCCGGCTGGCGCCTTTCGGGAACAACCACACGATTGACGGGATTTCGGTGGTTGGAAATACGTTCAAAACCATCGGCAGTGGCGTGATTGATCGGGTTGAAGGTGTGGATACATCAGAAGGTTCGTTCGATCACAGCGCCACGAAAGCGGTAACGTTCACCGGCAACTCGTTTGACGAGGTGGTGGAGCGTACCGAAAGCCCGGCGCTGGTACGGGTCTCGCAGGCGGGGGTGTCGAACAACTGGTCGGTTGATCTGTCGGCCAAACTACCGTTCGGCGGGCAGGCGCTGGGTGTGGATGCGGTGATGCCACAGGGCGACATTCTGGATGGCAGCAACGTGGCGCAGTACATCTTGCCCTCGGCGCAACTGGCGGGGAACAGCAATGTTTCGATCAAATGGGGGACCAGTGTGAAGGGCATAGTGCATGTGGTCGCGCGGGTCGATTTACCCTCTTAGGGTTTGGCGTTTCGGATTTGTGGGGGTAGGGTACGGGTAACCTGAAGGAGGCTACCATGGCGACTATTTCCACAGACCGTACGTTGCAAACTGTCATCACTACGTTCGAGGTTAACCCCGGAACATGTCAGGATTTGTTGGACGAGTTGCAGGAGGCCTGTGATCAGGTGATCAGCAAACAGTCGGGATTCATTTCGGCCACCTTGCATGTGAATGACGCGCAAACACGGATCGCGAATTATTCCCAATGGGAAACGCGCGAGGATTTCATGTCCATGTTACGATCCGACGAGATGCGGGTGCGCAGCCGGAAGATCAACGAGATGTGCAAGAATTTTGAGCCGGTGATGTATGATGTGGTGTATTGTTCGGGGTGAGGATGTGCGGTCGCCGCGCACCGTTGCGACGGTTGATATGGTGGATGGTGCGCGGAGACCACACTAGATGCTAATTTTCTTTAAGCATCTAATTTATATTAGATTCACAAGACCATTGCAGCCCAAGCTTATGGCTTATAGAATCATCCAAAATAATTTTGAGTGGACCTCATGAACAAACATTTACTGTTAGCTCCTCAACCGACAACTAAACGCATAGCGGACTTGGATGGACCAGATTATTATCCAACGCCATCATGGGCAACGCATGCTCTAATTGAAAATGAACATTTTGACGGTGGTATATGGGAGTGTGCGTGTGGTGATGGCGCAATGTCCGAGGTCCTCTCGTCTACAGGGTGTGACGTTTCGAGCTCAGATTTATTTGACCGAGGATACGGCGAAAGCGGAGTTGATTTTTTGCACTCTGATCGAAACGCGACTAACATAATAACCAACCCTCCATTTCACAGCGCGGAGGCGTTTGTTCACTCAGCGTTGAAGAAAACGGAAAAGAAGTTTGCGTTTTTATTCAGGCTTGCTTTCTTGGAAGGCGGGGGCCGACAAAGAAATATTTTCTCGACTTCGGCCCCGAGCCGTGTCTGGGTATTCAGTGAACGTATCACATTCTATCCCAAAAATGCGGAAAGAAAAGGATCTGGGACCACTGCTTATGCTTGGTTTATTTGGGACAAAGATCACAGCGGGGCAACCGAATTGAATTGGTTCCCTCCTGGTTATAAAAAACAATACGGGCAGTATGGCCCTTAGATTGAAGCTCGACCTAATGGAGTGATCGTCCAGCTTTCGGATACTTCGTCATAAGTAGCGAGTCCACGCGCCACGAGACCAGTCCCTTGATTTCGATGTGATACTAAGTTCCGCACTTTTTGAGAAAAGTATGTGTCGCTTCGGTCGGACAAAATTTCGGCATCATGGCCGGTTGGCTTTAGTTTATCTGACAATATTTCAATTAACTGGGTTGTAGTGAGATGGCCAGACGAAGATGCAGACAGTTCTGTTAATGCTCCGTCGCGGATTTGATCTTCAGTGTATTCCATAATTAAAAGTACTCCTTACAATTGGTGGGCGATAAATTATATAATAACTCGCGTATAAATTTCAAGGAGATTGCTATAATAACTTACCCCCTCCTCTTAGCTTTCCCCTTAACCACAGTCGTCCCCGCCCGACCACCAGAACTCCGGCCCTTAACCGCCGCGTCGCCTGCCGCTGCAATCGCGGATTGCCTCGCTAGCGGATCATCGTGGATGGCCAAGTCTACCGCTTCCAGACGCTGCACTTCGTCGCGCAACCGCGCCGCCTCCTCGAACTCCAGATTTTCGGCGGCCTTGCGCATGTCTTTCCGCAAAGCCTCCAGATGGACCTGCAAATTCGCGCCGTAGTTGGCTTTGTCGACCTTGGTCGTGATCCGCCCCTGATCCGTGTCGCCTTTGAACAGGCCTTTCAGCACATCCTCGACGTTCCTTTTTATGGTTGTGGGGGTGATGCCGTGTTTGACGTTATGGGCGTGTTGCTTTTCGCGGCGGCGGTTGGTCTCGTTCAACGCACGTTCCATGGAACCCGTGATCCGGTCGGCGTACATTATAACGCGACCGTCTTCGTTCCGTGCGGCGCGGCCAATGGTTTGCACTAGCGAGGTTTCGGAGCGTAAGAACCCCTCCTTATCCGCGTCCAGGATGGCCACAAGCGAGCATTCGGGGATGTCCAGGCCCTCGCGCAACAGGTTGATGCCGATGAGGACGTCGAAGACGCCAAGGCGCAGGTCGCGCAGGATTTCGATGCGTTCCAGCGTGTCGATATCGGAGTGCATGTAGCGCACCCGCACGCCTTGTTCGTGCAGGTATTCGGTCAGGTCTTCGGCCATGCGTTTGGTTAGCGTCGTGACCAGCACCCGCTGGCCTTTGGCGGCGACAATGCGGATTTCGGATAGAACGTCATCGACCTGCATTTCAACGGGCCGGATTTCCACGGGGGGGTCCAGTAGGCCTGTGGGGCGGATGATTTGTTCGGCGAATATACCGCCGGATTGTTCCAGCTCCCATTTCTGCGGGGTGGCGGAAACGAAGACGGATTGCGGGCGCATGGCGTCCCATTCCTCGAATTTCAGGGGGCGGTTGTCCATGCAGGACGGCAGGCGGAAACCGTGTTCTGCCAGCGTCGATTTACGTTTGAAGTCACCCTTATACATGCCCCCGATTTGCGGAACGGAGACGTGGGATTCATCCGCGAAAACCAACGCATTATCAGGGATATATTCGAACAGCGTGGGGGGTGGTTCGCCCGGCGCGCGACCTGTTAGGTAGCGGGAATAGTTCTCGATTCCGTTGCAAACGCCGGTGGCTTCCAGCATTTCTAGGTCGAAGTTGGTGCGTTGTTCTAGGCGCTGGGCTTCCAGCAGTTTGCCCTCGTTCACGAAACGGTCGAGGGTTTTCTTAAGCTCCGCTTTAATCTCTACCATCGCCTGTTTCAGCGTTGGTTTCGGCGTGACGTAGTGGGAGTTCGCGTAGATACGCACTTCGTCCAGTTTGCCCGTGCGCTGGCCCGTAAGCGTGTCAAATTCCGCGATGCTTTCCAGTTCGTCCCCGAAAAAGCTGAACCGCCAGCCGCGATCTTCAAGGTGGGCGGGCCAGACCTCGAGGCTGTCACCCCGCACGCGGAAAGAGCCACGCTGGAACCCTTGGTCATTGCGGGCGTATTGTTGGGTTACCAGATCAGCCATCACATCGCGTTGGTTGTATTCATTACCCACAACCAAATCCTGCGCCATCGCACCATACGTCTCAACTGAGCCAATGCCGTAGATGCACGACACCGACGCTACGATAATCACATCGTCCCGTTCCAGCAACGCACGGGTCGCGGAATGGCGCATGCGGTCGATTTGTTCGTTAATCTGGGATTCTTTTTCGATGTAGGTGTCGGAGCGGGGGACGTAAGCCTCAGGCTGGTAATAGTCATAGAAGCTGACGAAGTATTCCACGGCGTTTTCGGGAAAAAACGATTTCATCTCGCCGAAAAGCTGCGCTGCGAGAGTTTTATTGGGGGCAAGAATGATGGCAGGGCGCTGTGTGGCCTCGATCACCTTGGCCATAGTGAAGGTTTTGCCTGTGCCCGTCGCGCCCAACAGAACCTGATTTTGTTCGCCGTCATTGATACCGGAAACCAGTTCGGCAATCGCGGTTGGCTGGTCGCCAGCGGGTTCAAACTCGGTATGCATGACAAATCGTCTACCGCCCTCAAGTTTGGGGCGGGAAATTTCGTCTGGAACGATGTCTTCGATAAGCATTGATTCCCCCTTTGTTCTATAAGTGATGGATTGACCGCGGATTGCAAGGTTAACGAAGGGTTAATTCTTTAGGTAGAATTGTTCGAACAATTAACAACTTATGCGAATAAACTTCTTGCGACTTGCAACCAACCCAACGTAAGGTTTTCAGGCAAGCAGCAAGTAGGCCGCCGATCGGGTTCGATAAAATACCCCCACCCCTCGCTCTTCGAAGCCTTTCGGCGGTCATCTTCTCTTGCGCAACCTTTCAAATTTGACGATAAGTACGCAAGTTCTGTTCAACGAGGTTACATTATGCTGGCACGTATTTATCAACCCGCACGAAATGCAATGCAGTCCGGTCAGGCGAAGTCGAATGCCTGGGTGTTGGAATATGTGCCGGAATCCGCAAAATCCCTTGACCCGCTGATGGGTTGGACGAGTTCCGACGATATGCGCGGGCAGGTGAAAATGCAGTTTGAAACCCAAGAAGCCGCCGTAGATTTCGCCAAGCGCGAAGGGATCGCGTATCGGGTGATGAAAACGCATACCCGCAAACAATTGGTGCGCGCCGGCGGATACGGCGAAAATTTCGCCACGAACCGCAAGACGGTTTGGACGCACTAAACTAATTCCGAACTGAATGTTGTCGCGGCCAACGCATAGTGTTATGCGAACGCAAAATCTATGCGCGTGACCATAAAGGAGCCCCCGCGAATGTCCGATTACATTGTTAAAGATATCTCCCTTGCCGATTTCGGCCGTAAAGAGCTTGATATTGCCGAAACTGAAATGCCGGGCCTGATGGCGCTGCGGGGTGAGTTTGGTGAAAGCCAGCCGTTGAAGGGCTCGCGGATCGTTGGGTCATTGCACATGACGATCCAGACCGCGTGTTTGATCGAAACACTGGTCGCATTGGGTGCGGATGTTCGCTGGGCATCTTGCAATATTTATTCGACGCAAGATCATGCGGCTGCCGCTATCGCTGAAACTGGAGTGCCGGTGTTTGCAATTAAAGGTCAGAGCCTTGAGGAGCATTGGGATTACCTCGACCGGTCGTTCCAGTTCCCTGAAGGGGCAAACCTGATCCTTGATGATGGTGGCGATGCGACGCTTTATGTGTTGCTTGGGGCGCGGGTCGAGGCGGGTGAAACCGATCTTATCGAGGTTCCGACATCCGAAGAAGAAATCGCGGTATTTGCGCAGATCAAAAAACGTATGGCGGCAAACCCGGGCTGGTTCACGAAAGTGCGCGACGCAATTCAAGGTGTTTCCGAGGAAACGACAACAGGCGTGCACCGTCTGTACGAACTGGTGAAACAGGGGCAACTGCCGTTTCCGGCGATCAACGTTAACGATAGCGTGACCAAATCGAAGTTCGATAATAAGTACGGCGTTAAAGAAAGCCTCGTGGACGGCATTCGCCGCGCGACCGACACTATGATGGCTGGCAAGACGGCTGTTGTTTGCGGGTATGGCGATGTTGGCAAGGGCTCTGCCGCATCCCTTCAGGGTGCTGGTGCCCGTGTGAAAGTGACCGAGATCGATCCGATTTGTGCGCTGCAAGCGGCGATGGACGGGTTTGAAGTTGTGACGCTGGAAGACGCCGTTGAAACGGCTGATATTTTCATCACCACGACCGGCAACAAAGACATCATTCGTATCGAGCATATGCGCAAAATGAAAGACATGGCGATTGTTGGTAACATCGGCCACTTCGATAATGAAATTCAGGTGGCGGCGCTTAAGAACCACAAATGGACCAATATCAAAGACCAAGTGGATATGATCGAGATGCCTTCGGGCAACCGCATCATTCTGCTGTCACAAGGCCGTCTGTTGAACCTTGGTAACGCGACGGGCCACCCAAGTTTCGTAATGTCCGCCAGCTTTACCAATCAGGTGCTGGCGCAGATGGAATTGTGGACCAAGAACGACGAATACAAGAACGACGTTTATATCCTGCCAAAGCACCTCGATGAAAAGGTCGCACGACTGCATCTGGACCGCATTGGCGTGAAACTGTCGGTGCTGACCAAAGAGCAGGCAGATTACATCGGCGTGGCACCCGAAGGCCCGTTCAAGCCGGAACATTACCGCTATTAACTACACCATTTCTTTCGCGAGGTAGCTGCGTAAGGCTGCCTCGTAAAGAGCGATAGATGTACGATTGCGGGAAAACCCTGTGGGATTAACCCCGTTACTGAACAATCCGCTGGTTTTTCCGATTATCATGGCTAACGACAAATAGTAAAAGACCACCGCACGGCAGGCGTTTATTGTCGGATTATTTGTCCGTAAATCGACCGTGTGTTACCATTGGTATGTCGAATCGAAAGGATATGCCTATGCTACGCCTGATTTCGCTACTTCTTACCTTGATGTTGTTTACGCCACTGGCCATTGCTCAAGAATGGTCGGCAGATGCTAAAATGCAAATGCAAGCGGCCGGTGACAGGCTTGGTCGCGCCACGAGCACCGCGGAACGGGTTACGGCATTGCGTGAACTTGGCGCGATCGCAGCGGCAAATCCAGATGCCGAAGGTGCACAAATTATGGCGACGGTTTTAAGCCAGAAAGCAACTATGGAGGCGGGGCCGGGTGCAATGCTTGGTGCGCTGGAATAATTGGCCAGCGCGGGCGAGATCACAGATGTTGCGGCCTATCGCTCGATTGTTGGACCGCTGATTGATACCGTAGTAAAAATGCAGGCGGACGGTACGTTGATGCCGGAGGCCGCAATACAGTTGGACTCTGCTATTTCAAAGTTAAACGCGGTGGCGGCGCAGGCAAATCTGCCAAGCGTTGCCGACATTATCACGTCAGCCAGCGGAGATGTGATATCGGGCGCGGCGGCGACAAGTCTGTTAAGCAAGCTGGCGAATTTCGCCAAGGCCGCGCGTGCTTCGCCGGATTTGGCGAATATGACGGCCAAGGAAACGAAAGCGTACCTCGATAGCGTGGTTGGAACGTTTCCGGCAGGGGCGGCTGTCGCAATCTCGGGCCCGATGTTCATAGCGGTCCGTGATAATTTGGCGTGGAGTAACGAGATGTTCGGGCAATCCGCGCAGGCGCTGAATTTGGTGGCAGACGCGATGGAAACCGGCAAGTTCGACCACGAAGCTTACAACAAAATCCGGGACCGCTTGAACGATCTTTCCAAAGGTCCGTGGGGCAGCGATACGGCAAAAGATATACTAAAAAGCATGTGCAAATCGCTACCCGTCGCAGGTGCATGGTGTGACGATTTGTTCAAAGCAGTAGAGGAGTTATTAAGCCCTGCCATGTGCAAAGCGATCACATGTGACTGCGATAATGTTGGAGGTGGTTTGATGCGTGCGCCATTGTTGGTGCAATGCATGTTTCAACAGGAAACTCTGGTTAACGAGTGCCGCGCAACGCAAAAGGTTACCAGTTCTTGTGATCCGGGCGCCGCGGGGCCGAGTGCGAATTACTGATCCGGTTTAAATCGCGGCGAACCCGAGGATTACCACCCCGATGGCCACGGTGACCGAGGCCGCGAGGCGCAGTTTCCATGGGCGTTCATTCAGCCACAGCATGCCGATCAGGGCAGCGAAGACTACGGATGTTTCGCGTAATGTGGACACCATGCCCAGTGGTGCGATGGCTTTGACGTAGATTACCAAACCGTAGGCGGTGGCGGATACGAGGCCGCCGAAAATGCCGAGCATCAGGGTTTTTCGCGATAGGGTTAGCATGCCTTTACCGACGCGGGCGAGGATGAAAGCGGCGGTGAAGGTCTCCGCGATGAACAGCCAACCGACGTATCCAAGCGAGGATTGGGCGACGCGAACACCCATGCCGTCGACCAGCGAATAGGCAGCGATCATTGCGCCAGTCGCCAGTGCAGTTAGCACCACAATGGGCGGGGTTGCGCCGCGAAATACGTCGCCCGCCATCATGAATATTCCGGTGGAGGCTACCAGAACTCCAGCCCACGCGGCTGGAGGTAACGTCTCGCCTACAAACACCTGTGCGCCAAGGGCAACGAGTACGGGGGACATGCCACGTGCGATTGGGTAAACGTGTGAAAGGTCGCCAAGGCGATACGAATGGTACAGCAAGAAATAGTAGGCGAAGTGGATGACGGTGGACCCAACGATGAACGGCCAGCTTTCGGAGGCAGGAATCGGGTAGAGGAACGCGAGGATTATGCCGAGGATCACATGACCGACAGATATCAGACCGAGGATGGCCAGTCGATCATCCGCAGCTTTGACAAACGCATTCCACAGCGCATGGAGCAAGGCTGCGAATAGCACGATGGAGATGGTGGTAAGTGTCATTCAGGTCGCCCAGATATAGTGGAGCCGCCCCGCATTATGAGCAGGGCGGAATATTAGTTAGTTCCAAGGCAACGAGAATGTTTTGACGTTGGTGAAGCTTTTCATCGCCTCTATAACGCCCTCTTTGTACCCGTTTCCACTGTCCTTAATGCCACCAAAGGGGGACATTTCAATCCGGTAGCCGGGGACTTCCCAGATGTTCACGGTGCCTACAACGAGGCTCCTGATATAGAACTGCATACGATGAAAATCGTTTGTGCAAACACCGGACGACAGGCCGAAAGCTGTGGAGTTGGAGATTTCCACTACCTCTTCATCATTATCCGGCACTCGGACAATCGGGATGATTGGCCCGAAGGTTTCCTCCATCACCAACTCGCTTTCGTGGGGCACGTAATCCACCACGATTGGTGGTAGCAACGCGCCTTGACGGCCGGGATTATAAAGGATTTTCGCCCCTTGTTTTTCGGCCAAATACACACGCTTTTCGAACATTTCTGCTGCTTCAGCATGAATGACCGTGCCAAGATCGGTGTTTGGGTCCATCGGATCACCGAACGTCAGCTTTTTGGCGCGTTCGACAACCAGTTCAACGAATTTGTCGGCCACACTTTCCTGACACAAAATGCGTTTCACGGCTGTGCAGCGTTGCCCCGAGTTCTTCGTCGCACCCGCAACAGCCAGATCGGCGGCTTTGGCGAGGTCTTCGTCGGACAGGTCGTTGCAGATAATCAGCGGATCATTTCCGCCAAGCTCAAGAACCTGCCGTTTATAAACCGCTTTCGCCGCAATCATTTTACCAACGGGAACACCACCAGTGAAGGTCACCAGTTCGATGTGCTCGTTTGTGATCATCTCGTCGCCAATGTCCTGCGGCCAACCCGTGACAACTGACAGCATCTCGGGCGGCAGGCCAGCCTCATAAATTGCATCGGCCAGCCAGATTGCGGTCAGGGGGGTCAGTTCGGTTGGCTTGACAACAATACAATTGTTCGTGGCAATCGCGGGTGCAATCTTGTGAGAAACCATGTTTAACGGGTGGTTAAACGGCGTGATCGCGGAAATTACCCGCAGCGGTTCGCGTGTCGTGAAAATCTTGCGCTGCTTGCCGTGGGGCGTCAGATCGCACGAGAAAATCTCGCCGTCGTCGTGGATACACATCTGCCCCGCAAGCGTGTAAACGTCGTAAGCCCGCCCGCATTCGTAAAGCGCATCGCTGATGGATATGCCAAGTTCTGCCGTGATAATCGGAGCGAGTTCTTCTTTGCGATCATTGATGATTTCGGCCACGTTCAGCAAAATTCGCTGCCGCTCGTACCGCGTCAATGTAGGTTTATAATTCGCGGCGATTTCAAACGCTTCGCGCGCGTGTTCGGCAGTACCCGCAGGCACCGAGCCGATCACTTCGTTGGTATAAGGGTAGCGCACTTCGACACGCTCGACCGTATCAACTTTGCGACCAGCAATGCGCATGGATTCGTGGCGCATTTCAATGGGGGCTTTCGTCATTTTATGGGTCCGATCAAAGGGCTGCGGCGGTCGTTGCATAGAAGAAGGCATCGAAATTACGCAACTCCGGCGCGTCACCTAAATCAATAACGCGATTGACGATGAAAGGCACGCGTTGTTCGTGCAAGCCACCGTGGGAGCGAAGCGGCTCGTTCAGCGCGGCCAGATCATGGCGATGCTCGGACGTGCCGATGGTGATGTTTTCACCCGACGTTAACACGATATCGCCGATACGGTCGGCTGGCAGTTCAAACCGCACAACCGCTTCTTCGCGGGTGATGGCGGTTTCGATACCGTCGATTTCTAACAGGCGTTTCAGGATATCCGCTTGGTCAGCACCGGCAGGAAGATACGCCGTTGCGAACGACCCAAGCGCGCCGTGGTGAACGACGTACGGGTCGGTGATTGGCAGGATAACCCGCGCGGCCGCTTCGCCCAGCCACTCATCGAGCGTGTCTTGGATGTAGATAACACTAGGTGATCCGTCAGCGTGATGCTTAGGCTTCATGCCGTGGTCGGCTGTTACAACAATCGCCGCGCCCATTTCATCAAGCTGCCCGAGGTATTTGTCGAACATTTCATAGAAATCGTTCGCTTCCTTGATGCCCGGCGCATATTTGTGCTGAACAAAATCCGTTGTGGTCAGATACATCACGTCCGGCTTCCATTCCGCCAGCAACTTCACGCCAGCGGCGAAAACGAATTCGGATAGTTCGGCGGAATAAACTTCGGGAACATCCATGCCCAGCCATGCGCTGGCGTTATCAATGCCTTGTTCTGCGACATTGGCAATGTCCGAACGCTCCGCCGAGAAACATATGGCGCGATCTTCGCCGAATTCCAGTTCGGCACCCAGAAGCGCGCGCAACTTGTCTTTGGCGGTGACGATGGCAACCTTGGCGCCCGCGTCGTAGAATTTCTTGAAAATCGTCGGGGCGCGCAGGAAGCGCACGTCATTCATCATGACTTCTTCGCCAGTTTCCGGTTCATACAGGTAATTCCCGCAGATGCCGTGAACGGCTGGCGGGCGGCCCGTC
This sequence comes from Paracoccaceae bacterium, assembly GCA_016765235.1. GTDB lineage: Bacteria > Pseudomonadota > Alphaproteobacteria > Rhodobacterales > Rhodobacteraceae > NORP23. Next base: position 12,326 of record JAESQH010000054.1, read on the forward strand.
GCGATCGACAGGTTGTTGGGGTTTGTGAACGACGGGATCACACTGTGGGCGAAACGCACGGTTCCCGTTTCTTTGATACGCGCAAGGTTTGGCATCAAACCGGCGCTGATGGCTTCGTCCAGATACGCCGGCTCGCAGCCGTCCAGACAGATCGCAATCGCGGTGGTTTTCGGGACGGGGTAGGTGCGGCCATTGGCAACTACGGGGGCTTGGATTGTCATAATATTATTCCTCTTGGTTAATCAGGCGGCGAGTTTTGCACGTTCAATCAGGGCGATTTCAGGAGGGGCGGCGGTACCGACACCCATCTCGGCTAAGGTCTCTTTGGCGGCGGTGACGACTTGTTGCATAACGCCGCCGTCCATCTGGCCGATGCAGCCGATGCGGAAGCTTTCCACGACGGTCAGCTTGCCGGGGTAGATGATGAAACCTTTGGATTTCATGGTTTCGTAGAACGTGTCGAAGTGGAAGTTTTCATGCGCAGGGCAGAAGAACGTGACGATGATCGGGGATAGCCAGCGGTCTTTCAGCAGGGTTTCAAACCCCAGTTCCCGCAGGCCTGCAACTACGACATCGCGGTTGTTTGTGTAGCGGGCGCCACGACCCTCAATGCCACCTTCAAGTTTGTGAGCGCGAAGGGCCTCGAGAAACGCAACGACTACGTGCGTTGGCGGCGTAAAGCGCCACTGACCCGTTTTGTTCATATGCGCCCACTGTGCATGTACATCGAGGCTTAGCGAATGGCTGCGGCCCTTGGCGGCTTCCAATTCGTCCTTGCGGGCGATGATGAAGCCGAATCCAGGAACACCTTCGATACACTTATTGGCCGATGAGACCATGGCCACGTATGGGATTTCGTTGAAGTCGAGGGGCACCGCGCCAAAGGCGCTCATGCTGTCCACAAGCAGTTTTCGGCCAGAGGCCTCAACTGCGTCCGCGATTTCTTTGACAGGATTGAGAATACCGGAAGATGTCTCGCAATGCACGACTATTACGTGGGTGATGGAGGGGTCAGCTTGGATGGCGGCGGTGACCTCAGTGCCGCGCGGCGGCATGTAATCACCCTTGTTAATAACGGTGTGATCGCGATTCAGGTATTCCAGAGTTTGCGCGATCCGCATACCGTATGCGCCGTTGCTTAGGACCAGAACTTTGCCGTTGCGCGGGACAAAAGACCCCAACATCGCCTCAACCGAGAAACTGCCGCTGCCTTGCATTGGTACGCAATCGAGAACGCCTTCGGTGTCACCGGTCAGGTCCAGCAGGCTGGTGCGCATCTCGGCAGTCAGGGCGCGAAATTCGCCGTCCCAGCTGCCCCAATCCCGAAGCATCGCTTCTTTGGTCTTGGCGGATGTTGTCAGAGGGCCGGGGGTTAGAAGGTAGGGTTCGCCCATTTTCGGGGCCATAATAGCGTTGGACATTTCACGTTCCTTTGCACCTGAGTTCGGAGGTACTTTTAGCCTAGACAATTTATTTGTAAAATCGTTAATATGTATCAACCTATCGATTTAACTTATGGGTGAAATTGTGCGATATGTTCAACTTCGGGCTTTTCACAACGTCGCCATTCACGGCGGGTTTTCCCGCGCGGCGGAGGCTTTGTTTTTAACGCAGCCCGCGATCTCCGACCAGATCCGCAAACTTGAGGAACAGTACGACGTGTTGCTGTTCAACCGCCACAAAAAGCAGGTCAAATTGACGGCTGCTGGCGAGGCGTTGCTGGAAATCACCAACCGCATGTTTGAAGTTGAACGCCAAGCGCAAGATTTGCTGTCTGAAACGCGCAGCCTTAGTTCAGGCGTTCTGCGGATCATCGCGGATTCCGCACATCACGTTAATCCGATTTTGGGACGGTTCCGCGCTAAGTATCCACGCATCAAGGTTTCCATGCGCTCGTCAAATACGAAGGGCGTGATTGATGCGCTTTACGCGTATGAGGCCGATGTCGGGGTGCTGGGCGAGGTGCCGCAAAACGCCGAGATTAACGTGCAAATTCTTGGCACTTCGGAGATCGTGGCCTTCGCCGCCAAGACCTTCACGCACGACAATCGCGAAACGTTAGGTTTCGCCGATCTGGTGCATTTGCCGCTGGTGTTCCGCGAGCGCGGTTCCAAAACACGCCAAAAACTGGAGGAAGCTGCGAAGAAATCCGGTGTGCCATTGTCCCCTGTGATCGAGGCAGAAGGGCGCGAGGCCGTGCGCGAAATTGTGGCCTCGGGAGCAGGAATTGGTTTCGTTTCAGCCGCCGAATACGGGCATGACGACCGCTTCCGCCTGATCGAATTAGAAGGCCCCGCCATTGAGATGGACGAGGCCTTGATTTGTTTGCGCGAACGCAGCCGTGGTAAACTGGTGGCGGCTTTTATGGAGCTTGCCGCAGAAACGACCGCTTAGTTATCAGCATCATTGTGGCTGTGCTCCGGACCCAGGGTTCCGATTAGCCGCGTCTGTAAAAGCTGCCCGCGTTTGTACAAAATCGGATACGCAACCGAGGCGAACAACGAGTTCAACTCTTTCAGGTTCCGCAGGGTTTCCAGATGGATGTTGCTGCTCTCGAAACTGATTTCAGCACCTTCACGCAAACGTTTCAGATGTTGTTTGCGGCTTTTGCGCTCTAGGGTGGCCATCTCGGCTTTCTCTTCAATCAGGGTGCGCGCGGCCTCCAGATCGTCGGAAATCAGCACGTTGAATGCCAACTTGATGTTGCAAATAACCCGCTCGTGCACGGTTACAAGTTCTTTCCAACCCTGCTTGGAAAACTCCATATTTTTGATGTTTTTGGACTCAGCTAGAATCAACAGACGCTTGGCAACGATATCGCCAGCGTTTTCCAGATTGATCGAAAATTCGGTCAACTCTCGGGCGCGCTCTGCATCGTCTTTGGTCAGCTCACCGCGTTGCAACTCCGCTACATAGCGGCGAATATCGGAGAAGGTGGAGTTTACCTCAAGATCCATTTTGCGGACCTTTTCCATACGTTCCTTGTCGAAATTTTCGTATAGCTCCATCACCGGATGCACCATCACTTCGACGATTTGACCCATGCGAAGCACCTCGCGGGTAACACCGGAGAGGGCCAGTTTCGGGGCGTCCAGAACGGTTCGGTCCAGCGCACTCATCGGTTTGTAGATATCGGTCTGGCCTTCCGCTGTGGGTTCCGGCATCAGCAAAGCCAACGGTTTTTCCATAAGTTTGGTGATTGGCAGGCCGATCATCAGCAGCGCAAGATTAAACGCCAAGTGGGTGTTTACCAGATATTGACCCGGTCCGAAGCTGTCAAAAACAGACAATACAGGCGTTAGGTTAACGACAAACAGGGCGACGATTGCACCCGTACCACGTAACAAGAAGTTGCCCACGGGAATACGGCGCGCGAATTGGCTCATGCCGCGAGACANCCACACNGGCAGGATNGCCCCNCCNAGGTTGGCNCCNAGCACAAGGGAAACNCCAGCNTCNACNGGCANAANNTGCAANATGACGAGNGTNACGAACAGCAGAATCGCCGCNACGCTGGANTGCATGANGAACGCCAATGCNGCNCCAATCAGGAACGAGGTGATATANTCNGACCCAAGGTANCCANCCATGGCAGGCAGCAANTCNCTTTCGCGGATAGGTTCNCTGGCGGNCCCGATCATTTGCAACGATATGAGGATAAACCCGATGCCTAACAATATGCGGCCCGCTTGGCGCAGGCTACGTTGATCGACCTTCAGGAACAGCCAGCCGCCAATAGCGAGCAGGAACGGCACTAGCCAGTCCAGATCGAACGACAAGATTTGGATGACAAGTGCAGAGCCAAGATCCGCCCCAAGCACAATTGCCAAACCGTTGCCAACCGCCAGAAATCCGCCAGCAGCAAAACCTGTCGCGAGTAACGCTGTGGCAGTGGAACTTTGCAGAACTATCGCCAGCAGCATGCCTATGAACGACGTCTGAATGCGGTTACGGTTCTCGTTGGTCATCACCCGTTTGAAGGACGGGCCAAAGGCGCGTTCGATACCGGTCTGCACCATGCGAACCGCGAACAGAAGCAACATGGTTGCGCCTGCAAGGTTCAAGAAGAAAGCTAAAACGCTCATGCTGCACCTCCAACGATTTCGATCAGTTGCGCCAAAAGTTCCGGTGTTGCAGCGGTTAGCACCCGCCCATCTGAATGCAAGGTCAACGGATCACCCTGCCAGTCCGTCATCAGCCCTCCAGCGGCCTCGACTAACGCCACAATGGGCAGGTAATCGTAGGGTTGCAGGTTGCAGTCAACGACAGCATCAATATGCCCCGCCGCGACCAGCGCGTGCGGGTAACAATCGTATGACATCCGTCGCGTTTTTCCAGCCTTCAGCAGCTTGGCAAAAACCGCAGGGTNCTGTGACACCATCGTTTCCGTTTCGTTAATAAACAACGTCGCGGCAGCCAGATCGGTTTGTGAAGATGCCGAAATCGACATACCATTCATACTTGCCCCAACGCCCGCTTGCCCGATATATACCTCGTCCAGTGCAGGCATTCCCACGATACCCAGCACGGGTTTGCCTTGGTCAACCANCCCCAGCAGCATTCCGAACAGTGGCATCCCAGAAATAAATGAACGTGTGCCGTCAATCGGGTCAACGACCCAGTAAATCTCGGCGTCAAGGTTCTCGCTGCCGAATTCCTCGCCCAAGATCCCGAAGTCAGGGTAGGCATCCGCAAGCGACTTGCGGATCTGCGCCTCGACGTTTTTGTCTGCCACGGTAACCGGGCTTTCGTCGCCTTTGGTCTCAACTTCCAACAGCTGGCGGAAGTAGGACATCGCGGTAATCGATGCCTCTTCCACAGTTTTCAGCGCTAGGTCAGCAACCTTTTGGTGTGTGCTTTGAATATTCATTTGCTGTCCTTGTCTTTGGGCGCGATGATTATCTTCATTCCTACGGCCTTTGCGGCGGCCTTGAATTTGGCGGGGGGCGGGGTGTCCGTTACCAGCACATCAATGGTGGCCGTGTCAGCAAATACAATTGGGCCATTTTGCCCGATCTTGCTTTGATCCGCGACGACGATGCTGGCGTTGGCTTGCGCGACATACGCCCGTGCGAATTCTGCCTCTGACAAGTCTGTGGACATAAAACCGTTGTCCAAGTTGACCGCCGTTGCCGACAGGATCGCAAAATCGGGGTTGAACCCTTTGATGAAGTTCATCGCATCGGTTCCATAACTGCCGCCATCAGTTTCACGCAACTCGCCGCCAGCGAAAAACACCCGGTTATGGTTGTGGGCAGATAGACGCTCGGCAACTTTGATGGAATTTGTGACCACGAACAGGTTTTTACGAACCCGCAAAGCGTCAGCGATAAACGTGGTGGAGGAGGAGTTGTCGATGAACATCGAAGCCCCATCTTCGATCATGCCAACCACACAATTCGCCATCGCGCGCTTGGCGGTGCGGTTAACTTCCATGCGCTCGCCAAAGGCGGGTTCCTCGTTGCGGTTTGCCAACAGAACGCCGCCATGAACCTTGATTACAACACCTTCTTTGGCCAGGTGCTTGATGTTACGACGGACGGTTTCCTCGGACACATTTAGCAAACTCGCAAGCGCTGCTGTTCGGCACGAGCCACCGTTTTCACGCAAAACTCCAAGGAGTTCATGCGCACGGTGCGACGAAAATATTTCTTCGGTATTGCTCAATTTCTGCCCATTTTTTGATTAACTGTGGAAAACCACAATTTTCATGCGGTGTCGAGGGGTTTTGGGGGTAAATGTGGATTTATTTGGTAAATATTTCGTTAACAAGGAAAATTCGGGCGAAATCACAAGATGTATCGAATTTTAAGTAGTAAAATCTTGCTGGTATCTTCGTATGTGATAGGAACGAGCCAGCGGAATATCCTGGCAGAAGCCGGATTTGGCACGGCCTCCCGCAATTTCTCATATTTCGAATTTCAACGTCACAGCCTTGCTAGTGCGAGCGTGAAGGGACGCCTTCATGATGGGGAAGTCGGAGAGCCTCTGTGGGGGAGGCTCTCCTGACTAAAACATTATCCGTACCAGCCCTAGAGAGATGGACGGGAAGCCCAGAAGTATGCCAACGCGGATAATGTCGGACAACACAAACGGCGCGACACCGCGATAGGTTTGCGTGATCGGAATTTCCGGCGCGATGGAGTGAATTATGAACAGGTTCATGCCAACGGGCGGGGTTATCAGCCCAACTTCCACCACGATCAGCGCGATGATGCCGAACCAGATCGCAACTTCTTCGGGTGGCATGCCGAAATCCAGCGACATGATGATCGGGAAGAATATCGGAATAGTCAGTAAGATCATCGAAAGGGAATCCATGACACAACCGAAGATGAGGTAAAGGACCAGCATAGCAACCAAAACCATCATCGGAGCGAAGCCTTGATCGCCCACCCATGCCGCCAATCCTTGCGGGGTTTGCGTGAAAGCAAGGAAGGAATTGAAAAGTTGCGCGCCAAATACGATGAAGAAGATCATGCCGGTGGACGATGCCGTGGAAAGGATTGAATCGAGGAACCCGCGACGATCAAGCCCCCCCGAAATGACGCCGTAAAGACCAGTCCCGATTGCACCTACAGCAGCGCCCTCTGTCGGCGTGAATATTCCTGCATAGATGCCGCCGATTACCGTCGTGAAAATCACAGCAACCGGCCAGATTTTGATCAGGTTCTTAAAGCGTTCGGGTATGGGAACGCGCGGTGCGCGGGTGGCGCTATCGGGGTTTATCCGGACGTAGATCATGACCGTCAGCATATATCCCAGCGCTGCCAAAACGCCGGGGATCATCGCGGCCATGAACATTTTCACGATGTTTTGCTCGGCAATGATCGCGTAAATCACGAGGATGATTGACGGCGGGATAAGAATGCCCAAAGTACCACCAGCCGCCAGAACGCCCGTCGACAACGCATCGGAAAACCCGTGACGGCGCAATTCCGGTAGGGCGACGTGACCCATCGTGGATGCCGTCGCCAAGGAAGACCCACACACCGCACCAAATCCCGCGCAAGACCCGACGGCGGCGATGGCCATGCCACCTTTATAGTGTCCAAACCAGTCTGCGGCGGCGCGAAAAAGATTGCCGGACATGCCGGATTTGGTGGCGAAATGGCCCATCAGCAAGAACAGTGGCACAATGGAAAGCGAGTAGCTCGAGAATGTGTCGTAGGTCAGCGATTTCAACTGCGCCAGCACCGCGTTCGGCGATCCAAGTACGATCCACGTGCCGGTAAAACCCGTGATTGCCATGGAAACACCAATCGGGATACGCAGGAAAATCGCCCCGATCATGACAACGAATGCGATTATTGAAAGTTCCAGTCCGCTCATAATATTGATCCTTCTTGACCGCGGATCGTCCAGTTCACGGCCCGCCAGACGGTGTAAATGCAGACCACAGCAAAGAAGGCCGCGCCGACCATCGACAGGGCGTATCCGTACCAGACCGGCATGCGCAGGATGAAGGTTGTTTCGGTGTAATAAGGCTTGTCACCCAGCATCAAGAGGGTGCGGAGCGTATCCGAACCCATCGGTAAACGCTCCCCCAAACCCAGCCACATGCGCCACGCGATGACGCTTGCGGCGATGGCCATCGCAGTGTCACCAGCCATTCCAAAACCAGCACGCAAGCGGGGCGGAAACGTGTCTACCAACACGTCAACGGTGACTTGGTCGCGGTTTATCTGACTCCATGGAAGAAAGCTGAAAACGGCGACGGCGACGGCTAATTCAACCAGTTCGNAGTCGCCCAAAACGGGGCCAAGTCCTGCCCAAATCATCGCGCGCCCTGCGATGGATATGATTGTCATAATCGCAGCCGCAGTCAGCAGGAAACCCCCGAAATACGCCAGCCATTTGGCAGCGGTTTTCAGTATGCGCCCTAGTCTGGCTTCGGCCAGCGGGGCAATGCCTTTTGGTCTATCGCTCAACACAGTCCCCTTTTGCCCGTCTTATGACGGGTTCGACAGGGGAATGATAGATGGCCGATTGTTCAAGCCGTCAATATCCATACCGGCGGTTTTCTTGTAAGAAGCGGCAGTGTTTTCCAGTTCATCTTTCGTTAAGACATCTTCAATTCGCGCAAACCCGTTGGGGGCACGCTGGGCCACAACATCCAGAACCTTGTCCGGCCCATCGCCCCTATTGGCCAACACGATGGCCGCCGTTATAGGGCGGCGCTCAACGTCATAGCTTTGCAAAGCGGCGGCGGTTTCGCCCAAGGCCAGCATCTCGCGCACCAGAACGCGCGCGTCCAAAATGGCCTGCGTCGCCCCGCTGGAACCGATCGGGTACATCGGGTGCGCTGCATCGCCAAGCAGTGTCATGTTGCCGTGGGTCCAACGCGGCAAAGGATCACGGTCGATCATCGGGAATTCGAATATATTTTCAGTGTTGCGGATGGTTTCGGGAACATCCAGCCAGTCAAACGACCAGTCTTTGAACTGCGGCAAGAATTCTTCCATTATGCCGGGTCGGTTCCAGTCTTCGCGCGACCACATATAATCCGGTGGAAACTTCAAATCACAAATCCAGTTGATAACGGACCCTTCAGCGGTGTCGGCAATCGNGTAGCAAACAAACTTGCGCTTCTTTTCCCCGATCATCGCCATGGAGCGCCCCGTCAGAAACTTCGGCCCCTTGGTGACCCCGCGCCACATGACGATGCCGCCCCAAATCGGTGGCCCCTCGTCCGGATAAAGGCGCGCGCGGGTTTTAGAGTGCAGACCATCCGCCGCAACAAAAACGCGGCCATTCTCGCGTGTTTCAACGCCAGAACGATCGGATATGACGATCTCGACGCCGTCCGGCGTGTCCGTCCAATCGATAACCTCGGCCCCTGTCTGAATGGTACTTTCGCCCAACCGTTCCCGCACTGCGTTAAGCAATAGCATCTGTAAATGCCCGCGATGGATCGAATATTGTGGCCACTTGTAGCCAGCCTTCATCCCGCGCGGTTCAGACCAGATTTGCCCGCCTTGCGCGGAAGCATATACGACTTCTACGGTCCGCAAGCCGATTTTATCCAGCTCTGCCAGCAGGCCAAGCTCGGCCAATTCGCGCACGGCAGAGGGTTGTAGGTTGATGCCCACACCCAACGGTTTGATGTAGGTGACGGACTCGAATATCCGACAAGGGATGCCGACTTGATGGAGGCTAAGCGCGAGAGTTAGGCCGCCGATACCAGCGCCACTGATGAGAACTGTCATGGCTCGGTCCTGCAATTTTTGATGAAATAGGCCATGTTATCCGTGGGTTGGCCAGTGGTGATGCAAATCGTCGATAACAAATGTATGGGCATGACGAAAGCCATCGGTCCGCTGGTGCGCGTTCTGCAAGTGTGGATGATCCGATGGCAAGTCGGTGTGCGTATGCACCAGGCTGTCGGTGCTTTGGTGCGGCCAGAATTTGAAGCTAATCGCAATTGCACCGCTTGCGATCAGGCCGAGCATAACGAACGCGGTTGGGATGCCGAAGCCTGCCCCGACCCATCCGGCGAGCGGGTACGTAAGCAACCAGCACGCATGGGATAGGGCGAATTGAGCGGCGAAAAGCGCGGGGCGTTCGGCTGAATGAGAGGAGCGGCGTAGAAGGCGGCCAGCCGGTGTAAGTATGGCGGAATATCCAAGGCCCGCAACAGCCCAGAGGGCGAGAAAGACGTTGAAGTCGGGCAGGGTGGTGAACAGGGCGGCCCCAGCGAACATGGTGGCCGTCAGCAGAATTGCGCCGGCGATCATGGGCAGACGGTCGCCAGTTTTGTCCAGCAAGCGCGGCAGGGCAAGGGCTGTAACCATCGACCCCGCGCCAAAAGCAGCCAGCGCGATGCCCACGGATTGGGCGTCGTATCCGTAAAGACTGCGGGTAATTACAATGGTGTTGACCAAAATCATCGCGCTTCCGGCTGCCGCCGCCAAATTCAGGCTAAGCAATCCACGGAGGCGCGGCGTGGCGAGGTATATTCGCGTGCCGTTGAACACGCGCCCCCAAAATGCCTGTGTTGCGGGCTTGATTTTGCGGCCAATCAGCGGCGCATACAGCACAAATGCGGCGGAAAGGACGAACCCGATTGCGGTGCCTGCGAACAACCAGTGGAACGAGATTACCGCCAGCAAAGCGGCGGCCAACATTGGGCTGATCAGGTTCTCCAGATCGTATGTCAGGCGCGAGAGTGACAGCGCGCGGGTGTATTGGGCTTCGTCAGGCAAAATGTCAGGGATTAGGGCTTGGAAGGTCGGTGTGAAGGCCGCCGAGGCCGATTGCAACAGGAATATCAGCGTGTAGACGTGCCAGATTTCTGTCACGAAAGGAAGCAAAAGCGCGATGCCTGCACGGATGATATCGAGTGTAATCAATACGCGTTTCGCCGAAAACTTGCCTAATAATGCCTGCGCAACGGGCGCAATCCCGACGTAGGCGACCATCTTTATAGCGAGTGCCGTTCCCAGCACGGTGCCGGCTTTCGCGCCTGCCAGATCGAAGGCCAGAAGGCCAAGGGCGACGGTGGCTAAACCCGTGCCCAGCAACGAAACCACCTGTGCTGCATATAGTTTTTGAAATACGGGATGGCGTAGTAAAGCTAGCATTATTTACCCTTTGTATCCGCCCAATTCGCAGATAATCGCCCACTCGCTGGGTGTCACGGGTTGGACTGAAAGGCGCGTGTTGTTCACCAAAACCATGTCTTTCAATCGCATATCATCTTTGCAATTTTGCAGCGTCACAGGTGTGGGAAAAGAACCGACAGCCTTGATGTCTACGCACTCCCAGCGCGCATCTTCGGTCGTGCTATCCGGATGAATTTCGGCGCAAACCTCGACCACGCCAACGACACGTTTTTCGTCGATGGAATGGTAAAAGAACGCCTGATCGCCGATTTTCATCAGGCGCATGTTGTTGCGGGCCTGATAATTGCGGATGCCGTCCCATTCCTCGCCAACAGCGCCTTTGGCCAGTTGGTCATCCCATCCCCAAGCGTTCGGTTCGGATTTGAAAAGCCAGTAATTCATCTGGTTACTCCTGTTTCAAGGGACGGGTTAGCAGCGTGTCCATGGCCTCGTCTACCGTAATTTTGCGTGCAAGGATAGCGGCGACAACTTGGGCGACGGGCATCTCCACGCCGTGACGTTTGGCAAGGGCGCACGCCGCTTCTGCGGTCGCGATACCCTCCACCGTTTTGCCGCTGACTTGCGTTTCGCCCGACCCTATCGCCAAACCTTGCGCAAAGTTTCGTGACATGGGCGAGGCGCAAGTTAATGCCAAGTCGCCAAGGCCCGACAGTCCGTTGAAGGTTTCGTCGACGCCGCCCATGGCCGTGCCGAGGCGCCGCATTTCGGCGAACCCGCGTGTCATCAAGGCGGCCCGCGCACTTTCGCCAAGGCCAGCACCAATGACGATACCTGCGCCGATGGCAATGACGTTTTTAAGCGCGCCGCCAAGCTGTGCGCCGGTCGTGTCTGTTGACAGGTACAAACGTAGGCGGTCGGTTGAAAGGTGGCGTTGCAGGGTTTTGCCTAGCACCCTATCTTCGCAAGCCAATGTCAGTGCGGTTGGTAAACCTCGGGCGATTTCGGTGGCGAAACCGGGGCCGGTTAACACGGCGACAGGATGATCGGGCGCGTGGGTGGCGGCGATGTCGGTTTGTAACTGGAAGCTTTGCAGATCAATGCCTTTGGCGCATAGAACTAGCGGAACCTTGGGAAGCTGCGCGGCATGTTTGGCCAGAAACTTCGCGGTTTTCTGTGCGGGAACAGCCAGCAGCAATATATCTGCATTTGCCGCCGTTGCCAGATTGCTAATTGGACTAACGCCCTTGGGCAATGTGATATCCGGCAAACGCGGGGCTGTTCGCGCCGCCGCCGACATTTTCGCCTGTTGGGCAGATCGCGACCACAGTAAAACTTCATTCCCGGCATCTGCCAGTGCGCAGGCAAGAGCAGTTCCAAATGCGCCAGCGCCTATTACTGCAATCGTCATGCTTTCGCCCCCTTTTTACCCGATCCTAACATTGGTTTGGCGGTTTTATCTAGCGGCCATCGCGGGCGTGCAATAATTTCCGCGTGCGGATCGAAATCTGGCAGTGCCATTTGTTCAACCCCCGCCCATGCGATCATCGCGGCATTGTCGGTGCATAATTTCAACGGCGGAGCGAGGAGGGTGAAACCTTGTTCATCCGCCATCTCGGTCAATTGCGTGCGGATCAGCGTGTTGGCCGCAACGCCACCCGCAACGGCAATGGTCGCCGCTTCCACGGCATAAGTTTGCTTAAAGGACGCGCAAGCGCGACAGCTTTTCTGGGTCAAGACGTCCGCTATCGCCATTTGAAAACCGGCGCACAAGTCCGCGCGGTCTTGCAGTTTCAAACCGCCATGTTCTGCCACCAGCTTATCCCGCTCGCGTCTAAGCGCGGTTTTCAAGCCGGAGAATGACATATCGCAGTCTTTACGGTTCAACAGCGGACGGGGGAATTTGAAACGCTTCGGGTCGCCGTTCAAAGCCTCGCGCTCCACCTCTGGCCCACCGGGATAACCCAAGCCCAACAGCTTGGCCGTTTTGTCAAAAGCCTCACCNGGTGCATCGTCGATTGTGCCGCCAAGACGACGGAAATTATCTGGCCCCTCCACCGCGATGAACTGGCAATGCCCCCCCGATACCAGCAACATCAGATACGGGAATTCCAAGGTGTCAGTTAAGCGAGGTGTCAGCGCATGGCCCGCCAGATGGTTAATGCCGATTAACGGTTTGGCGGTCGGGGCTGCCAGCCCTTTCGCGCACATCACGCCAGACAGAACACCGCCGATCAGACCCGGACCAGACGTTACGGCAATGGCATCGATATCTGCCAGAACTACGCCTGCCTCGTCCAAAGCCTGCTGGACGCAGATGTCGAGGCGCTCTGCATGGGCCCGCGCCGCGATTTCAGGAACGACCCCGCCAAAAGGCGCGTGCAGCGATTCTTGGCCTGCAATTACCGATGACAGGATATCCCCACCCGCAACGCCCGGTACACCGCACACAATGGCGGCGGCCGTATCGTCGCAGCTGCTCTCTATCCCTAAAATTGTAACGCTTTGGCCGCTCAAGTGATTGCACCCCTTTGCAGCACGGGGTAACACCATGTTTATGAGCAAGCAATACACCTCGGCAAACACCTTGAAAATCGGCACACGCGGGTCACCGTTGGCGCTCGCACAAGCTCATGAGGCGCGCTCTCGCCTTATGGCCGCCCACGACATGCCCGAGGATGCCTTCGAGGTTAAGGTCATCCAGNCCACGGGCGACGCCGTGCAAGACCGCCCTTTGTCCGAAATTGGCGGCAAAGGTTTGTTCACTAAAGAAATTCAAGTGGCGCTGCTGTCCGGTGAAATCGACATTGCCGTGCATTCCTTGAAAGACGTGGCGAACGTGCTGCCCGACGGGTTGGTCTTGTCCACAGTTCTGCCCCGCGAGGATGTGCGCGACGCTTTCGTTAGCCTCAAATACAAGTCCATCGAAGAACTGCCGCGCGGGGCAACCGTGGGTACTTCAAGCATTCGACGCCGTGCGCAGTTAGCCGCGATGCGCCCCGATCTGAAACTGGTGGAGTTTCGCGGCAACGTGCAAACCCGCCTTCGTAAACTGGATGAAGGCGTAGCGGATGCGACGTTCCTCGCTTGCGCCGGATTGCAGCGTTTGGGCCGTTGGGAAATCGCCAATCCCATTTCGATCGAACAGATGTTGCCAGCGGTCGCGCAAGGGGCGATTGCGATTGAGCAACGGATTGAGGATGCCGCCATAAGTGCCCTTCTTGCCCCGATTAACCATGTTGAAAGCCAACTGCGGATTACGGCGGAACGCGCGTTTTTGCGTGTGTTGGATGGATCCTGCCGCACCCCGATTGGTGGATTGGCATTGCTGGATGGTGACAAAATGGAATTCCGCGGCGAGGTGCTGCGCCCCGATGGTTCGCGCCGGTTCAACGGCGTTTGGTATGGCGATGCAGTTGACGCTGAAGCGATTNGTACAAAGGCTGGTGAAGCCCTGAAAGCCAAGGGCGGGGAGGGGTTCTTTGACTAACGTCAAAACCCTGCTGCTGACACGATCTGAGGCGCAATCGCGTGCGCTTGTTAAAGACATAGAGACCGCATTTCCCGACAAAACGACCTGCATTGTCTCGCCAATGATGGCGATTACGCCGATGGGCGATCTACCGGACATTTCAAAATTTCAAGCAGTGGTATTTACATCAGTAAATGGTGTAAATTCGTTCACCGATTTGTGCGGGAGCGCCAGCAAATGCTATTGCGTTGGATCACGCACCAAACAGGCCGCGCGCGCGGCAGGGCTCGATGCTGTTTCAGCAAATNGCACAGCGGCAGAATTGGTCGCACTGGTAGCGACGGAATTACACCCCGAAGCCGGCCCGATTTTGTATATTCGCGGCGAACATACCACGGGCGACATCGCCGAAAACCTGACCGCGCAGGGGTTTACCGTAGATCAAGCGGTGCTTTACCGCCAATTAGCGTGTGAATTAACGGATGCAGCGCGCGAGGCATTGGCACAGGGAGACGTGCAGGGTTTGCCGCTCTATTCCCCATTAACGGCCCGTCGTTTCGCGAAAATTATGACGGAAAACCCAACTTGGCCTACTCAAAATCTAACGGCATTGTGCATTAGTCAAAACGGTGCTGACGAACTGCGCGATCTGAACCTCGGTCGTGTAGAAATCGCGGCGCAACCAAACGGCACCGCGATGCTTGCCCTGATCGGCCGGTTTTTGCGCTATTAATCGCTGATCACGCGCGCCTGTGGGTTGTGGCGGAGGTACACTGCATCTAGACTTTGCGATGAACGGTCACCACATAATGATGACAATCCCGCGTTGAAACCAGAGGCAGATTGATGGCAGAAAACGAAACTCCGGAAAAAATCATTGATGTCGAGGCCGCGCCAGATATCGAGGATACTGACACGATTGAAGACGACCACGATCACGAAGACAACCACGAAGACACGGGGCTCGCAGCGCGCATTCTGAAAGTTTCCGGTATTTTGGTGGTTGGCGGTGTTCTCGCATTGTGGCTTGGCCCGAAAATCGCCCCTGCGCTGCCGTCTGGTATGGCCCCCGTTGCGGCGTGGTTGGCACCGGGGGGTGCGCAAACCAACGCTGATATTGCGGCGCTGCAAGCGGTATTGGCAGATATGCCTGAACTCGTTTCACCTTTTGAGATCGACGCGATGATTGCTGGCGGGATATCGACCAAAACCGCTGCCCTTGGTGCGCGGGTCGATGCGTTGGGCGCAGGTTCCGACACGGCACAAATTGATTCACGTCTGGCGGCGTTAGAACTTAAAACTGACGGCTTGCGGGCGGAGCTTTCCTCGCTATTGGCGCAACTTTCCGACGTTTCACAAATCGGTGGCGAAGTTACGGCGGACACCGCCGCCAAACTGGCCGGGTTTGCCGCCGCTAACGATGGACTGAAGGCCGAGATCGCGAATTTAGCCAACCGGATTGACGGTGTGTCAGCAACCGCGGCGCAAGTATCGACGGTGGAAACCAATGCTGAAACCGCACGAAACGCGGCGACCATACGCAGCAGCCTGAATGCCATTGACGTGGCGTTATCGGCAGGCTTACCGTTCGCAGCCACGCTGGCGGAAATGGAAAATGCAGGGGTCTCGGATATTCCCTTGGCGCTTGACGATGCTTCAAACGGTGTGGCCACGATGGCAATTCTGCGCGCGGATTTCCCGGATGCAGCACATGGCGCAATCCGCGCATCGATCTTGGCCTCGTCAGGCGAAGGGCTGTTCGCATCGATCAGCGCTTTCACCAAGGCACAAGTCGCGGGGCGTTCCTTAACACCGAAAGACGGATTGGGGCCGGACGCGGTTTTATCCCGCGCAGAAGCTGCATTGAAACAGGGTGACCTTAACAAAGCATTAAGCGAGATGGACGCGTTGCCAAGTGCTGCAATGTCAGCCACTGGCGACGGGGCGATGGATTTGTGGTTGGCTGCCGCGCGCAATCTTCAGAACGCGCTGAACGCTTTTGAAACGTTGCAAGCAAGCCTGACGGCCGAATAGGGATACCGATATGATCTGGTCACTCGTTAAAATTATTTTCTTTGTGTCACTCGCAATTGCCCTGTCTTTCGGCCTGTCCTACGTGTTGGAAACTCCCGGCGGCGTGCGGATCGCATTTGGTGATCAAGAGATTAGCCTCGCCCCGATCGGGTTCATTCTTGCGCTTCTGCTGCTTCTGGCAACCTTCTGGATATTGCTAAAACTCTCGGGCCTTCTGGTCGCAGTTCTGCGGTTTGCAATGGGCGATGAAACTGCGCTGACACGTTATTGGGGCCGCAAACGTGAACGGCGCGGGTTTGATGCACTTGCTGACGGCATGGTGTCATTGGCCGCAGGCGAGGGCGAGAAAGCGATGGCGCAGGCCGCCAAGGCCGAACGCTTGTTAAACCGCCCTGAACTAACACGGCTTTTAAGCGCTCAAGCGGCGGAGCAATCGGGCAATGGCGCGCGGGCGCTCGAATATTACAAGGAAATGTTGCAAGATGACCGGACCCGGTTTGTTGGCGTTCAAGGTATCTTGAAGCAAAAACTGGCCGAAGGCGACACGGATACCGCGTTGAAACTGGCCGAGAAAGCCTTCGCATTACGCCCCGCGCATCATGGGAATTTGGACACGTTGTTCCTGTTGCAATCCGAAGCGGCGGACTGGTCGGGCGCACGCACAACGCTGTCAGCCAAATTGAAAGCCAAAGCCTTGCCGCGCGATATAGCCAAGCGTCGCGAGGCGGTTCTGCTGCTGGCCGATGCCAAAGTGGCTTACGGGGACGGCGATCAAATCACGGCACGCGAGGCCGCATTGCAGGCCAACAAAATGGCGCCCACCTTGGTTCCAGCCGCCGTTCTGGCCGCCCGCATATTGATCGAGGAAGGGGCGAAACGCCCCGCTGCCAAGATATTGAAGGCGGCGTGGCAATCCATGCCTCACCCTGATTTGGCGACCGCTTTCGCGGCAATTGAACCTGACGAAACGAAGGAGGCCCGTCGCAAGCGATTTGATCAATTGGTGAACCTGCAACCCGCACACCGTGAAACGAAAATGTTGTTAACAGAACTGGCCCTTGGCGAAGAAGATTTCCCCGCAGCGCGCCGTGCAATCGGTGATCTGGCCGAGGAAACCCCAACCACACGCACCTTGGCGTTGATGGCGGCGATTGAACGCGGCTCGGGTTCTGATGAGGATGTCGTGCGGGCAATCCTTGCCAAAGCGTTAAGCGCCAGTCGTGGCGATCAATGGGTTTGCTCGGGTTGCGGCCACGCACATGCGGAATGGTCGCCAACCTGTCATAATTGCAACGCGTTCGACACGTTGGAATGGAAAGAACCTGCGGAATCCGAGGCCGAACCGATGGATGCCGTTTTGTCATTGATCGTAGGTGCCACGCCAGTTACAGCGGTTGAGCCTGATGAAACGGTAGATGCAACGCCCATCATTATAGATGCCGAAGTGGTGGATGAGGATACGGTTTAACCGAACTCTGATTCTATTTCGCAAGTGTTCCTTGGCGACGATCCCGACCCGTGCCCAGCTTCTTTCAGTAGTTGTCAATCTCCTGACAATCAGTGTCAGGCAGATGAACGAATCCGTGCGGTAGATAGGGGCATCAACATTCGCAAAATTGTTTGCTTTTGAAATACCGAGGAAGAAAAATGAAACTTAAAGTTCTTACTGCAGCAGCATTTCTGTTGGCCACAACTTCATTCGTTCAGGCTGCGGGCATCGACGATGTTCTGGGCGCACTTGAAAGTCAGGGGTTCACGATTACGGAAGTGAAAACCATTGACGGTTTAATCTATGTTGAAGCGATTTTCGAAAATGTGCAGCGCGAACTAATATACGATGCCGCAACAGGTGACTTGTTGAAAGACGAAGTTGGCGGCGAAATTCTTGCTGGTACAGACGAATATCCAGACCTTAACGACGCTGTGTCCGAAGACGGTTTAGATGACGAAAGTGTTGACGGCGAGTCTGACGGCGAAAATGATTCGAATGACGATGACGGTTCTGACGACAACAACGACAGCAACGACGTCAGCAACGACGACAGCAACGACGTCAGCAACGACAGCAATGATGACAATGACAACAACGATGACAGTGACGAAAGCGACAATGAAGACGATAGCGATGCGTCAGACGACGACGGCGAAGACGGTGAAACCGACGGCGTCTAATCCCGCCGCCACCTAGTTACTAACAGTTAAAGTAGCCCGCGTCGTTCATACGATCGCGGGCTATTT
Source organism: Paracoccaceae bacterium (assembly GCA_016765235.1). Taxonomy (GTDB): domain Bacteria; phylum Pseudomonadota; class Alphaproteobacteria; order Rhodobacterales; family Rhodobacteraceae; genus NORP23. The sequence continues at coordinate 30,632 of JAESQH010000054.1, forward strand.
TGTAGCTACCCGACCAAGGCTTTCGTCAATGCGCTGTCAGGTTCCTCAAGGCTGTTTATAACCGTGAAATGGTTCGCGCCGTGTTCCTCGACACACGTTATATTCATCCCGAACCCCGTCCAGATATTCGCCAGTAAGGCGTTTTGGCGGATGAACTCCGGGCGCTCGTCTGCGCCAACCCAGCAGGTCATATTGAAACCATCGCGTGGGGTCTGAAGGGCAGGACTTTCCGCAATTGCGTTTGCCATATCCATCTTGAAATCCGCGTTCATCGTGGTGCGCAGCATCGGGCGCAGGTCGTGGACGCCGCTGATCGCGACAATCCTGTCGACGCGCGGCATACAATTCAGATTGATATCGCCACATCCCATTCGCGCCACCAGATGCCCACCGGCGGAATGTCCCGCTACGTGAACCGGTCCATCGATGCGCGCGGCGGCAAAATCAATTGCGGTGGCAATACTGCGGGTGATATCGGCGATCCGCACTTCGGGGCATAGGGCGTATCCGGGCATAGCAACAGCCCACCCGTGCGCAATCGCCCCTGCGGATAAATGCGACCACAGGTTCTTATCGCGCGATATCCAATAGCCCCCGTGCACAAAAACCACCAAGCCTCTAGGGGTGCGTTCGGGATAGAAAATATCCATAACTTCGCGCGGATGCTGGCCATAAGGTACGTTCAGTTCCGCCCGATTGGCAGCACTCATTCGGTCACGAAACGCGGCTCCGTCGACNTCCCAAGTCGCGACGATATCGTCTACGCCATCGACGTAAATTCCATTCGCATAAGCGTCGTCCCAATCGGTTATCATCGCACCCTCCTANACGGGATTTCTAAGTCGTTAATCAGGCTATCAAATGCGTAGCCCATTGCAATAGCACGANGGGCTTTTCACNGNTTTCGNNGCCANGGCGCAGACTTGTATCGNCNGCAGAATGGCATAAGTCTATTCCACATANNAAATTTCAAGGAGAATATTAATGTCTGCATANATTNTCGTCGCAGTAACCATTAAGGACCAAGAAAAGCAGCAGGTTTACGCTTCACTAGTGCCTGAAACTCTTAAATTATACGCCGGAGAATTAGTTGTAGTTGGTCTTGCCGAAGTTCTGCATGGTGATTTCAAGCACCAAGCGCAGGTGATATTGAAATTCCCGTCCAAAGAGGCCGCGTTGAAATGGTACAATTCACCGGAATACCAAGCGCTTATCCCCAACCGGAACGAGGCGTTAGACACACAATTCCAACTAGTCAGCGAATAAGATTGGGAAGGGCGGTTAGCGCCCTCCTTTTTCCGGTATCAACCCTCGCGGACTGAAGCGTAAAACTAGCAGCAAGATCATTCCCATCACCATCAAACGCATGTGGGGTGCGGATTTTATCAGTTGAGCGCGCAATCCGCTGCCCTCGTTCATGCCGGAAGTTACAACGTCCATAAACCACGCACCGGCCGGCTCAGCTTCGATCCAGACGAACCAGATAAGGAACGCACCCAGAACCGAGCCCCAGTTGTTGCCGGACCCGCCGACAATAACCATCACCCAGATTAGGAAGGTGTACCGCAGCGGGTTATACGTGCCCGGTGTGAATTGCCCGTCCAGCGTTGTCAGCATTGCGCCAGCGATACCCACGACCGCAGAACCAAGAATAAACACCTGCAAATGGCGGCGTGTTACGTCTTTACCCATCGCCTCGGCTGCGTCGCGATTGTCGCGAATGGCGCGCATCATGCGACCCCACGGTGATTTCAGCGCTTTTTCAGACAGCCACATGATGGCGAACAGGACGATGGCAAAAAGCACGGAATAAGAAAGTTTCACGAATATCGAACTGAAGCTGATTACGCTTGTGCCAAGCGTGTCAGCAAGCGAGATAAACCAGTCGGTGTTCTGCAATTCGATCTCGCGCGCAACTGGACGATCGAGGCCTGCGACGTTTTTAACACCACGCGTTAACCAATCCTCGTTTTTCAGCACCGCAATAATGATTTCGGAAATCCCGAGCGTAGCAATCGCCAGATAATCCGAGCGCAAACCGAGCGCGATCTTACCCACCAGCCAAGCAGCCCCTGCGGCAAACAACCCGCCGACGCCCCATGAGACGATGATTGGCAAGCCTAACCCGCCGAGATATCCGGTTTTGGCCGGCTCAATCGCCTCAATGGCGCTGACGGAAGGGTCGAAAATTCCGCGTGTAATGAAAAATCCAGCGACGATGATGGCGAAGCTGACGATGCTGCGCCGCCGCCCCGTTAACTTGCGTCGTGCATAAAGTGTGGCGGCGATGGTCACGCCAAGGGATATTATCGCAAGGCCAATCCCGGCTGCACCCGCACTCCACGCTTCGGTTACGGGTGGTTTGGAAACCAGTACTGCCGCAACGCCGCCAAGGGCTGCGAAGCCCATGATGCCAATGTTGAACAGGCCCGCGTACCCCCACTGAATATTAACCCCTAGCGCCATTATCGAGGAGATCAGGCAAAGGTTAAAAATGGTTAACGCCACGGACCAGCTTTGGCCGAAGCCAACGATGGCCAGTAGGCCGAACATACCTGCAAACAAAAGGACATTGCGGTTAATACTCATAACACTTTCCCCTTGAATATACCCGTCGGCCTTATCAGCAACACTAGCACGAGGATCACGAAGGAAACCGCGAATTTATAATCGGTCGACAAAAGTTGTACCAAACTGTCGGGTTCCAGATTTTCGGGCAACAGGTATCGCAGGAATTTCTTGTAGGNGTAGGTGATCGTAACCTCGGAAAACGCGACAACGAATCCGCCTGCAATCGCGCCCAGCGGGTTGCCGACACCCCCGACAATCGCGGATGCGAAGATCGGCAGAAGCAGTTGAAAATATGTGAATGGTTTGAAACTTTTNTCCAACCCGTACANCGTCCCCGCGATNGTNGCCAAAGCGGCNACGATAATCCATGTGATCATCACGACNCGTTCGGGTGAAATNCCTGACAGCAACGCCAAATCNTCGTTATCCGAGAACGCGCGCATTGCTTTGCCNGTNCGNGTNNNTTGCAAGAACCAGAACANCGCGATCACCACGATGATGGCTATGCCCAGCGTTAAGGCTTGGGAAACCTTGATCGTCAGCCCCTCCGCCATGCCGGTCGCGGCCTTGAAATCGCGGGCCTTCATTATGAACCGCTCGCCATCTGCAAAACGCTGGTCGTTCGGCCCGATTATAAACCGCACGATGCCGTTCATCACAAACATCACCCCGACGGAGGCCATAACGAACACAATGGGGGCTGCTTTTACTCTTCGATAGAACCGATAAACCAGCCTATCCGTGGCCAGCAGCATCGCTACCGTTGCCAAAATTCCGAACGGCAATGCCAGCAATGCGGTTGGCAGCGGATGGATCGATATCCCCATCGACTGGAACCACCACGTCACCAGAATAACGGCCATCGTGCCGAACGCCATGGTGTCACCATGTGCAAAGTTCGAAAACCGCAGTATGCCGAACACCAGTGTGACCCCCAATGCCCCGAGCGCAAGTTGTGCGCCGTAAGCTGTGGCAGGGACCAAAACGAAATTGGCAAAAAGGATTATTGCGTTAAGAAAATCTTCCATCCCTTAGCCCCCCAAGAATGATTTGCGGACTTCGGGGTTCGCTAAAAGCGCCTCGCCGGTGTCTGTGAAACGGTTGCGACCCTGCACCAGAACATAGCCCTTGTCGGCAATGTTCAACGCTTGGCGGGCGTTTTGTTCGACCATCAGGATAGCGGTGCCGGTGCGGGCGACCTCGATAATACGGTCAAAAAGTTCGTCCATCACGATTGGCGAAACGCCAGCGGTGGGTTCGTCCAGCATCAGCACTTTAGGCTGGGTCATCAATGCCCGACCAACGGCGACTTGTTGTCGTTGCCCCCCCGACAGCTCCCCCGCCTGTTGGTTGCGTTTTTCCTTCAGTATCGGGAAAAGGTCAAACACTTGCGCCAGCGTATCCGTGAAGTCATCGGTGCGGATGTACGCCCCCATTTCAAGGTTTTCCTCCACGGTCAGGCTGGTGAATACATTGTTGTTTTGCGGAACGAATCCCATGCCAGCCTTAACGCGATCCGGTGGGGAAAGTTTGGAAATATCTTTCCCGTCCAGTATCACACGACCTTGGTGGATGCTTAGCATCCCGAAAATCGCCTTCATCGCGGTGGATTTACCCGCCCCGTTCGGGCCAACAATCACAGCGATCTCGCCCTTGTCGACGGCGATTGTGCAGTCGTGCAGAATGTCTGCGCCGCCATACCCGCCCGTCATGTTTTCACCACTGAGGAAACTCATGTTTTTGCCCCCACGGTTTTATTCTTCAGGCCAGTGCCAAGATACGCCTCGATCACAGCCTCGTTGTTTTTCACCTCGTCCACCGTGCCTTGCGCCAATACCTGACCCTCCGCCATGCAAATGACCGGATCACATAGACGCCCGATGAAATCCATGTCGTGCTCGATCATGCAGAACGTATAACCGCGTTCTTGGTTAAGGCGCAGGATCGCGTCGCCAACGGTGTTCAGCAACGTGCGGTTAACGCCCGCGCCGACCTCGTCCAGAAACACGATTTTGGCGTCGACCATCATGGTGCGCCCCAACTCAAGCAGCTTTTTCTGACCACCAGAAAGGTTCCCCGCCAATTCATCCGCCACTTGGCTGATTTCAAGGAATTCGATAACCTCGTCAGCTTTGCGCGTAATCTCGGCTTCCTGATCGCGTACTTCTTCGGATTTGAACCAAGCGTTCCACAGCGTCTCGCCCGATTGTGTGCCAGGCACCATCATCAGGTTCTCGCGAACGCTCAAGGTTGAAAATTCATGTGCGATTTGGAAGGTCCGCAGCAACCCTTTGCCAAACAATTCGTGCGGTGAAAGTCCGGTAATATCCTCACCGTCCAGATAAACCGTTCCCGATGTTGGCGTGTAATGTCCGGCTATTACGTTAAACAGCGTGGTTTTCCCCGCGCCGTTAGGTCCAATCAGTCCGGTGATCGAGCCTTTTGCGATTTCAATGCTGGTCCCGTTGACCGCTTTGATCCCGCCGAAATGCATATGCAGGTTTTCAACCTTGATCATATCCACTATCCCCTAAATGCGAAAAAGCAGCCCGAAATACATCGGGCTGCCCTTTATTATACTAAGAAACGATTAACGGAAGCGCTGAGTTACAAACGCGCCGTCGATGATTTCATACTCTTGGTAAGAACCAGAAGCTTCACCCGGGCCAATCAATTCTACGCCGGATGCACCTTCGTAGTTGATTTCGCCACCGTCAGCCAAGATCTGAAGACCTTTGGCAAGTTCACCCGGAAGGATGATCTCACCCGGTGCGTTAGCTACAGCCAGAACGTTTGCCGCAATGCTTGCGCGATCAGCAGAACCACCAGCCTGAATGGCCAGCGCTACAAGTGCCGCCGCGTCATAGCTTTCAGCCGTGAACGGGCCACCTGGGTTACCAACAACACCTGTCAACAGTTCAATAAGCATTGCAGTGCCGTCACTGTCGGAACCAGGCTGCGTACCAATTGAGCCGTTCAAGTCAGAACCGATTGCTTCAATCAGGGAATCAGACTTCATGCCGTCGCCCATTACGAATGTTTCGAAAGCGCCTGTATCGAGCGCTGCTTGAATGATGCCTTTACCACCTTGGTCGGCATAGCCCAGAACAGCCAGAATGTCGCCGCCAGCAGATGCTAGTGCGCCAACCTCGGCAGAGTAATCTGCCTTGCCATCTTCATGTGCAGCCGAAATAGTGATCGTACCGCCAAGGGCTTTGAACGATGCTTCGAACGCGTCGGCTAGACCTTTACCGTAGTCGTTGTTGGTGTAGGTCACAGCAACTTCGGTGATGCCTTTGTCGTTCAACACGTCAGCCATAACCGCACCCTGACGGGCATCGGACGGGGCTGTGCGGAAGAACAAGCCGTTGTCGTCGATTGTCGACAGACCAGGCGATGTCGCGGAAGGTGAAATCATTACAACGCCGTTTGGCACAGCAACGTTCGACACAATCGCGCCAGTCACACCGGAACAGTCAGCGCCCACAATGGCGGCAACGTTGTCAGCAGTGATCTGTTTTTCAGCAACAGCCGTGGCCGCAGCAGAATCGATACATGTGGAATCACCAGTGATCACATTAATCGTTTTACCGCCCAGCAGCAGGCCGGATGCGTTAACTTCGGCAAAAGCGAATTCCGCAGCCGGACCCATGTCCGCAACAAGTGATTCAATCGGGCCTGTATAGCCGAGGATAATCCCGACGTTAATTTGGTGGGCGGCTGAAAGCGCCGAGGTAGCGATCAGCGTAGAGGCCGCCGTCGCAAGAAGTAGTTTTTTCATAATATTCTCCCTAGTTGAGCAGATGACATTCGTCATTCCGGCCAACATTGCACGATATTGAGGCTCGTTATGCAACAGCTATAAGGCGTTAAATTAGGCTTAACGATCAAAATCGCAGTGTTTTTTGGCCCTTTACACGCGATGCGGGTTTCCTTTGGTGTCAGAATGCGCCTAATACCAAACGTTAACGGAAGGTTGCCATGGAAACTTTGAACGCAGCTTGGGACTTGATGACGGGATTCGACCCCGCTTTGCGCGCAATCATCGGCCTCTCATTGCGTGTCAGCCTGTCCGCAGTGTTTTTCGCGTTGATAATCGGCTCGCCTCTAGGGGCCGCACTGGCGATCTGGGACTTTCGCGGCAAACAGGTGTTGGTGGTTATCAGCAACGCGATGATGGCATTGCCCCCTGTTGTCGTCGGCCTCGGTGTCTACGTTTTGTTATCCCGCGCAGGGCCATTGGGAGAGCTGGGGCTGCTATTCACCCGGACCGCCATGATAATCGCCCAGACGATCCTGATTACCCCTATCATCATGGCCTTAACGCGGGAGGCGGTCTTGCCACTGCGCCGTGACTACCACGAATTGATGGTGTCGCTCGACGTTAAACCTTTGTTAAAGCTTCAAACCCTGCTGTGGGACGCCCGTTTCGGGGTCACAACAGCCGTCCTTGCCGGATTTGGTCGCGCCATTGCCGAAGTCGGCGCGGTGCTGATCGTTGGCGGCAACATCAACGGTCTGACACGCGTGATGACGACAACCATCGCGCTGGAAACGTCCAAGGGTAATCTGGAATTGGCGCTGGCTTTGGGAATCGTGCTGATCGCTATCGCGATCGCTGTCAATGCGGTGATCTATTATATCGGGCAATTCGGGCGGCGTTATCAGGAGGTCTCTGCGTGAACGATGCCTTCAAAACCCTGTCGCTGCAAAACATGGAGGTCCGTCGAAACGGCAAATGCCTCCTCGGCCCTCTGGATTTCAGTTTGGCCACATCAGGAATTACCGCGATCCTTGGGCATAACGGCGCTGGTAAAAGCCTGTTTCTGCATGTGTGTCATGGGCAGTTTGTGGCCTCCAATGGTACAATCCTCTGGAATGGTCTGCCGGTTGATAAAACCCGTAGTTTCCGCAGCCTGATGTTCCAGAATACACCCCTTATGCGTCGCTCCGTCGCTGCAAACGTTGAATTTCCGTTAATCGCCCAAGGCATCCCGAAAACCGAGCGGTCATTGCGCGTTAAGGAAGCGTTANCCATCGCCCGTCTATCCCATAACAAGTCGGCCCCTGCGGCGAGCCTTTCCGGGGGCGAAAAGCAGCGCATGGCTTTGGCGCGGGCGCTGGTTACGCGGCCACAAGTGGTGCTGCTGGATGAACCCTCGNCCAGCGTCGATCCGGCCTCGACCAAAGAACTGGAAGCGAGCGTTCGCGCCGTTGCCGAATCCGGCGTTAAAATCCTGATCGCCACACATGATCTGATGCAGGCGTGACGGTTGGCGGATGACGTGCTGGTATTTGGCGAGGGCAAACTTCTGGTACAAGAAGACGCAGCATCGTTTTTTGACAAGACCCATACAGGTGTAGTCGCGGATTTTCTGGAAGGCCGGCTTTAACGCCAAACGCGCGAAAGCAACGCTGCGAATATCACAAGACTACCCGCACCGATCCCGCTTAACGCCAACGTAAACCCGACATATTCGATCAACACGCCAACGGCCAACGCACCCACCGCTGTGCCGCCAACGGCGACTGTCATCCACAGGCTCATGACGCGACCACGGATGTGGTCGTCCAGTTGCATCTGCACGGCAGCCTGAAAGTTAATACCCACAAGCGTGCTGGCAAACCCGATCACTCCGACCAGAACGACAGCAACCGTCCAGCTTTCGTTAATGCCCAGCGCCAAAGTCGTCACCGCGCCAATCAGGGTTGCAACCAACGCCCGCTTGGGGATGTGCCCTTTGACAGGGGGCGCGGCGGCCACCTGAATAATCGAAGCCGCAATCGCCCCGACGCCCGCAGATGCGGTGATGATACCTAAACCCGCAGCACCCCGCGCGAACACGCCGTCGGCAATAATCGGAAGAACTTCCAACGAGGCGCGAATGACCAACGAGAACAACCCAGTGGTGATCATCGCGATGCGTATAAGCCGGTCAGAGGCGATAAAAGCAAAGCCTTGGCGCATGGATTGCCAAAACGGTAGATGCTCGACTTGAACGTTGCGATCACGCGGTTTCAGGCGGGACAGGATGATCAGGAACGGGACGTACAGGACACAAACGACCAGCAGGGTTATGGTTACGCCAAAGCTCGCGATCAATACTCCCGCAATCGCAGGCCCAGTCAGGCGGCTGATATTGAAGTTTAGTGCCCCGATGCTAACCACCGAAGAAACCCGCTCCGCCCGAACAAGACGTGGGCCGAGTGTTAGGCGAATAGGTTGGTAGGCTGAAAACGCCGTGCCAATNGTCAGGGCGTAAAAGGCCAAAAACGTTGGCGTCATTGAATCGAGTGCAACTACACTTAACATGAGAACAGACAATGCAGCGATCGTGAATTGCACCGAAAGCATTGCGGTTTTCAGTTCAACACGGTCAGTAATCACACCAAAGAACGGGCCGCCCAGCAGTACAGGCGCATAAGCCAGAAAGCTGACGAAGCCTACGAAACTGGCCGATTTGGTCAAATCCCACGCCAGCCAGCCGATAACCAGCCGCATTATCCAGTTGGCGTTCATGCCAAAAACATTGCCGATCAGATACAGTCGGTAGTTGGGGGATTGCAGCGCGGACAGGTTCATGCCTTATCCCTATTCCCGTTTAACGGGTTTGGCCAGTCGCATTGACGTTATTAAACTTGTTTAACCGTACGCCCCGTTTTAAAATCGTTTGAAACGAACATAGGCCAGTTATATTAAAGAAATGAGGAACCAAGTTGGAAACGCCGTCAATCCTAATTGATGTGTTGATATTCTTGTTGGCAGCCGTTGTCATTGTTCCGGTTTTCCATCGNCTCAAAACCAGTGCCATTCTGGGNTATCTTGCNGCGGGCATGATTATCGGCCCNCACGGGTTTTCCNTGATCGGGGATACCGAAAGCGCCNNNACGCTNGCAGAATTCGGTGTTGTNTTNCTGTTGTTCATGATCGGGTTGGANCTGTCGNTGGAACGCCTGTTCAANATGCGCAAATANGTGTTCGGTCTGGGGTTGATGCAGGTNCTTGTGACCGGCGCGGTCATCGCAACCATCGCCATCGCGCTGGGCATCGANACCAAGGCCGCNGTCATNATCGCNGGCGCACTGGCACTGTCCTCNACNGCGTTCGTATTGCAANTGCTTATTGATCGNGGCGAGCGGGCGACCAATTTNGGCTANGCCACCTTCGCCATTNTATTACTACAAGACCTCGCCGTNGTGCCATTGCTGATCATGGTCACGACNNTANCCCAAGNAGGAACGTCGTTNATNGTCGCCTTCGGCCTATCAATGTTGCAAGCAGGCGTGGCGNTGGTNGTTACGATNTGGNTNGGGCGGTTGNTGTTNAAGCCNGTNTTNCACCTGATTTCCGCNGCGCGGAGTTCCGAATTGTTTGTCGCGATGACGCTGCTGTCAGTGCTTGGCATAGGCTGGCTACTGTCCCTAACCGGCTTATCCATGGCGCTCGGCGCATTTTTGGCAGGATTGTTGCTGGGGGAAACCGAATACCGCCACCAGATCGAGGCGGACGTTAAACCGTTCCGAGGCCTCCTGCTCGGCTTATTTTTCATGACAATTGGCATGAGCATTAACATTTCGTTCATATTCCAAAATGCAGGGGTGATCCTGCTGCTGACTTTTGCGCTGATAATCGGAAAGGCACTGATCACAGGATTGCTGTGCCGGTTGTTTTCCATTCCTTCCTCGACGGCGGTTAAGGCAGGGTTAACACTGGCGCAAGGCGGGGAATTCGGATTTGTCCTGTTCGGCGCAGCAGGCGTGCTGGGTTTGGTGCCCTCCAACCTCGTCCAGATATTTTTGGCGGTGATCGCGATAAGCATGGCCGCAACCCCGGGTCTCGTATTGATTGGCGACCGCCTGTCAAAGTTTTTCGAGGAACGCGAGAAAGCATCGGGTGACGTGATGGAAATGGATATCGCGAGCGCTGAAAACCATGTTCTGATCGCCGGTTTCGGGCGGGTGGGCCAAACTATTTCCAAAGTGTTAATGGATGGCGGGATTACTTACGTCGCCATCGACTTTGACCATAAACGCGTATCGGAATGCCGCGCCAAAGGTATGCCGGTTTATTTCGGCAACGCCTACCAGTTTTCGGTTCTGGAAGCGGCCGGGGCTGCCTATGCAGCGGCGATTGTTGTGACACTCGACCAAACGGCCGCAACAACCCGCATTGTTGCGGAATTGCGCAAAAACCACCCGGATATGAAAATATTTGTGCGGGCGCGGGATATGAAACATCTATCCGCGCTGAAGACCGAAGGGGCGACGGCCACGGTCCCCGAAACAGCCGAGGCCAGCCTGCAACTCGGCGCGATTGTGATGAACGATTTGGGCATCAGCGAAGACCTGTCCGCCAGCATAGTGCAGGCGTACCGTGACGATGATTATGCGTTGCTGGAAGACATTGTAGGGCAAAATCGTTAGCCATGCGCTCCGTGCATAACGGGATTACCTAACTGTGCGTTGTTGTATTCGCTGCGAGGCTTATATCGCTGGTATCGAAACAACACGGCCTACAAGGGCCGCCCGCAAACAAGGAAATATATCATGGCATACGCAGTCAACAACACATCGTCCGTGTCCATCCTGGACCGCGCAACAGCATTCATCACTCGCCAGCGCGAAGCTTACGCCCAGCGTAGCTTGTACCTGAAAACAATGAACGAACTGAAATCCCTATCCACACGCGAGATGAACGACCTTGGTCTTTCCCGCTCCAGCCTGCACGACACAGCTTACACGGCTGTTTCGTCAATTCCGTCAATTTGACTAGTCAGTGACACACACGGGTAGCCAGCCATTTTTTTCTGTAAATCATTTACGTCATGAAAGAGCAGTTCTGGCGGCAAAGGAGGGCGGTCAATATCGTGTTGCCTATGGATAAAACGCTCTACAACTTGGCTTGCAAATGCATCGCCAGCTTGTTGAATATCGCCGTGTAAAATTAATATGGCATTTGGAATATAATCAAAAAATGACTCG
>JAESQH010000055.1 GCA_016765235.1 Paracoccaceae bacterium
CGGGGCCATTGGCGCACCCGCCACGGCCTGAAGAATATATTGAGATCAATAACTTCTATACTTCTACGGTGTATAACAAGGGTGCGGAAGTTGTTGGCATGTTACCGCGATTGGTGGGGGCTGATGGGTACCGCAAGGCGCTCGATTTGTATTTTTCGCGCCACGATGGGCAGGCCTGCACGATCGAGGATTGGTTGACGGTTTTTGAAGATGCGACGGGGCGGGATTTGACGCAATTCAAGCTGTGGTATTCGAGTGCGGGCACGCCCAAAGTTACGGTGACAGATGATTGGGTGAACGGGGTATATTCGCTGACATTAACGCAGGCGACCGCGCCAACACCGGGGCAAGATGAGAAGTTACCGCGGTTGATTCCAGTTGCGGTTGGGTTGCTGTATTCGGACGGTTCCGAGGCGATAGCGACGAAGATTCTGGAGCTTGATAAGGAATCCGTAACCTTTACGTTTGATGATCTTAAGGCGCGTCCGATTCCGTCGATATTGCGGGATTTCTCGGCCCCTGTGATTGTCGAGCGGGAGGTTTCGGATGAAGAAAATGCGTTTCTGCTGGCCAATGATACGGACCAGTTCAACAAGTGGGAGGCCGGGCGGAACTACGCGTTGAACATACTTGCGCGTTTAACGGATGGGGCGAATGACCCTGACGCGGCGTTTTTGGCGGCGATGAAATCCGTGGCCTCGGATGAAGATTTGGACCCAGCGTTCCGAGCGTTGGCCGTATCTTTGCCGGATGAAAGCGTGATTGTGGGCGATATTGTTGCCAAGGGCGGTGTTCCTGACCCGTTGGCAATTCATAAAGCGCGGCAGATGCTGAACAAAGCTTTGGCCGGCGAAATGGCTGATGATTTGCCCACTTTATATGAATCGATGAACGTCGAGGGGGCGTATACGCCTGATGCGAACGCGGCGGGAAAACGCACATTGCGGGCGCGGGCGTTGTCGTTCATGACGCTGCTGGATTCGGACGCGAAGCTGGCAAAGCAGCAGTTTGCGGATGCGGATAACATGACGGAACAACTGTCTGCATTGGCGGCCTTGGTAAGCGCAGGCCAAGCGGATNCGGCATTGGTGGCGTTTTACGAACAGTGGCAACACGAAAAGCTGGTGGTCGATAAGTGGTTCATGGTGCAGGCAGTAGCGACACCGCCGGAGCGTGCGGTTGATGTTGTGCGCGAACTGTCTAACCACGCTGATTTTGAGTGGAAAAACCCTAACCGCTTCCGTTCGTTAATCGGGGCGTTTGCGGGGGGTAATCCGGCGGGTTTCCACGATGAAAACGGGGTGGGTTACGAGTTCGTGGCCGACTGGATTATCAAGCTCGACCCGCACAACCCGCAGACGACTGCCGGGATGTGTACGGTATTTTCATCGATGGGGCAGTATGATTCAGCGCGGCAAGCCAAAATGCGCGCGGCTTTGCAGCGGGTGCAGGATACGGTTGGCTTGTCGAAAAACGCCTCCGAGATCGTTGGGCGGATATTGTCGTAGGCCTTGCCCCTTTGGGCGTGGTTGCGTAGAAGACGGTGACCATATTTTTAGCGGATGAAACGCAATGACAGAGCTTGCCTATACCGAACCGAAACCGAAAATCTATGCTGGTGCGAAAGGCGACTGGGAGGTCGTGATCGGGCTGGAAGTACATGCGCAGGTTTCCTCGAATTCGAAACTGTTTTCGGGGGCCTCAACGAAGTTTGGTTCTGAACCGAATTCTAATGTTTCGCTGGTGGATGCGGCNATGCCNGGCATGTTGCCGGTTATTAATGAATTTTGNGTNGANCANGCGGTGCGCACGGGGTTGGGTCTGAAGGCTCAAATTAACCTTTATTCGCGCTTCGATCGTAAGAACTATTTCTACCCAGATTTACCTCAGGGCTACCAGATTTCGCAGCTGTATCACCCCATNGTTGGCGAGGGTGAAATCCTTGTTGATATGGCACCGGGTGTTGCGCGCAAGGTGCGGGTCGAGCGGATTCATATTGAACAGGACGCGGGCAAGTCTGTGCATGATATGGACCCCGAAATGTCTTTCGTTGACTTCAACCGAACTGGCATTGCGCTGATGGAGATCGTGTCGCGGCCAGATATTCGCGGACCGGAAGAAGCAGCCGAATATGTTCGAAAACTGCGTCAAATCCTGCGATATCTGGGCACTTGTGATGGGAATATGCAAGAAGGTTCGCTGCGCGCAGACGTGAACGTGTCGGTTTGCAAGGCTGGAACCTATGAAAAGTTCCGTGCAAGCGACAATGATTTTTCGATTTTGGGGACACGGTGCGAAATCAAGAATATGAACTCTATGCGGTTCATTCAGCAGGCGATTGATCACGAGGCTAAACGCCAAATCGCGATTATCGAAGACGGTGGTACGATTGATCAGGAAACCCGTTTGTATGACCCCACCAAAGGTGAAACCCGTTCGATGCGTTCGAAGGAAGAAGCGCATGATTATCGGTATTTCCCGTGCCCCGATTTGCTGCCGTTAGAGATTGAACAATCTTGGGTCGATAGCATTGCGGCAACTTTGCCAGAGCTGCCGGATGACAAGAAAGCGCGGTTCGTTGCTGATTACNAAATGACCGAATATGATGCGGGCGTGCTGACTGCAAATGTCGCTAAGGCCAATTTCTTCGAGACTGTTGCCAAAGGGCGCGATGGCAAAATGGCCGCAAACTGGGTGATCAATGAATTGTTCGGACGTCTTAACAAGGAAGATCACAATATTAAGGATTCGCCCATTTCAGCCGAACAGCTGGGTGGAATTTTGGATTTGATTGCCAAAGGCGATATCTCCGGCAAAATCGGCAAGGAATTGTTCGAAATTGTCTGGATTGAGGGTGGTGACCCTGCCGAAATCGTGGAGACGCGCGGCATGAGGCAAGTGACTGATATGGGTGCTATCGAGGCAGCGGTTGATGAAGTAATGGCGGCGAACCCCGACAAAGTTGCAGCGGCAAAAGCGAAGCCGAGCATGGCCGGTTGGTTCGTGGGACAAGTGATGAAGGCGACCGGTGGCAAGGCCAACCCGAAAGCTGTTAACGAGATTATTCGCGCGAAGCTGGGAATAGAGTAAGCTTGGGCCAGATCAATTCGAGTTGGGGGAGACCATGTCGACTTTTGAATACAAAACTATTTGCGCACCTCGTAAGGCGTTGAAAATAAAAGGTGTTAAGGGGGCGGACGATCGTTATGCGCAAACTTTAACCGATGTGATTAATGCGCAATCAGCCGATGGGTGGGAATATTTTCGCGCGGAATCGCTGCCTGTGGATGAAAAGTCTGGCATGATGGGTAAGACGGAAGAAAAATATTTAAGCTTGCTGATTTTCCGTCGCGAAAACATCGAGACATACGAAGATCCGGCGTTTAGCCCGGCAACAGCCGAAGAAGCACCAGACCCGATGATATTGCAGCCCCCAGAGATCGAACAGGTGGTCGAAATCGAGGTCGAGGTTTCTGAAGAAATCGCAACGCTTGGGCCGGCAACACGCTAGTTTGACGGTAGCATTTTACCCGGGTTCATGATGTTCTGCGGGTCTAGCGTCTTTTTGATGTCTACCATGATTTGANGGGCGTCGCCGTGTTCTTCGGCCATGTACTTCATTTTACCGATGCCTATGCCATGTTCCCCTGTGACAGTTCCGTCCAGCTCTAGCGCCAACATATTCAAGTTGTGGGTAAATTCGCCGACCGCGGCCATTTCGGCTTCGTCTTCATGGTCAACGCTGATGCCGCAGTGGAAGTTTCCGTCGCCCGCGTGGCCAACCATAGAGACGGTCAGGCCAAGACGTTCGGCTTCCTTGCGAGCAAATGAAACCGCGTCTGCCAAGCGGCTGATTGGTACGCAGACGTCGGTATTTTGCACTCGCATTTCGGGGCGGAACGCCTTTTGGGCGTAATATGCGTTGTGGCGCATTTTCCATAATGCTGCGCGGTCTTCGGATTTAGTGGACCAATTGAAATCGCTGCCGCCCATGTCTGTGACGATCTCGCCGAACGATTCGACCTGTTCCGTGACGCTGTTTTGAGAGCCGTGAAATTCGACGAACAAGTGTGGGACCTCTGGCAAGTTTGCACCTTGGGAGAGGTTGAAGCCACGGGCCATCATTTCGTCTACGAACTCTATTCTAGCCATCGGAACGCCCATTTGGATGGTCGTCATAACGGTATTTACGGCGCTCTCGATGTCGGGGAAACTGCATGTCGCGGCGGATATCGCCTCGGGNTGACCTTGCAGGCGCAGGGTGATTTCGGTGATGATGCCGAGGGTGCCTTCGGAGCCGACAAACAGTTTGGTGAGATCATATCCGGCGGAGGATTTGCGGGCGCGTGTACCTGTCCGGATGATGCGGCCATCGGCCATAACCACCTCTAATGCCAAGACATTCTCGCGCATTGTGCCGTAGCGTACGGCTGTTGTACCCGATGCGCGGGTGGCTGTCATACCGCCTAAAGATGCGTTTGCACCGGGATCTACGGGGAAGAACAGGCCGGTGGCGCGGAGGTCCTCGTTCAATTGTTCGCGGGTTACGCCGGGTTGAACGACGACGTCCATATCCTCGGTGTGGATATCCAGAACGGCGTTCATTTTGGACATATCAAGGCAAATGCCCCCACGAATGGCGAGCTGGTGCCCTTCAAGGGAAGTACCAGTGCCGTAGGCTATGATCGGGCAATCGTTGGCTGCGCAGATTTTAACGATTTCGGAGACATCGTTGGTGGATTTAGGAAATACTACGGCGTCTGGTGGGGTGACGGGGAAATACGCCTCGTTTTGGCCGTGGGCATCCAAAATCGACGTGTTGGTTGTAACTTGATCGCCGTAAACAGTTTGTATGGCTTTGATTGCGGCTTCGATGCTCATGGGGGTTCCCTCCGGTTTCAGGCCACAGTAGTGTCGGCTTGAACCAAGGGAAAGTGCGAAATGACACCATTTGAAGGACATGACGGGCCGTATGCAGCGCCCGTTACGTTAGCGAACCGCAAGGTTCCGGCGGAATGGATTGACTATAACGGGCATATGAACGTCGCGTATTACGTTATGGCGATTGATCAGGCATTGGACCGTTTTTTGGAAGACGAATTGGGGATTGGCGAGGCACATGCGGCGCGGGTTCGCCAAGGGCCGTATGCGTTGCAATCCCATGTGCAATATTTGGGCGAACTGTTGGAGGGCGTGCTTTTTAGCGTTGCTGTTCGGATGATTGATTGTGACGCCAAGCGGATGCATGTGTTTGTCGAGCTTCGCGCGGGCGGTGCGGTGGCGGCGACGTGCGAGCAGTTGATGATGAATGTGGATTTGGAGACGCGGCGGTCGACCCCCTACCCTGACTGGGCGCAGGCGCGGATGGCAGTGATGCTAAAGGCACACGCTGCGTTGGAACGGCCTGCGCAACTGGGTGCCGCGATTGGCATTCGGCGGAAAGTTTAAGATGCTGCGACCCGTTGGAAATTTTGTCAAGCGATGCGGTAAAGGGGTGTACGGCGAGTGCCGCTCGGCGCTGTCGACCATTCGCACCAAAGGGCCGGGGCAATTGACGTTTTGGCTTTTGGCGTTGGTCATTGGCGTGGCTGCAGGGGCGGCGGCGCTGGGATTTCGTGTGGCGATTTCGGAAATTCAGAGCCTGTTGTACGGCGCGGATGACAAAACATTGGCGACGACATTGGGGTCGTTGGACTGGAAATGGGTGCTTGGCATCCCAATTTTGGGAGGGCTGGCGGTNGGCTTGATCCTGTCGAAGTTTACNCCAGACGGNCANGCGCGCGCGGTNTCGGATGTGATTGACGGGGCGGCGATGCGAGAGGGACGAGTGAGCCAACGTATTGGTCTGGCCTCGGCTGCGGCGGCGTTGATCACGCTTTCAACGGGCGGGTCGAGTGGCCGCGAGGGGCCGGTGGTGCATCTGGCGGCGGTGATTTCCAGCTGGGTTTCTAACCGGATACATGCTGACGGAATTACGGGACGCGATTTGATGGGTTGCGCAGTGGCAGCTGCCGTTTCGGCGTCTTTTAACGCGCCGTTGGCGGGCACAATTTTCGCATTGGAGGTGGTATTACGGCACTTCGCGGTTCGCTCCTTTGCGCCGATTGTGATTGCAGCGGTGGCCGGAACAGTGGTCAGCCGGCTGCAAATGGGCAACGTGACCGAGTTCACATTGCCGGTTAATCCGATTGCGCTGCATGTGGAACTGCCCGCATTTTTGCTGTTGGGGCTAGTATCCGGTCTGGTGGCTTTTGCACTAATCCGCAGCATATTTATTGCTGAAGACTGGGGCGATGCGATTCAGAAATACACCCGATTACCCAATTTTTTGCGCCCCGCAGTGGCAGGGGCAATGTTGGGCGGGTTGGCCCTGATGTTCCCGCATATTATCGGGGTCGGGTATGAAACGACGTCCTCTGCATTGACGGGACAGTTGCTGATCCATGATGCGTTTGTGTTTGCAATGATCAAGGTTGTAGCGGTCGCGATTACGTTTGGGGGGCGCATGGGGGGCGGTGTTTTCTCGCCATCTTTAATGCTGGGCGCGTTGACAGGATTGACCTTCGGGCTGATGGCGACTTCCGTGTTCCCTGGAATTTCGGGAACGGAGACGATTTATGCGCTGGCGGGCATGGCCGCTGTTGCAGCCGCGGTGCTAGGTGCGCCGATTTCCACGACGTTAATTGTGTTTGAAATGACAGGGGATTGGCAGGCGGGCATCGCTGTTATGGTCTCCGTATCATTGGCCAGTGCGTTGACCGGTCGATTGGTAGATCGGAGTTTCTTCCTGACGCAATTGGAGCGGCGTGGCGTGCATTTGGCGGCAGGTCCGCAGGAATATTTGCTGTCCACGATCAGCGTTCGCAACATTATGCATCTGGTTGGATCGGGGGAGGACGCGCCACAATCGCAATGTCAAAACCTGATCGAACAGGGCGCATATGTGGATATTTCCGAGACCTTGGAAACCGCCATGGCGAAACTCGAAGCCTCGCCATTGCAATTGTTGCCCGTGGTTGAGCAGTTGGAAAGCGGGCCGGATTTAATCGGCACGCTTTATCTTGTTGATGCTTTACGGAGTTATAACCGTGCGCTGGCCGCGACCGCGCAAGAGGAGCATTCGTAGCGTTAGAAATGTTCGACTGTGGTTTTGTCGGTGTAAAACGACAGGTATCCGGCGATCTCTTTGACCGAATCCAATGGGTTTTCATATGTCCAGACAGAGTTTTCGATCACACCGCTTTTAGCAGCGATTCCGAAGTAGCTGGCCTCGCCTTTATAAGGGCAAGTGGAGCGTTGATCGGAAACATCCAGAAACGCCATCGCGACGTCTTTGCGCGGAAAATAGATGACGACAGGATAGTCCCCTTCGTGCAATTCCAATGCCTCTTCGGTTTCAGCAATAATGGCACCGCCTGCACGTACAACCCAGTTGCCGGATGCGGGTTTGATGGTAATTCTGTTGTTAGTCATATGCCGTTCCTTTTATTGCAAGAACAGTATTTAGCCGATTGGTTCACGAATTTCAACCATTGTGCAGCGCATCATATTGGCGCACAGGCCGATTTTAACCACGAAAGAGTTTCGGCACTGACTAGATTACTGATCTTTTCCAAGACTTTAGCATGATAGGCATTCAACCAATCCCGCTCGGCGGTTGTTAGAATTTCAGGCAAAATCAGGTTTCGGTCGATGGGCACAAACGTCAGCGTTTCGAAGCCTAACATCTCGCGGTCGCCGCCTTTCGGGATTGTTGGCGGGGTGATTACCAACAGNTTTTCGATGCGNATNCCGTANGCGCCTTCTTTGTAATGGCCCGGNTCGTTGGACACGATCATGCCANNNTCNAGNGGNNGNGTNTATCGACGCGCNATGCCCTGCGGGCCTTCATGCACCCCCAGATATGCGCCAACGCCGTGGCCGGTTCCGTGGTCGTAATCCATGCCCGCTTGCCAAAGGGCGGTGCGCGCGAAGCTGTCGAGGTCGCGGCCAGCCAGACCGACGGGCCAGCGTGCATGAGTGATAGCGATCATGCCTTTTAGGACCAGTGTGCTGGCGCGTTTGGTGTCTTGTGGAACTTCGCCAACCGCGATTGTGCGGGTAATGTCTGTGGTGCCATCCTCGTATTGGCCACCGCTATCGACCAGCAGGGTTTCGCCGGATTGGATCGTACGGTTGGAGTTTTCGTCGACGCGGTAATGCACGATTGCGCCGTTGGGGCCGGAGCCGCAGATCGTGTCGAACGAGATATCCTTGAGGGTGTTGGTGTTACGTCGGAAGGTTTCCAGCTTTTGCACCACGTCAATTTCTGTGAGGTTTCCGGTTGGCGCGGCGGTTTCGAGCCAACAGAGGAATTCTGCCATGGCGGCGGCGTCACGAATATGCGCTGCGCGGGATCCGGCGATCTCTGTCGGGTTTTTGCAAGCTTTGGGCAGGATGCACGGGTCCGTGGCCCACACAGGGTCTTGGAGCAGGTCAGATATGGCGACGGGGGCGGTATCGCGGTCGACGCCGGTTTTCCCCTTTAGGGCAGCGAGTTTCGGGGCAAATTCGGCCTCATGGTGGAGGGTAATGGCCGTGCCTAGATGCGCGCGAAGAGTGTCGTCGCACTTGTCGGGATCCACGAACAAATCGACATTGCCGTTCGCGTGCAGGATCGCGAAACATAAGGCGACGGGCGTGTTGGTGATGTCGGATCCACGGATATTTAGCAGCCATGCGATTGAGTCGGGTAAGGTTAGAACGGCAGCGTTCAGGTCTTGCTTGGCCAGTTTTGCGCCGATTTTTTGGCGTTTGCTTTCGCTGGATTCGCCTGCGAATTCGACCGTATGTGGATGTATTTTGCCCTTGGGCGGTTCGGGGCGATCATCCCAAACGCGGTCAACTAGGTTGTCGGATTTCTTAAGTGTGATGTGATGGTCATCAAGGATCGTTTCCAGTTTTTCGATTGCATCGAAGCTGTGCAGCCATGGGTCGTAGGCGATTGTGCCGCCGTTGGGGAGGGCTTCGATTAACCACTCGGATAGCTTTACGTCAACGGATGGCACAGGGGTGAAGTTGTGCAAATCGATTTGGGAGCGGACTTGCAACGTATATCGCCCGTCGACAAAAACGGCTGCTTTATCCAGCAAAGCGGCGCAAAATCCGGCGGAACCCGTGAAGCCGGTTAACCATGCCAAGCGTTCGGAATTTGCGGCGACGTTTTCGCCAAAATGCGCGTCGGCGCGGGGGATCAGGAAGCCGTCAACCTGTTCGGACTTCATAGTTTGGCGCAATTTTTCCAAGCGCGCCAAACCTGTGTCAGGGGAAGTGGTTACGGTGAACGTTTGAAACATGGATCGGCTCGCTGATTTGTTATTGAAATGTGATCGCTCAGGTTTGCACGGCCTGCGGAATACCGCTAGGGTAATCCGCAACAATACTGAAAAGGGGTTTCAAATTGGCTAAACTACTCGCGTTTCTGTTTTTTATTGGCGGTGCCGTTCGCGTCTGGTTTGACTGGCAGGAAACGATTTCCTTGGCGGACCCGTTTCGGTTTGCGCCTATTGGACAGGTCTGGTTCAATATTCACCGCGAAAGCCTGTTGATCATTCAGCCAGTTGTAGAGCGCTACATCAGTGTCTGGCTGTGGGAAGCCATCATTTCAAAGATTTTTCTGGCACCGTTTGCACCGGTTATGTTCGGGCTGGCGTTGCTGTTCTGGTTGTTGGCAAAATGGAAAGCTAGGCGCGCTTAGTTCGGCCACGTTTTTTCACATCATCTTCAAATAATGATGCCAACTGTTCGGTCATTGCGCCCGCTAATTGTTCCACATCTGTGATCGTAACCGCGTGTTCGTAATAGCGGGTTACGTCGTGGCCGATTCCGATGGCGATCAAGTCCACGGCTTTGCGTTTTTCGATCATGGCAATCACGTTGCGAAGGTGTTGTTCCAGCGTGCTGGCAGGATTTACGGACAGGGTTGAATCGTCCACTGGGGCACCGTCTGAAATTACCATCAGGATGCGGCGGGCTTCGGGGCGGTTCATCAGGCGGCGGTGCGCCCATTCCAAGGCTTCGCCGTCGATATTTTCCTTTAACAGGCCTTCTTTCATCATCAACCCGAGGTTCGGGCGTGTTCTGCGCCACGGTGCGTCGGCACCTTTGTAGATGATGTGGCGAAGGTCGTTCAGGCGGCCGGGCGTAACCGGGCGGCCATCGGCAAGCCATGCTTCGCGGCTGCGGCCGCCTTTCCATGCGCGGGTTGTAAATCCGAGGATTTCGCATTTCACCTGACAGCGTTCCAGCGTGCGGGCCAGAACGTCAGCGCAAATCGCGGCGATAGAGATCGGGCGACCCCGCATGGAACCGGAATTGTCGATAAGTAGCGTCACGACTGTGTCGCGGAATTCGGTATCTTTTTCTTGCTTGAAGGACAGTGGCGTTGTCGGGTTGGTGACCACGCGCACGAGGCGGGCGGCGTCGAGGATGCCCTCTTCTAGGTCAAACTCCCAACTGCGGTTTTGCTGTGCCATCAAGCGGCGTTGCAGGCGATTGGCCAGACGGCTTACGGCGCTTTTCAACGGGTCGAGCTGTTGGTCGAGGTAGGCACGCAGGCGTTCCAGTTCCACAGGGTCGGCAAGTTCTTCGGCGGTGATTTCTTCGTCGAATTCAGTGGTGTAGACTTTATATCCCGGATCAGCCTCGGAATGCGGGGCTTGTGGTGGTTGTTCGTCGGGCGTGTCACCGTCTTCCAGATCGGCTTCGTCCATCATGTCCATGTCATCGGATTCGTCCAGCGAGGCTTTGGCCTCCTGCTGTTCCATCTGGTCTTGGTCTTGATCTTCCTGACTGTTTTCCTGATCCTGATTTTGATCGTCTTCATCACCACCGTCTTCGGAATCTTCGTCGTCTTCTTGTTCCTCAGAAGCTTCCTGATCTTCGTCAGGGTCCTCTCTGTCAGGGTCATCGCCAAGCTGGTCGCCGTAGCCAAGATCGTCGATTACCTGCCGTGCGAGCCGTGAAAAAGCGGCCTGATCTTCGAGGACTTCACCGATATTGCCAAGCGTGTCACCCGCCTGCCCCTCCAGAAATCCGCGCCAAAGTTCAAGAACGTTGTCGGCCCCTTTGGGCAAATCGCGGCCTGTCGCAAGTTGGCGAACCATGTATCCAGCGGCAACGGCAAGTGGTGCTGAGGCGGATTCTGTGATCTGGTTATAGCCAGCTTTGGCGGCCTCTTCGCCGATTTTGGCGTCGATATTCTTGGCCGTACCGGGCATGGCACGCGCGCCCAGCGCCTCGCAACGGGCGGTCTCCATCGTTTCATAGAGGGCTTGGGCGACCTCGCCAGCGGGGCGATATTTATCGTGGGTCGCCTCGTTGTGGAAACGCAATTGCATGGCGTACGCATCCGCCGTTCCGCGCGCTAGCAGGACTTCTTGCGTAGTCATGCGGCGGGTAACTTGGGGCAAACGCGCGACATCACCAACCAGACTTGAAGGGTCGACGGAGAAAGTAACGCTTAGTTCAGGCTCGTTAGCGAGGGCCTTGGTCGCTTCGGCCAACGCCTTCTTAAACGGCTCGGCTGGATTTTCGCCTGGTTTAGCCAAGGCTTAGCGACACTGCGCTTTCGGGCAGTTCCTCATCGAAGCAGCGTTGGTAAATTTCGGCTACGGTCTGGCGTTCCAGTTCGTCACATTTGTTCAGGAATGTCAGGCGGAAGGCGAAGCCTACGTCGCGGAAAATCTGGGCGTTTTGGGCCCACATGATCACTGTGCGCGGTGACATAACTGTAGACAGGTCACCGTTCATGAACGCGGTACGGGTCAGGTCAGCGACGGTTACCATTTGGGCAACGGTCTGGCGGCCTTCAACCGAGTTGTAATGCGGGGCCTTGCCCAGAACGATCGCGGTTTCGGCGTCGTGGCTTAGGTAGTTCAGGGTCGAGACGATTGACCAGCGGTCCATTTGGGCTTGGTTGATCTGCTGCACGCCGTGGTAGAGGCCGGTTGTGTCGCCAAGGCCGACGGTGTTTGCGGTAGCGAACAGGCGGAAGGAGGGGTGCGGGGTGATGATCTCGTTCTGGTCGAGAAGCGTTAGTTTGCCGCCTTCTTCCAGCACGCGCTGGATTACGAACATCACGTCGGGGCGGCCTGCGTCGTATTCGTCAAACACGATGGCAACGGGGTTGCGTAGTGCCCAAGGCAGGATGCCTTCTTGAAATTCGGTGATCTGTTTGCCGTCTTTCAGC
>JAESQH010000056.1 GCA_016765235.1 Paracoccaceae bacterium
GGCTGCGGCGAGGCGGGGGCCATTGGTTCACCACCCACGGTGATCAATGCCGTGGTGGACGCGCTGTCCGGTCTAGGTGTCACCCATATCGATATGCCAGCAAGCCCCGCTCGGGTTTGGGCTGCCATTCAAGCTGCGAAATAAGGAGGATCAACTATGCATAATTTCGTATTCGAAAAACCATCAACAGTGGCTGACGCGGTTGCGGCACTAGCCTCCGAAGATGCGCAAGCACTTGGCGGTGGTCAAACGCTATTGCCAACGATGAGGCAACGTCTCGCTTCACCTGCAAAACTGGTATCGCTTTCCGGTATTGCCGAGATGAAAGAGATCGGCAGATCCGGCGGAGCTTTAAGGGTTGGCGGCGGGGTGACTCACAGCGACGTTGCTGCGGGTGGACATGGTTCGCTTTCGACATTGGCCGGAAACATCGGTGACCCCGCTGTTCGCAACCGCGGGACGCTGGGTGGCAGTCTGGCCAACAACGACCCCTCGGCGGATTATCCGGCGGCAGCGCTGGTGTCAGGGGCCACGATCAACACGAATGCACGCTCGATTGCGGCAGATGATTTCTTTGCGGGGATATTTACAACATCCCTGAATGACGGCGAAATCATCGTATCGGTTGATTTCCCCGTACCAGATGCCTCGTGCTACAAAAAGTTCGAACAGCCCGCTTCGCGGTTCGCGCTGGTTGGCGTGTATGTTGCCAAGTACGGGGATAGTGTACGTGTAGCTGTAACAGGCGCATCCGAAGACGGTGTGTATCGTTGGACCGAAGCTGAAACAGCGCTGACTGAAAACTTCAGCGCGGATGCACTTGATGGCCTGTCTGTCAGTGCTGACGGTATGATCAGCGATCTACACGGAACGCCGGAATATCGGGCGAACCTTGTTAAAGTGTTAACGGCACGCGCTGTCGCTGAATGCTAATTTAGCAATAATAGCTATTGAAAACCCCGCCTAACCGCGGGGTTTTTTCTGCTATGCACGAAGGCCTAGCCTTTCGAAATCGCCGCCTGACACCAATCGTGAATCGCGTCCGGTTCGGCTGGCAATACTTCTGCCAAGCCGTCAACGAATGTATCCAGGGCGTCGCGGCAGCTGCCGCCTACGCCAACCAACACAGGTGTTCCGTTTTCCAAAGCCGAGGCGATTGCGTCGCAGAACCCTCGCCCCGCAGCCTCTTGGGGGCCAAACTTGTTTAATATGAACATGTCGATATTGTTTGTTCCAACCCGTTCTGTCGCCGCAACGGCGTCGGCAATGGCGGCAGGGTTTAACCGGCATCCGCTCGATCCTTCGCCCAGTGACTGCGTGATCCGAACCGTTCCGCCATCTGGCAATATCCGCAGATCCATATCGCAATGATGATCCCCCACGGGTTCCGCGTACAACACTTTGACGACACCGGAAAGGCGCGTCCCATTGGCCTCAAGTTTGGCCGCAACATTTGAAATTAGCTGGTCGGTTTGCCCCATGACGGTAGAGCTTACAATGGCGATCTTCATGCGATATCTCTTGATTTATTGGCGCCAATAAATGGCAATCCGTGCTATGCTCAGCCATTAGACTATTGCAAGACGCATCAGTCGTCCATGCAATACGGAGGCCCATTCACCTGTTTGTCAATTCGTTTGAGTTCGTATAAACGAAAATAATACGAACATAACAAATTGTTTTATTCCCAATACGAACAAGTTGTTGATAACCGCCAGGAAGCAGAAGATATGACTAAAACCAAACCTTACGACATTATGATAATCGGCGGCGGCGTTAACGGTTGCGGAATCGCGCGGGATGCGGCTGGTCGTGGGTTAAGCGTTGCCTTGGCAGAGATGAACGATCTCGCCTCTGCAACATCATCTGCTTCGACCAAAATGTTCCACGGCGGGTTGCGGTATCTGGAATACTATAAATTCCGTCTGGTCCGCGAAGCACTGGTTGAACGCGAAGTTTTGCTAAATGCTATGCCCCACATCAGCTGGCCCATGCGCTTTGTTTTGCCATTGCATAAAGAAATGCGCCCAGCATGGTTAATCCGCTTGGGCCTGTTCATGTATGACAGCATGGGAGGGCGCAAAATCCTGCCCGGCACGCGGTCTGTGAACTTGAAACAAGACGAAGTAGGTGGCCCACTGAAAGCCAAATTCACCAAAGCGTTCGAGTATTCGGATTGCTGGGTACAAGATTCTCGTCTGGTCGTCCTGAACGCCCGCGATGCGGCGGAACGCGGTGCTGACATTTTTACGCGCACCAAGGTTATTGGTGCCGAACGTGAAGGGGATTTGTGGAAGATCACCCTAAGCGATGAAAACGGCGCGCGCGAAATCTATGCCAAGGCGTTGGTAAACGCTGGTGGCCCGTGGGTGGCCGATATTGTTAAAAATGCAGTAAAACTGGACACCCGCGAAGGCGTGCGTTTGGTGCGCGGCAGCCATATCGTAACTAAAAAACTGTTCGACCATGATCGCGCGTATTTCTTCCAAGGCAGCGACAACCGTATCATTTTTGCGATCCCTTACGAGGATGATTTCACCCTTATTGGCACGACGGACGAAGACCACGAAGGCGACCCTTCCAACCCCGTTTGCACGGACGCCGAGGCTGATTATTTGCGGGAATTCGCATCCGAATACTTTGAACGTCCGATTCAGAAATCAGACATCGTCTGGTCCTATTCCGGCGTTCGCCCGCTTTACGATGACGGTGCAAGTACCGCTACCGAGGCTACGCGAGATTACGTTTTAACCCTTCGCAATGATGGCCCCCCGTTGCTGAACGTGTTCGGCGGAAAGATCACCACCTATCGTCGGTTATCCGAGGCCGCATTGGCCAAACTGGCCCCGTTTTTCCCTGACGCGCGGGTGAAGTGGACAAAGCTCGCTCATCTGCCGGGTGGTGATTTCCCCGTGGACGGCGTGCAGGACCAGATCGAGGCGTTAGTTAAAGCCTTCCCGTTCCTTGACCATTTCTGGGCGAGGCGTTTGNTTCGCACTTACGGCACGGACGCGGCGAATTTGCTTGAAGGCGCGAAAAGCAAAAAAGACCTTGGCGAGGACTTCGGTGCATCCTTGACCGAAGCAGAAGTGGATTGGNTGATGGACCATGAATTCGCNCAAACCGCCGAAGATATCTTGTGGCGCCGTACNAAACTCGGGCTGCGTTTAAGCTTNGAAGAAGCCGACTGGCTGCAACAATGTATNACNAGACAAGCGCATAAATAGCACACTTATTCCACGCAAAAACCGGCCGCCAATGACGGCGGCCGGTATGGTTTTGTCGATCGGGCGATTTTAATTCAGGCTTTCAGCCAACCGCATTAACGTGATCAGTTCGCTGCGATATCCGAAACGATCTTCGCCCTTGCTTGCCTGCGCCAACGCCTGTGCATCACTGATTTCCCAGTCACGCATCAAGTTATCCCCGCGAAGGAGTTGCCCGAATCCGGCGACGGCGGCGGCAAACTCAACCTCGTCACCAAGCCCTGCGTCAGCGTCTGGCATAATCGGCGTGGAAATCAGATTGCTGACATCCTCGCCGGGGTTTTTGTAACGCAACTTCAGGAAGGCGTATTCACCAGTGTTAAGGCTGCCTGCTTCCTCCGTTCCATACCGCAGGTCATCAACCATAACCGCAGGGGATCCCACGGGCGTGATCTCGTAAATCGCGGTAACCGTATGGCCCGCCCCGATTTCGCCCGCATCCACCGCATCGTTGTTGAAATCCTCGCGGTTCAGCGCNCGNGTTTCATAGCCGATCAGNCGATATTCNGCGATTTCGGCAGGGTTGAATTCAACCTGAATTTTAACGTCCTGCGCGATGGTGAACAATGCGCCGCCGATCTGGTCAACCAGCACTTTTTGGGCCTCGGCCAACGTATCAATATAGGACGCTGTGCCGTTCCCGTTTTGCGCCAAGGTCTGCATTAATGCATCGTTATAATTCCCGCGACCAAAGCCCAGAACCGACAGGTAAACACCGCTCTCGCGCTTGTCCTCGACGTATTCCTTCAGCGCCTCGGGGTCTGAAATTCCGACATTGAAATCACCATCCGTGGCCAAAATAACCCTGCTGGTGGCCTCGTTCCCGTCAGCCATCTGTTCTGCCAACGCATAGGCCTGTTGCAANCCNGCTTGTCCGGCGGTTGACCCCCCTGCNTACAGNCGNTCAAGGCTCGCCAAAATTGCGGTGCTATCACTCGCCGCAGTTGGTTCCAAAACTGTTCCGGCAGACCCAGCATAAGTAACAATCGCCACCTTGTCGTCGGGTTGCAGGTTCGCCAGCATCAGCCGGAATGAATTCACCAGCAACGGTAGTTTGTCACTGGCCTGCATCGACCCCGACGTATCAATCAGGAATACCAGATTGACTGGAGGGCGATCTTCAATTGCCAGTTCATAACCCTTGATGCCGATGTGCAGCAGCTTGGTATCCGGGTTCCACGGAGTGTCCATGATGGTAATCGAAGTGGTAAACGGCGCGTCACCGCGTGCAGGTACGGGATAATCGTAAGCGAAATAGTTGATCATCTCTTCCGTGCGCACAGCATCGGACGGAGGCAGATTGCCACCCAAAATCGACGACCGCACGAACGCATAAGACGCCGTATCCACATCAATCGAGAACGTCGAAACGGGTTCCTCTGATACGACCTGCAACGGATTCATATCGGCATCGGGGAATTTATCTGTGTTTTGTTGATACAGAACGGGCGCCTCAAAAAGATCATCAGAAACGCTGCGGAACCGCGAAGTGGCGGCAGGGCTGGGCGCAACCAGGCTAGACGCTTCCATACGCGTGTCCGCCATGCTCATAACCGGCGCAGGGGCCATTTCTAGTGCTACGGCCTTATCCGCTTCTGCGAATTGAATAACGCTAACTTCGCCCTCATTCTGCACTCGCTCGCGCCCAAGCGTATCGATCTTGGCCTCGCTAACCGCGAAAACGTCGCCCGTTACATTGCTCGGCGCGTTATATTGCCCCGTCAGCACCACTGCCAAAGCAATCGTGGCGAAACTGGCGGTTGCCATCATAACTTGGCGGCTTGTTAAAGGTTTTAACATATCAATAACTCCTCGTGAAATCAGCGCCCACCATCGGGTCTGTTCACGAGTAGGACGCGCCGTATCCGCTGATCCTTGGAAGTTTTTTTCAAAAGCCTCCATTCCGGCATCAATTGCGCGCGCTTGCGCAGCATCGTCAACCTCTGGGGTCGTCGATTGCATTGCCGCTTTTAACTTGTCGAGTTCGTCGCTCATCACAACATCTCCTCATGTTTAGCGATCTCGCGAAGGATTTTCTTCACTTCGCTCATCCGCCAACTAATCGTCCCTTCCGACANGTCCAGCACTTCNGCGGCCTGTCNGTGGGTCATATCCTCGCCCAGNACCAGCGCGACNGTTTCGCGCAAATCCTGTGGCATTGTNGTCATCGCGTTGCTTAACCAGTCCANNTCNGCCTTGGTTTCAGCGGCNTCATCGCGCCGCAACACCTCNGTNTCGCCCCANCCNGACGCTTTGCGCCTTGCGGTTTGTTTACGCCGGATAACATCGCGCGCGCCGTTGATAACGATCTGGTGCAACCATGTGGTGAACCGCGCGTGGCCCTTGAAGGACGCCAGCTTTTTGGGCAACGCCGCGCAAATATCTTGCGCCAAATCCTCGGCGTCTTCGCGATTGCCCAGCACCCGAAATCCGACGCGAAAAATGGTCGCGTAATGCCGTTGAAGAAGGCTGCGAAACGCCCCTCCATCGCCATCAGCGGCCAATGCCACAAGTCTCTCGTCGCTGGTTTCCATACGCATTATATCCCTTAGACGCGGCAGAATGCGCTATCCTTGGTGAATGTCCAAATTTATTTTAGGCCAGCTCGTCAGCCAGCAAATCAAATACCATCCGAATACGCCGACTGGTGTTCAACTCCCGATGCGCCACCAACCAGATCGGGAACATCAGCGGCTCCAGATCGGGTAGAACCCGTTCAACCATTGGCTCGGCGTCTCCAATATTGCCATCCAAAATACCAATCCCGACGCCCTGTTTCACCATCTCCCACATCACGGTGTAATTTTCCGCCAGCACCGGAAAGTTCGCTTTTGTCAGGCTCAAACCCATCGTGTTCAGGCCGTTCATCAACATGCCCGTGGCATCCAGATTGATAAATTCCGCATGCCGCAAATCATACGGCAGCTTTGGCCGCCCGATCCGGTCCAGATATTCGGGTGTTGCATAAAGCCGTGCTGGAACGTCGCGTATTTTCTTGGCGATCAGGTCCGGTTCCGTCGGGCGAAAGTTGCGAATGGCGATATCCGCTTCGCGCCGCCGCAAATCACTTGGGGAGTTTGAAGCGACGACCTCCACCGTAATCCCCGGTTCCAACCGCCGTAATTTCGCGATGATCGGTGGCAGCACCAGCGACGCATACGTCTCGCTTGCCGCAATGCATATGGAACCATCAATCGATTGCGACTGCCCCATTGCCGTTAACGAAACCTTGCTGGCGGCATCGCCCATCGCGCGCACATGATCCAGTAACTCCAACCCGCTTGGCGTCAGTTTCAACCCGCGCCCGACCCGTTCAAACAGCACGATATCGAGTTCCTGTTCCAACCCGTCAACCTGCCGCCCAAGAGTTGGCTGCGCCATACCAAGCGCACGCGCCGCTGCGGACAGCGAGCCTTCCTCAGCCGTCACCAAAAACGCCCGCGCCTTGTTCCAGTCAAATTTTACCGATCTCCAATCCATGCATATATGCATATCAAACTGACGAAATTGGTCAATTTATATATTTCACATGGGCGCGTAGAACGGCCTCATGATTAAAACAAACAGCCTCCCGTACTTTTATGCCTCTCGAAAGGAAGCAAAATGACCAAGCCAACTTCGCCCCACCGAACAGCGGCCCGCGCCTACGGGATTTTCTTCCTGCTCGCATTCCTAAGCTACGGCATCGGTAGTGGAATTACCGCCAACATCAGCGGTGACCTAACCGCGATCGCATCCGCCAAAACCTCGTTTACCATCGGTATTCTGCTGATGGCCGTTGTCCACACTTTCGTAAATATCGGACTGGCATTGGTGATTCTGCCAATCCTGAAACCCTTCAACAAAACCGCAACTTACGGATATTTCGCCTTGGCGATCACCGCGACAACCATCGCCGCAATCGGCGCGATATTCATGGCGCTTCTGGTGCCGTTAAGTGATGCATATGCAACGTCCACAGATACCGGGCACATAGAAACCCTCGCGATTCTGCTGAACAAAGGCGGCTTTTACGCCTACCAAATCAGCATGACGATATGGGGTCTAGGCGGCCTGCTATTCGTTTCCGTTCTATACAAATCCGCCCTCGTTCCAAAGTTTTTCCCGATCTGGGGCGCAATTGGATACCTCGTCTTCATGACCGGAACCACTGCCGAAATGTTCGGTTACCCCATCGGCGTAATGCTTTCCGCCCCCGGTAGTCTGTTCGAGGTCGCTCTTAGCCTGTGGCTGATTTTCAAGGGCTTCGCCCCCTCCGTCAAATCCTGAAAGGGAACACAATGATCACGCAATCCTACGCCCGCACTGCGGGGCTATTATACCTTATCATCGCCGCCTTTGGTGGCTTCTCAATCGGCTACGTCCCCTCGGTCATCATCGAGGTAGGCGATGCCGTAACGACCGCAAACAACCTGTTGTCCAACAAAGCCATTTTCAACATGGGTATCTTCGGGGATGTCGTCGTTCTGCTGACCGAAGTCGTGCTGACCGTGATGCTCTACATCATGTTTAAACCCGTCAGCCCGACGCTTTCCCTGATCGCGGCATGGTCCAGATTGGCAATGGTTCTGGTTATGGCAATCAACCTGTTACTCAACATCATGCCCGTCTTGCTGTTAAGCGATGCTGCGTACCTAAACGTATTCGAGCCAGCCCAACTACAAGCCACCGCCCTGATTTTTTTCGAGGCACATGACTACGGCGTCTACATCTGGCAATTGTTCTTCGGCCCACACCTGCTGGCAATTGGTTATATGATCCTTAAATCCAACCTGTTCCCAAAAGTGCTGGGCTGGATGATGCTGGTCGGATCGTTCGGGTACACAATCCAGGCCCTACAAAAGATTATGCACTTTGAAAACGCAACTCTATCCTTCGCCATAATTGGCTTACTAACAATCGTAACCATAGGCGAACTGGCGTTTGCGCTCTGGCTGCTGGTTAAGGGCATTAACCTTCCATCCAAACAGGTGAAATTATGAAAGCTGTCATTTACAACAAATACGGGGGCTCCGATGTTTTGGAAATACAGGACATCCCCCGCCCCATTCCGGAAAATAACGAGGTTCTAATCAAGATCTTCGCAACGACAGTTACCCCCGTCGATACGATTTTCCGATCGGGCGCATCGAAACTCGCAAGGCTTTACAGTGGACTATTCAAGCCCAAGAAAAGCATTCTTGGAACGGAGCTGGCAGGCGTTATCGAAAGTATCGGTGCAAGCGTCACCGCATTTAAACCCGGTGATCGTGTGTTCGCCGCCGCCCCCGACGGGTTTGGGGCGCACGCACAGTACATCACCATCGCCGAGGATTCAGCGATATCCAAAATTCCCAAAGACTTGGAATTTGAAGACACTGTCGCAATCTGCAACGGTGGCCTGACGGCACTGCCTTTCTTGCGCGACACCGCAGACCTGCAAGCTGGTCAGACAATCCTGATCATCGGCGCGGCGGGTTCCATCGGCACGGTCGCCGTGCAATTAGCTGCCAGTTTTGGGGCGAGAGTCACCGGCGTTTGCAGCACCGCAAACACCGAAATGGTCCGCGCCTTAGGAGCTGAACACGTAATCGACTACACGATGCAGGATTATCGCACGTCTGGAAAGACCTACGACGTGATTTTCGACACCGTTGGCAAAAGCAGTTTTGCGAAGGCACGAAACAGCCTGACCCCGAAAGGCATCTATCTGACGGCCGTTCCAGATCTCGGGGCTATTATGTCCCCGATGCTACCGTTTTTGCATGGTGGAAAACGCGGAAAAATGGTGGCTACGGGTCTGCGCAAGGATGCTGACAAAGTCAAAGATATGAACTTCTTGAAGAATATGATTGCGGCGGGCAAGTTAACCACCGTTATTGATCGCAGTTACCCGCTGGAACAGATCGCAACGGCGCATGAGTATGTCGAAAAAGGTCATAAACGCGGGAACCTGATTATCACCGTCGACCATCCGGCACAGCGTATCTAAATCCGGTGTTCGCGTAATTTTTCGTAGTAGGGGAGCGCCTTTTCACACAAGTCGCTTCCCTCATCCGACAACTCGGAAGTAGAAGCCGCAGGTTTGGCTAACCCGTCGCCTTCCCAAACCGATTTATACCAATGATCCGCCCAAGCCCCGTCATCCTTATGTCCGCCTTTAGGCCAGTTTAGCATGGCTTTCTGGAACTCCAACCCAATGTGATCACAAATGTTCCGCAATACGGTTTCAGGGTTTGCCAAAATATCTGCGCTATCGACTACAACCGGAACCTCACCCGTTTCCCTAACAATTTGGTCAAAAATCTCGGCCTGTTGCTTGAACCCGATATCGTCCAGCGTCGGGTTCTCGCGTTTCGCGTTATAACTCGCGATAACCTTGGCCGGATCACGGATCAGAAATATATTGGTAACGTGGTTCATCCACGTCCGATCAAAAGCTGGCACCATATGATGCGTCATGTGCTTTTGATAAAATACAGATTTACCGTCAGGAATATCTCCCAGACACCGCGCGGCAACTTCCTGCGCATCGTTCTCTCCGACTGCCAAAATCTCGGCCCGCATGGGGTGTTCCAAACCCGTTTCAGCTAGGTATGCCGCATAAAACGGCTCGTCCCAAACCGCGCAATCATCTCTTGCGCCGAACGCATACATCATCGCGGTCGATAGATTTCGCGGGCCAGACCACATCGCGATCCGCATCACGCCACGTCTTTCGCGACAAGGTTCTTATACAGCTCCCGAACCCGCGTCGTAACCGGCCCCAATTCTCCACTGCCAATCTGCCGCCCGTCCAATTCCGCCACAGGCGTTTGCGCACCGAACGTGCCAGTCAAAAACGCCTCGTCCGCGCCGTAGGTATCGACCAGCGAGTAATTGCGTTCAAACACCGGAATTCCATCCGCCCGACACACATCAATCACCTTTTGGCGCGTGATCCCGTTCATGCAGTAATCTCCGGTCGAAGTCCAAACCGCGCCCTTCCTGACGATGAAAAAGTTGCAGGCGTTGGTCGTATTAACAAACCCGTTAACATCCAGCATCAACGCCTCGTCCGCGCCAGCCTTTTCGGCCGCAATACACGCCAGAATACAGTTTAATTTGGAGTGCGAGTTCAACTTCGGGTCCTGCGTCATCGGCAATCCGCGCATATGCGGCACTGTTGCCAATCGAATGGGNCGCGGGATCGACGGTTTGGAATGTTCACAAATAATCACCATCGTCGGCCCGCTTGTCGAAAGCGACGGATGCTGAAACGGCTTGTCCTTCACCCCCCGCGTAATCATCAGGCGGGCATGGGTGTCGGTCTCCATCCCGTTGGCCATTCGCGTCGCCTCCAACGCCGCAATAACCCCCGCGCGGTCCATTCCGATATCCAGATCAATCGCCAACGCAGCTTCGAACAAACGGTCCATATGTTCGCCCAGAAACGCCCACTTGCCGCTATAAAGGCGCATCCCCTCCCATATGCCATCGCCCAGCATAAACCCGCTGTCGTAGACAGACACCTTGGCCGCATCGCGATGCACAATGTCGCCGTTAACGTAAATCTGGATGTCAGCATTTCGCGCATCGTCTGATGCCTGATGGGTCGTCACATGATCGTTCATATTCACCTCGCTTTTCAGGGCAGTGTCAGCCTCAAATCGCCCCAAAGCAATCCAAATTGCCCCGCAGGCGACAAATAATATAAAGGATATTTTCTTCCTTGGTGAAATTATGTTTGATTTTTTCACAAAACATGCGCTCACTACTCAAAATAGGCAAAAAAAGGTGCGTGATTCGAATGTTGAAACCGATCCAGCAAGATACCGACCATTCCGCCGCCCTTGGCCGCGATCTGCGCGCTTTACGAAAATCCCGCGGCTTAACGTTAAATGAACTTGCCATTCTCATCGGTCGCTCCGTCGGTTTCCTAAGCCAGATCGAACGCGGCCTATCCGCCCCCTCCATCAACGACCTCCGCACGCTCGCCAAAGCCTTCNAGGTCCCCGTAAGTTGGTTCNTCCTGACCGAAGAAGGTGACGAGGCAGAACGCGAGTATATCGTTCGCGCAGGAAATCGCCGTGCACTTGGTAATTCCGAAGAAGGATTGATTGAGGAACNGCTATCCCCCGACCTCGGCGGCAGTTTCGAGATGTTCCAATCCACAATCCAGCCCCGAACCGAGCAAACCGAATTTGTCTACCGCGAAACCGAAGAAGCCGGATATCTCGTTTCGGGTCAAATCGACCTCTGGATCGAAGATCAAAAATTCAGCCTGACCGCTGGCGACAGTTTCCGCTTTGATCATAAACCCGTCCGTTGGCACAACACCGGCGACGAACTGGCCGTAATCGTCTGGGTCGTCAGCCCACCAGTTTACTAAAAGGATTTCATCGATGGCCGAACTTCCCTCCACCGCCCGTGTCGTAATAATTGGCGGCGGCGCCGTTGGAACCTCCGCCCTATATCACTTGGCCAAAGCCNGATGGACCGATTGCGTGTTGCTTGAAAAGAACGAGCTGACATCCGGCTCCACATGGCACGCCGCCGGAAACGTTCCGACATTTTCCACCGCGTGGTCGGCCATGAACATGCAACGCTATTCCGCCGAAATGTATCGTGGTTTGGCCGAAGCGGTCGATTATCCGATGAACTATCACGTCACAGGGTCCATTCGTCTTGCGCATTCCGCAGAACGCATGCAGGAATTCCAGCGCGCCCAAGGTATGGGCCGATATCAGGGCATCGAGATGGAGATGTGCGATACCGCAGACCTCAAACGTCTATATCCCTTCCTTGAAACCCACGATCTGGCGGGGGGCTTATACGACCCGCACGACGGCGATATCGACCCCGCGCAACTTACGCAAGCCATGGCTAAAGGTGCGCGCGATCTGGGCGCAAAGATCGTGAGGTTCTGCCCTGTAGAGGGTGTCGCGAGCGAGAATGACGAATGGGTTTTGACCACCCCTAAAGGCGAAATTCGCGCCGAAATCGTGGTTAATGCTGCTGGATACCGCGCCCAAGAACTAGGCCGGATGTTCATCCCGTTCGGCGGTCGCGAAGTGCCGATGATGACGATGAGCCATCAGTATTTGTTGACCGACGAGATCCCCGAACTTGAAGAATGGTCCACCGCCAACAACCAAAAATTGCCGCTGCTACGCGACGTAGACAGTTCCTACTATCTTCGCCAAGAAAAGAACGGCCTCAACCTTGGCCCTTATGAGCGCAACTGCAAAGGCCACTGGATGACGGCCGATGACAAAATGCCGGACGACTTTTCCTTTCAGCTTTACCCCGACGATCTGGACCGCCTTGAATGGTATATCGAGGATGCAATGGCCCGTGTGCCNATNCTCGGNAAAGTCGGGATCAGCAAGGTNATCAACGGCCCNATCCCCTACACGCCAGACGGAAACGGCCTGATCGGCCCCATGCCCGGCGTGCCAAACGCATACGAGGCGTGCGTGTTTACCTTCGGCATCGCCCAAGCAGGTGGTGCTGGCAAAGTGTTGGCCGAATGGGTGACCGAGGGCGAAACTGAATGGNATATGTGGTCCGTTGATCCTCGTCGTT
The DNA here is from genome assembly GCA_016765235.1 of Paracoccaceae bacterium. Classification (GTDB taxonomy): domain Bacteria; phylum Pseudomonadota; class Alphaproteobacteria; order Rhodobacterales; family Rhodobacteraceae; genus NORP23. The sequence continues at coordinate 12,813 of JAESQH010000056.1, forward strand.
TCACGGGACATTGTGATCAGGATTATACCAACAAAAAGGGCATGGAAATCTACGGCTATGAATACGCCATGCATTTCCCGCGCCACGAATGGCCCGCCGCGCGGGATAAGAAACTTTCCGCGATCCACGATAAAACCACAGCACTCGGCGCACAGTTCGGGGCCGGAAACGGCTGGGAACGTGCCAACTGGTACGCGCAGGACGGGGACGACACATCCCACGAATCCACTCAGACATGGGACCGCGACGGCCCGTGGCAACAACGAATCCGTGAAGAATGTCTTGCGGTGCGTGACGCTGCCGGAATCCTCGATCTGCCCGGTTTCTCGCGTTACCGCATCAAGGGTGCAGGCGCACGCGACTGGCTCGCTACCCGCACCACCAGCCTGATCCCCAAAATTGGCCGCGTAGGTTTGGCATATTTCACCGACACGCGCGGCCGCGTCGTGACCGAAATGTCGATCATCGCGATTGCAGAGGATTCATTCCTTCTGATCACCGCCGCCTCCGCAGAATGGCACGATCTGGAACTGCTAACCCGCGCCCTACCGAAAAGGTCGGACATCGACATCCAGAACGTCACGCAAGATTTCTCCTGCCAAATCCTGACCGGCCCCAATTCCCGCGCCATCCTGTCGGAAGTTTGCGACGCAGACCTGACGAGTGGTTGGTTAACACACCAAACCACCCAAATCGCCGGAAAATTCTGCCAGTTGTTGCGTGTGTCGTTCGCAGGGGAACTTGGCTGGGAAATCCACACGAAGATAGGCGATACAGCCGATGTTTTCGACGTCGCCTGGGCCGCTGGCCAACGACACGACCTGAAACCTTTCGGGATGTACGCGCTTGACAGTTTGCGTCTGGAAAAAGGCTATCGCGCTTGGAAGGGTGATCTTTCAACCGATTATTCCATGCTGGAATCCGGCCTCGACCGGTTCCTGAAACTGGATAAACCACAAGATTTCCCCGGCAAGGCCGCGCTGCAAAACGAAAAGCAGCAAGGCGTTAAAAAACGGTTCGTGACCTTGATAGTCGAGGCCGGAAAATCCGACGCGCCTTACATGTCCACCCTTTGGCATGGCGGCAAAGTCGTCGGCGAGACAACATCCGGCGGCTGGGGGCATCGCATCGACAAATCCATCGCTCTTGGCATGCTGCGTGTCGATCTAACTGAACCCGGCACAGAAATCGAAGTCGAAATTTATGGCGAGCGGTGCAAGGCCACCGTTCAGCTAGACCAACCCCTTTGGGATCCGAAAAATGAAAGATTGAGATCATGAACAAACCCCTCCCATCCCACGCACGCGCCATCGTAATTGGTGGCGGCGTCGCGGGTGCCTCCGTAGCTTACCATCTGGCGAAGCTAGGTTGGAAAGATGTGATCCTTCTGGAACGCAAGCAGTTGACCAGCGGCACCACTTGGCACGCAGCAGGCTTGATTGGCCAGCTTCGCGCCAGTTCCAACATGACCCGTCTGGCGAAATATACGCAAGAATTGTACTTCGATCTTGAGGCGGAAACAGGCGTCGCCACGGGTATCAAGCGCAATGGCTCCATCACCGTCGCCCTTACAGAAGAGCGCCGCGAGGAGCTGTACCGTGGCGCCTCCATGGCCCGTGCGTTTGGGGTTGAAGTCGAGGAAATTTCACCCGAAGAGGCCAAAAACCGTTACCCGCACCTGAATATCGATGACGTCGTTGGTGCCGTATACCTGCCCAAAGACGGGCAGGGTGACCCGGCCAATATCACACAGGCGATGGCCAAAGGCGCACGGCAAATGGGCGCGCAGATTTTCGAAAATGTCAAAGTTACCAACATCAAAACCGAAAACGGACGTATCACTGGCGTTACCGCGGAACAGGATGGCGAGACCACCCATATCACCTGTGATCACGTGATTAACTGCGCCGGAATGTGGGCGCAAAAGATTGGCGATATGGTCGGCGCGGCGATTCCGCTGCACGCTTGCGAACATTTCTATATCGTCACCGAAGGCATCAAGGACTTGGGCAAACTCCCCGTTCTGCGCGTGCCTGATGAATGCGCGTATTACAAAGAAGACGCCGGGAAAATTCTGTTGGGCGCGTTCGAACCCGTGGCCAAACCGTGGGGCATGGACGGGATTTCAGAAGATTTCGAATTTGACCAACTTCCTGAAGACTTCGACCACTTCGAACCCATCTTGGAGAAAGCAATCGACCGCATGCCCCTGCTGGCGGAGGCGGGCATTCACACTTTCTTCAACGGCCCTGAAAGTTTCACCCCCGATGATCGGTATTATTTAGGCGAAACGCCAGAGGTGCAGAATTTTTGGGTTTGTTGCGGGTTTAATTCCGTCGGCATCCAATCCGCCGGCGGCGCTGGTATGGCGCTGGCGCAATGGATGGAGGACGGTACCCCGCCCTTTGATTTATGGGATGTGGACATCCGCCGTGTGCAACCATTCCAGAACAACCGTGCGTATTTGAAGGAACGCGTCAGCGAAAGCCTCGGATTGCTTTATGCCGACCATTTCCCCTACCGCCAACCGGTTACATCCCGTGGTATCCGGCGTTCCCCCATCCATGAACATCTGAAAAAACGTGGGGCGGTGTTTGGTGAAAGCAGCGGTTGGGAACGCGCCAACTGGTTTGCAGATGAAGGCCAGAAGGCGGAATACGAATACACATGGAAACGTCAGAACTGGTTTGAAAACTCCAAACGTGAGCACATGGCGGTACGGAAAGGCGTCGGCCTGTTCGACATGACCAGCTTTGGCAAAATCCGGGTAGAGGGGCGCGACGCCTGCGTCTACCTCCAACGTCTTTGTGCCAACCAGATGGACGTGGAATCCGGTAAAATCGTCTACACCCAAATGTTGAACGCACGCGGCGGGATTGAGTCCGATCTGACGGTAACTCGCCTAAGCGAAACCGCTTATCTGCTGGTCGTTCCCGGCGGTACTTTGCAACGCGACCTCGCTTGGTTGCGCCGCCACCTAACGGACGAATTCGTGGTCATCACTGATGTAACCGCAGCCGAAGCCGTGTTCGCCATAATGGGCCCGAAATCCCGCGAGTTGCTGCAAAAGGTCAGCCCGAACGATTTTTCCAACGAAAACCACCCCTTCGGAACCATGCGGAATATCGAAATCGGTATGGGCATGGCGCGCGCACACCGCGTGACTTACGTCGGCGAATTGGGCTGGGAAATTTACGTTTCCACCGACCAAGCGGCGCATGTTTTCGAGGCGATAGAGAAGGCAGGCGAAGACGTTGGCCTGAAACTGTGCGGCCTGCATGTTCTGGACAGTTGCCGGATCGAAAAGGCCTATCGACACTTTGGCCACGACATCACCGACGAGGATCATGTAATCGAGGCTGGTCTCGGGTTTGCCGTCAAAACCGACAAAAGCGATTTCATTGGCCGCGATGCGGTGCTGGAAAAACGCAAAAACGGATTGGAAAAACGGTTTTTGCAGTTCCAGCTTAACGACCCTGAACCGCTGCTGTATCACAACGAGCCTATCCTGCGCGACGGTGTTATCGTCGGGCATCTGTCGTCTGGCAACTACGGCCACTACCTCGGCGCGGCCATTGGGTTGGGGTATGTGCCTTGCAAGGGCGAGAGTGCCGAACAGGTTTTGGCCTCGAATTACGAAATCGAAATTGCCGGTGAAAGGTTCAGTGCGAAAGCCAGCCTAAGACCTCTGTATGACCCGAAATCCTCACGCGTAAAGGAATAGTATATGAGCAGACGTTCAGGGGGCCGCAGTGCCCGCCATGCCATGCGGGCAGCACCGTTGGCAGAAGATATTCGCCCCATTCGCGCAGGAATGGAGGGCGGCTGTTACAAACCGTTGTCCGACCATGATATCGCCCAGATTCACGAATCCGCGCTGGAAATCCTGTCCGACATCGGGTTCAAGGACGCAACGGAGGGCTGCATCGCCGCCTGTACCTCGGTAGGTGCAACGTATCGGGACGGGCGGCTATTTTTCCCGCGTGATCTGGTGCTCGAAACCGTCAAAAACGCCAACCGTGACTTCACACTGTGTGGGCGTGACCCCAAACACGACATACACCCGCAAGGGGCCAAGGTGCATTTCGGCACGGCGGGCGCGGCGGTGCATATCGTAGACGTTGAAAAGAACGAATACCGCGAGAGCATGTTGCAAGACCTATATGACGCCGCGCGCATTGTAGACCAGCAGGACAACATCCACTTTTTCCAACGCCCCATGGTGCCCCGCGACATGACCAGCGTGCTGGATATGGACATGAACACCCTTTATGCCTGCCTTTCCGGCACCAACAAACATGTCGGTACCAGCATAACGGTGGTGGAAAACTGCAAACCGTTCATCGAAATGATCTATGCGGTTGCAGGTGGCGAAGAAGCGTTTCGCGCCCGCCCGTTCGTCTCGATTTCTGCCACTTTCGTGGTACCCCCGCTGCGTTTTGCAACCGAAGCACTGGATGTGATCGGCGAGATGGTCAAAGCTGGCGTTCCCGTGCTGCTTTTGTCTGCCGGACAAGCTGGGGCCACATCCCCCGCTGCGCTGGCCGGATCGGTCGTGCAGTCGATTTCCGAAGTGCTGGCCGGTCTGGTGTACATCAACGCGCTGGCCCCGGGACATCCGGCGATATTCGGCCCTTGGCCGTTCGTGTCGGATTTGCGTACCGGTGCAATGTCCGGTGGGTCGGGCGAACAATCGTTGTTGATCGCGGCCGTCACGCAAATGGCCAATCATTATGACCTGCCGTGTGGTGTGCCTGCCGGTATGACCGACGCCAAAATGCCGGATATCCAGTCGGGGTATGAAAAAGGCATTACCACGGTGATGGCCGGTCTGGCTGGTGGCAATTTGATATATGAGGCGGCTGGCATGCACGGTTCGTTGCTTGGGTTTTGTCTGGAAAGCCTGATTGTAGACAATGACATTCTGGGCCAGTCATTGCGCTGTGTGCGCGGCATCGAGGTGAACAAAGATACGCTATCGCTCGATACAACCCGCGAAGTTATCACTGGGCCGGAGCATTTTTTAGGGCAACCGCAAACGCTGGATTTGATGCAGAAAGAGTATATTTATCCGGTGATCGGTGACCGCTCGACCCCCAAAGAATGGGAGGAATTGCAAAAGCCCGAGATGGTCGCCAAAGCCATCGCCGAAAAACGCCGGATATTGGACGAATACTTCCCGTCCCATATTTCGCCTGAACTGGATGCTGAATTGCGTAAAAACTTCGACATCAAACTACCACGTGAACGGATGCTTCGAACGCATTAGGTGACATCCGAAACCCGATACTTCAAAACCCCGATATTCTGTAAGTCTATCGGGGTTCTTGCGTAAATATCACCCGAGGGCATTGATTAGTTATAACCCACTAACTAGATGAGTAAACAACAACAGAATCAATTCCCTTCGAGGCGACAAAATGACTGCGAAAACACCGGCTAAAACCAAATTCAAACGGATATTGATAATTCTTGTATCCCTCGCGGTGGGCATCGTGACCGTCGTTAGCTTCGTCAAGAACAAGCAACCGCCCGAACGCATTCCTTTTGTTGAAGCCGAACGCGCGGTGCGGGTTATCAATACCGCCAAGTTGCCGCTGACAATTGAAGCATCCGGTTTTGGTTCCGCCACACCCGACCAGACATGGAGCGCGATTGCAAACGTCAAAGGCGATGTGATTTTCCGGCACGAAGAACTTGAAAGCGGCGCGTTGTTGGCCAAGGGAACGCTGATGTTGGAAATCGATCCGGCATTCTACGAACTCGCCCTGTCCGAAGCCGATGCTGAAATCGCTAGCGTTGATGCGGAAGCCGCGCAGTTGAACCAAGAGGCCATAAACGCCGCTCTATTGCTGGAACTGGAAAACGAACGCCTCATTTTGGCCGAAACCGATCTGTCGCGTACCCGCTCGCTGGTGGCCTCTGGTGCTGTGCCACAAGCAAGCCTTGATACCCAACTCCGCGCAACGTTACAACAACGCCAAGCGGTACAAACGCTTCAGAATCAAGCCAGCATTATTCCGATTCAATTAAGCCGCCTCAAGGCGCAGAAGGAACGCACGTTGAGCAAGCGTGGGCAGGTGGAAAGTGATTTGGCTGATACGAAATTCTACGCCCCTTTCGATCTTCGCGTGAATGAAGTGAAGGTGGAGTTGTACCAATATATCAACCCGGGTCAGGTTTTGTTCACAGGCGATAGCACTGATAAGTCCGAGGTCGTCTTGCAGGTCCCGATGCCAAACCTGCGCCGTGTTTTAAGCGAACTACCAAGCGAAGATGATCAGGATGTTGCCGCACTCGATGCGTACGTCCAGCTAGTCGGTAGTGATCAGACTTGGGACGCGAGCGTGATCCGAATTGCCAACGGCATTGACCCAGCCACGCGCACAGTGCGGGTTGTTCTAAGCATTCAGCAGCCCGGCGACATGGCCGATCCCGTCGATAATCCGCCACTTCCCAAAGGTATGTACGTTGAAGGCATTCTGCGCTATGCGGCGTCTGAACCACGGATGATAGTTCCCCAAGAAGCGATCCACGAGGGTTGGGTCTATCTCGTTGACACGGACAGTCGGCTTGTCCGGCGAGAGATTGACGTCGACTATTACCAAGACGGCATGGCGATAATCCGGTCCGGCTTGAACGAAGGCGAAACCGTCATTCTTGACGACATCGTGCCTGCCATCACAGGTATTTTATTGGACCCGAAACGTGATTTTGCAGCCGAAGAAGCGCTTAAAGCCACTGCCGCAAGGGGCGCGCTATGATACGCTGGTTTGCCGCACACCCGACAGCGTCCAACCTGCTGTTGATCGTAATGTTGGCGCTTGGGGTGTTCACAGCGCCCACATTGTTGCGCGAAACTTTCCCCGATTATTCCCCGACGGAAGCGCAGATTACCATCGTATATCGCGGCGCCAGCGCCGCGGACGTGGAAGACGCGATTTGTCTTCGGGTTTCGGACGCGTTGAAAGGCGTCAATAATCTTGAAGAACTGACCTGCACGGCGCAAGACAACGTCGCCATTGCGTTCGCCAAGATGGAACCCGGTGGCAATGTCGGCCGCTTTTTGAACGAGGTTGATGCCGAAGTTAACGCGATCACCGATTTCCCCGCAAACGCCGATGCGCCTGTTGTTAAACAATTGTTCACAACTGATCTGGTGTCGGCACTAGCGGTGACCGGCGATATGTCGTTTGCCGATCTGGAAACCTATGCGAACGACCTCGAACAAGCGTTGTTCGACATCGACAACGTTGCGGCGGTCAAGGTTAAAGGCCTGTCGCAACGCCAGTGGCAGATCGAGGTTTCGCGCGATTTATTGCAACAATACGGCCTGTCCGTCAGCGACATTTCCCGTCTGATCCGCCAGCAAAACATCGACATGCCGCTGGGCACGATTGAAACCAGCGCGCAAGATGTGCAATTGCGGTTCGTTAACCAAAGCCGCTCTATCGAGGATTTGCGCGAACTGGTCGTCCTGTCAGGCCAAGCAGGCGCGGAAGTGTCACTTGGCGATATCGCCACCATCACCGAAGCTTATGATCTGGACGAAGAGAAAATCCTGTTCAACGGCGAGCGGGCGCTAATCCTTGAGATTCACAAAAACAAGGACAGTGACGCGATCAAAGTGATGGCGGATATCACGGAATTCCTTGAAACCGAGCGCGAAATTATGGGCGACGGTGTAGGCCTGACGATCACACAAGACATGACCTCGATTGTGGAAGACCGGCTGAAAATGTTGGTCAGCAACGGCATTCTGGGTCTGGTACTGGTGGCGATCACCATGAGCATTTTTTACCGCCCTCGCCTTGCAATATGGGCGATCCTTGGTCTGCCAATTGCGTTCGCCGGCGCGTTTACCGTAATGGCCTTGTTCGGGCTGTCGTTAAATATGATTACGCTNGTGGGCTTNCTNGTGGCGATTGGNATCGTNATGGATGATTCCGTTGTGATCACAGACAGTATCGCCGAGCATGCNGCNGANGGGGCCTCNCCNCTCGATTCCGTGGTGTTCGGCGTGAAACAGGTGCTTCCGGGNGTCTCGTCGTCGTTCCTGACGACGGTTGCGGTTTTTGGGCCGCTGTCGTTCCTTTCCGGCGAGCTTGGCACAGTGTTGGAGGTTATGCCCATCGTTTTGCTGGCCGCCCTCGCCGCTAGTCTGATCGAGGCGTTCTTGATTTTACCCCATCACCTTAAGGCNCCGATTGCCCACGCGGTTGCCAATAAAAAAGGACGGGTTGGTCAAAAAATCGACGCGGGCTTCGAGGTGTTTCGTGANAGCGTTGGCAAAATCGCCGACGCGGCCATNAAATTCCGCTACGCAACAGCGGGGCTGCTGATTGTTATTCTTCTTGGTTCCATCGGATTTTTTGCCGGTGGCAACATCAAGATGGAGGCCATGCCAGCCATGGAGGGCGACGTGATCGAGGCTCGCATCCTGATGCCTCAAGGCACACCGCTGGCNCGCACNGAACAGGCCGTGGCGCAGGTTATCGACGCGCTTAATCGTATCAACGCCGATCTGGAACAGCCTGACGGGCAGGATTTGATTCAGGCCACGCAGGTTCGCTACAATGAAAACTTCAGCGCCGGTGAAAGCGGGCCGCATGTTGCCACCATCGGTGTCGATCTGCTGACAGCCGAGCTGCGATCGACATCGCTAGACGTCTTTATCCCGCTTTGGCGAAAAGAAATCGGCACGGTTTACGGGATGATCAACATGACCATTCAGGAACCCGGATTTGGCCCCGCAGGCATCCCGATCGAGATTCGCATTCAAGGCGATGACCTTGACGAGATGAAGCTCGCCTCGGAAGATTTGGTGAATTATCTGAACGGTTATGTAGGTGTGTTCAACGCAATGGACGATCTTCGCCCGGGTAAACCGCAACGCGCGTTGTCGCTGTCTGATGGGGCGAACGTGCTTGGATTTACCTCAGAATCCGTCGCCTCGCAACTTCGCTCCGGCATGTTGGGCGATGTGGTTGATCGCTTGCAACTGGGCGACCAAAACATTGAAATCGTCGTCAGTCAAACCGCATCCGAGCGGACCACGCTGGATAGTCTGGAGCAGGCACTGATCACTTCGCGTACAGGAAAGTCCGTTCCGCTAAGTGTAGTGACAGATATCACCGAAACCCGCGACTGGGCCAAGGTAACACTGATAGACGGCGTGCGAACCGTAACGGTTGAGGCCAATGTTGACGCGGGCAAAGCCAATGCCGGTGCGCTGGTCGGCGACATCCAAGCCAACTGGTTGCCGCAGTTCGAAGCGAATTTCCCTGATCTGGAAATCCAGTTCTTGGGGCAGGTTGCCTCGACAGCTGAAACCGCGAAATCCATCGCGCGGGGACTTGGCATCGGGATGCTCGGAGTGTTCCTGATCCTGTCGTTCCAGTTCCGCAGCTATATCGAGCCGTTGATCGTCATGGTCGCCATCCCCATGGCCTTGATCGGCTCAATCTGGGGACATGTACTGATGGGGTATGACATTTCCATGCCCTCGTTGATTGGGGCGGCCTCATTGGCGGGGATTGTCGTTAACAACTCGATTCTGCTAATGCAGTACATCAACAAATACCGCCAGGAGGGGTTTGATACTCTTGCAGCCGCGGGCAAAGCCAGCAGAGCGCGGACACGACCGATCTTTATTTCCACGACGACAACAATCATGGGCATGGCGCCCTTGTTGCTGGAAACCAGCGCACAAGCCGCGTCGATTATCCCGCTGGTAATCTCGCTGGTATTTGGATTGCTGGTATCCACTACACTAGTGCTATTGGCCTTGCCGGCACTTTATGTGATGTTGGACGACATGGGAGTAACCGGATTTAAGGCGGTCGAGGTTCCTTAATTGATTTTCTTTTTGCTCCACCGCAGCGGGGCCACGGGGATTCCGTCGTCGATTAACGACTTGGCGTCCTCGATTTTCGCTTCGCCGTAAATCAGGCGTTCGGGGGCGTCGCCGTCGTGAATCGCCCGTGCCTCGGCGGCGAAGTTTTTACCGACGTTATCGGCGGTATCTTCGATCTTTTTACGCAGTTCCTTAACCGCTTGTTCGGCGGGCGAGGCGGGGGCGCTCAATGGGCGCTCCTTCACCACGCGCGGGGTCATGATGGCCTTTTCCACAGTTGCTTCGCCGCAAACCGCGCAAGAAATCATTCCGCTGGCAGTAAGTTTATCGTAATCCGCACTGGATCCGAACCAGGATTCAAACCGGTGGCCTTTAGCGCATTTTAAATCGTACCGGATCATTTGGTCCCCTTTGGTTTCCCGCAATACATATATATAGCAGGTGTGAATACAATCCTAATTCGGGATTCGCCGCGAGGGAAAGCACATGCGAACACGTCTTTGGCCCTATATTCTGCTTGGCATCATCACAGGTGGGGTCGCGGCAATTTTGCGGGTGTTGGAAGAACCGTTCTGGATTATCTTTGCCGCGGTTCTGGTGTTGATCGTCCTGTTTGCGCTTTTGCAAGAGGCTATGCGTGACCCCGTTGAAGAAGGCGACGTGGAGGCGGTTGAGCCCGCCAAACCCATGCCCACCGGATTTGGTCGCGCTATGCTGGAACAAATGCCGCTACCGTTGCTGGTAATTTCTCGAAGGGGGCGGGTGGTTTATGGCAATCGCGCCGTCAAAGAGATTTTGCCGACCCTGAAACCCGGCGATCATTTCGCAAGCCTTCTGCGGGTTCCGGTGTTTGTGGATGCGGTAAACGCGGCGGTGACCGAGGGTAAGAACAGCAAAGTTTCGTTCACCACTGCCTTGCCGCACGAACGGTATTACGAGGCCAGTA
>JAESQH010000057.1 GCA_016765235.1 Paracoccaceae bacterium
ATCCAGTGCGTTTCAACAACGGGCGGATAAGTTGCGGGCGGCCCGAGGCTTGCACTGCGCGGGCTTGGACTTTGCGCCCAACCTCCAGCATATCGACAGGGCTGTTCTCGTCTTGTGCGAATTCCATCAAGAAACCGTCTGGCTCGCGGCGAATAATGTCATGACGGGCCAGTGTTTTCGTTGGGAAATCTTTGAGGTTTCTCGTTAGCAGGTAATCAGCCTCACCGGCAATCGCGGCCGCTAGAACATGGCGGTCGTTGCGGTCTGGCAGCGACAGGGTTTCGATCACATCCGGGTCGGCTTGCACCACCGCGGTTGGCCAGCTTGCCTTTAACAACGCGATCTCGACGCCAGCTATACCACCGATTTCAAAATCGGCGCGGCCTGCGGCGTGACGCCATTCCTCCAAAATTTTATCGGACCATAGCGGGGTGAAACCGCCGAGCACGGCGGTCTCCATCAGCATTTCGCGCATCACTGTCGGGAAGATGATGCAGGCGTCCATCAGAACGCGCATTAATCCAGCCTTAAGAAGATGGCTTTAAGGTAAGACGTTTCGGCCAAGTAGGGATGAGTTGGGTGGTCGGGGCCAGCCTGCCCTGTCCAGACAATCTGCCCTTTGCGCCCCGCCTTACCCACACCGCGCAGGCTGATTTCGCGAAAGCGCGACAGATCAGCGGAATGCGAACACGAACAAAGCACGAGGTATCCACCGGGTTCCACCAGGTTTGCCCCAAGACGCGCGATGCGTTCATAGGCGCGAAGCCCCGCTTCCAGCGCTTGCTTCGACGGCGCGAACGCGGGTGGGTCGCAGACCACGACACCGAAGGAACGTTTCTCGTTGCCCATGGCTATCATCGTGTCGAACGCATCGCCTTTCAGGGTTTCGAATTTGTCAGCAACACCTGTCGCTTCAGCGCCTTTTGTCGCCAATTCTAACGCAGGCACGGAACCGTCAACAGCCAGCGCACTGGTTGCCCCATTAGCCAAAGCCGCCAGAGAGAACCCGCCGACGTGGCTGAACACATCCAGAATGGTTTTGCCTTTGGCAAGGTTCGCCGTGAACGCGTGGTTCGGGCGTTGATCGTAAAACAGGCCGGTTTTCTGGCCACCCATCAGGTCCGCCATGTAAGTGGCGCCGTTCATTGGCACAGGGATCAGATCGCTAATTTCACGGCGAAGAACGACCGTTTCCTCGTTGAGGCCTTCCAAAGTCCGCGCGCGGCCATTGGCGTTTTTCAAAACGTTAACAACGCCGGTAACATCGCAAAGTGCGGCGACAATATCGTCAATGCGTGCATCAGCCCAAGCAGCGTTTGGCTGAATTACGGCGGTGTCACCGAAACGGTCGATGATAACGCCGGGCATACCGTCAGCTTCGGCGTGGATCAGGCGATAGAAAGGCGCGTCGTACAGGGTTTCGCGCAGCTCGAACGCGCGGCGTATACGTTTTGTAAACCACTCCACGTTAATGTCGGCCTCAAGGTCCGTGTCCAATACGCGGGCGATGATTTTGGAGTTGGCGTTGAAAGCGGCCAGCGCGATTGGTTTACGTTCTTTATCCTGAACCTCGACAATACTGCCGGCAGGGATCGCTTTGGTGCGACGGTCCAGAACCAGTTGGTCGGAGAACACCCAAGGCGCGCCAAAGCGTAACCGCTGGGCGTTGGTTTTGGGTAAAAGGCGAATTACGGGGCGTGTTTGAATATCTGTCATGTGGTCCCTCTAACCTGTGTTGCGCACAAAAAAAAGGGCTGTCGTGCAGACAGCCCTAGTCTTGGGAGAAAACTTTGGGGTTCAGGCGTGCGCAGGGCGCGAGAATGCGGCAATCGCGCGGTGTGTAAGCTTTGCAACAAAGGATACGATGGCTTTGAAACCGTCACGCATCGCTTCGGCGCGCAAAACATGTGCTTTCGCCTCATAAGCACGGATTTCTCCGTACGTTAGCGGTTGTGTTTCAATTTTCATGTCATTTGCTCCTATGATTTCAAAGGTCAGCGTTGCTGCCTTAACCTGAACGTAACATAGGAGGCCGGAACGGATTGCACATCAGACAATGACAGATTGTCGATATGCAACAATTGCATAGCTGCTAAAGATATTCCGGCAGGCTGCCTTCGCGCGCCGCGGTGGACAACCAATCAAACATGAACGCACCGACGGACCGGAAGCAAACAAGTTCGAACGTTTCATCCTCCGTCATCCAGAAAGCGGCGACGAGCTGGCCGATTCGCGACCGCCGAATATCGCCAATACCGAAAGCATCGGGCGAGAGATCAACCGGGGCCCCTTTAGCGAGGACCTCGCGCGAACCTTTTCCCGCGACAAGGAAAACCGCGCGCGCATCTGAGACGTTGACGACCATATGGTGTTCGCCGGTTAATGCGTTGGAAATATCTGCCGTGATTGCGTCGGCTTTGTCGTACTCCACTAACAGCAGAACTTCGTCCGGTGACATCCATGCCACGCCGCCCATAGGGCCGTGGTCGACCTTGCGCTGTGCTGGAATGTCCAAGCCCACGGCCGCTGAAACGGCAGCTTTTAGCTGTGCCGAAGACAGGTCACCGCGCAATGTGATCATGCCACGAAGGCCTGCTTCGGTGATTTTGACGGCACCGTTGAAGGTTGCTCCGTTCAGGATTGATACAGCGTTAGACATTTTGGCGCTCTCCTTCTTTGTCGTAGAAAACCGGATCGACGACCGTGGCTTTGATGGTTTTGTTGTTGCCGATCGGGAACGTCAGAACTTCGCCCATGCGTTTGGATCCGCTCTTGATCAACGCCATAGCGATGGAGTGGTTCAGGGTGGGCGAGAAATAGGTCGACGTCACGTGGCCGATCATATTTTCCTGACCGTAACGGTTTTTACCGCCTTCCACTGCGTGGGCGCCATCTGGCAATACGTCAGCGGGGTTTTCGGTCAGCAGGCCGACCAATTGTTTACGGTCGCTCCGTTGCAGGAATTCGCGTTCCATGGCGCGTTTGCCGATGAAGTCTTCCTTCTTTTTCGACACGGCCCAGCCAAGTTTCAAATCTTGGGGAATGACGGTCCCGTCGGTCTCGTCACCGATCATGATGAAACCTTTGTCGGCGCGCATGACGTGGAGGGCCTCGGTGCCGTAGGGCATGATGCCGAATTCTTCGCCTGCTTCCATTACTTTGTCCCAGAAGGCTTGGCCTTGCGCGTTGGGGACAGCAATTTCGTAGGACAGCTCGCCAGAGAACGAGATGCGGAACGGGCGGGCCTTGATGCCTGCGAGTGTGCCATCTGTGAAGGACATAAACGGCAAGGCTTCGCTGGAGACATCCATGCCGCCGAGTTTTTCCAATACTTTGCGGGCATTCGGGCCGACGATGGCGATTTGGGCGAATTGTTCGGTGACGTTGGTGGTGTAAACTTCTAAATCCCACCATTCGGTTTGCAACCATTCTTCCATCCACGCGTACACGTTATCGGAACCACCTGTTGTCGTGTGGCACAGGAATTCGTCGTCACTTAGGCGGGCGACGACGCCGTCATCGAACAGGAATCCGTTTTCGGTGCACATTAGGCCATAACGGCATTTACCGACTTTTAACGAAGACATCATATTGGTGTAGAGGAGATCGAGGAATTTGGCTGCATCCGGCCCTTTGACCAGTATCTTGCCAAGCGTGGAGGCGTCGAGGATGGAGACGCCTGTGCGCGTGTTCATGATTTCGCGCGTAACTGCTTGCCCGGTGGTCTCACCACTCCGTCGGTAGGTGTAGGGGCGGCGCCAGTCTGCGACGGGTTCCCATACGGCGTCGTTAGCGTCTTGCCATGTGTCGATCGGGGATTTGCGCGTTGGTTTGAACAGGTTTCCCCGCGCCTCCCCTGCGATGGAACCAAGGGAGATTGGTGTGTAGGGCGGGCGGAAAGTTGTGGTGCCTACTTTCGGGATCGGGGCATTCACGCTATCCGCGAGAATGGCGAGGCCGTTGATGTTGGACAGTTTTCCTTGGTCAGTCGCCATGCCAAGGGTCGTGTAGCGTTTGGTGTGATCAACGCTTTCGTACCCTTCTTGCGCGGCGAGGCGAACGTCGGAGACTTTGACGTCGTTCTGGAAATCCAGCCATGACTTGGCGCGTAGTTTGTAGGGGGCACCTGCTGGCATGGACCAAACGGGCAGCATGGGTTCCTCGGCCTCGGTTATGACAAGCGGAGCGGCACTCTCGGTGGGGGTGAACCCCGCCTCGGTTGCCGCTTGGCGACCTGCGGTTATGGCGTTTTGCAAGGCCGGTGCTGAGTGAAGGTCGCCGGAGGCTGTTCCGGCGGTCAGGACGAAACCGTTGCCATCTGCGCCCAGTGGTGGGCGGCTTGGGTCCGGCGAGAACATGGCGTTCGCCTCGTCCCAGTTGAGCTTACCGCCGCAATGGGACCATAGGTGAACGACCGGAGACCAGCCACCGGACATGGCGACTACATCGCAGGGGATGGTTTCCAGCGGTGTGCCTTCGCCAGCTTGAGAACAGATTTCGACGCCGGTTACGAATTTGTAACCATTGACCGAAGAGATACCTTTGCCCGTTTCAACGCGGATGCCGAGCGCACGTGCCTGGTTTGGGAGGGCGCCGTTTGCCTCGGTGCGGGCATTGAGGATTACGGGGACTTCAAGCCCTGCATTTTTCATGGTGATTGCAGTGCGGTAAGCATCGTCGTTGTTTGTGACAACGACCGTTCGATCCCCAGCGCTGACACCGAAAAGGGTGGCGTAATCACGCACGGCGGAGGCCAGCATGACACCGGGAATGTCGTTACCAGCAAAGGATATCGGGCGCTCCAATGCGCCTGTTGCCGTAACGATCCGTTTGGCACGGATACGCCATAAACGGTGGCGCGGCGCGGTATCGCTTGGCGCGTGATCCGTGATCCGCTCGTAGCCCATCGCATAGCCATGGTCGAAAACACCGGACCCCATCATACGGGTGCGGATCGTGACGTTTTCCATCGCTTCAAGTTCGGCGGTGGTTTGGGCAATCCATTCGGCGGAAGGTTTACCATCGATGGTTGCGCTATCGACTGCGAGACGCCCACCGAGATTGGCGGTTTGCTCCAACAGCAAAACTTTAGCGCCGGATGCGCCGGCTTCACGAGCGGCGGCGAGGCCCGCCATGCCGCCGCCGACTATCAGCACGTCGACGTAGGCGTAGAAGTATTCGTAACGGTCGGCGTCCGCCTCTTTCGGGGCGTTACCGAGGCCGGCCGAGTGGCGGATGATCGGTTCGAACAGGTGTTTCCATGCCCATTGTGGTTTCATGAAAGTTTTGTAGTAGAAACCAGCGGGCAATAGGCGTGGAACTTTGTTGTTAATTGCGCCGATGTCGAACTCTAAGCTGGGCCAATGGTTTTGCGACTTGGCGGTTAGGCCGTCGAAAACTTCGGTTGTGGTTGTGCGCTGGTTAGGCTCAAAGCGGTTGCCCTGCCCCATGTTTACCAATGCGTTTGGTTCTTCAACACCACTGGCCATGATGCCACGCGGACGGTGATATTTGAACGAGCGGCCGACCAAAGTTTGGCCGTTTGCAAGCAAGGCAGACGCCAAGGTGTCGCCTTTATGGCCTTTGAATTTCTTGCCGTTGAACGTGAAGGAAACGGAGGTTTCCCGATCGATTACGGAACCGCCGGAAGTAAGTCGGGTGCTCATTTGAAGCCCTCCCAATCTGGTCGTTTTGCCTTAACGGCGGCAATGATATTATCGGGCGGGGTCGAGGTTTGGGCTGAATACGTTCCAAACACTTCAAGTGTTGCTGTGCAGCGGGCTACATGAAACCACTTTCCACAGCCAAATGCGTGACGCCAGCGTTCAAAATGCACCCCGCGCGGGTTTTTGCGGGCGAACAGGTAGTCGCTGAAGGCTTGATCTTCGGAACCTGCTGTATATCGCTTCAAGTGTGCTTCGCCGCCCGGTGCGAATTCCGTTTCTTCTGCGGTTACACCGCAATTAGGGCATTTAAGCATCAGCATATCAATGTATCCAATCTACCAGCATTCCGCCCAAACCCCATTGCAGGGTTCCAACGACGGAGTACACCATTTCATAACGATATGTTTCCATTCCAGCCTCGGCACGTTTGGATGCGAGCATACTTTCAAAGCTACCCTCGATCCGGTCGGCGAGCTGTTCCAAATTCAGCGGATCATCTCCCTGCCGCCCGGTTCGGACCATCTGCATGTAGCGCCAGATCATGCGCTGCTGGATTTCTTCCTGATTGTCCCAAAGGCGACGTTCCTCTTGCGAGGTGTAGCGGTGGGTCAGGAAAATCGACAGGCCGACGGATAGTGCAATGGATCCGATGGCTGGAAAAACCGAATCCCACCCCATAATCAGNGCAACNGTCGAGCTAACGGTCCACAGGATCAACATCGCAATCATCACTTCTTTGCGGAGGAACCTCACATTGGGAAGCATGGGTTTATTGTTTAANNTCAACGCACTCCCCCTCGCGAAACAGATGCGNAAGTTTGAGTTCTAAGCGATTGCAATTGTGGCGGAATTGTGTTTATTATCGTGTAGTCCAGACACTTGTACTTTTCCCGTCTGGTTGTGGAGTAAAAATTATGAGTATTCTTAGTTCTGTTGAACGTGCTGTGATGCCTTTTGTAACCCGCGTGGAAGAGATGATCGGCAAAGTGATTTACGACTATACTGGCGTTGTTTCCAGTGACTACGTAAATCAGGCTATTTTCTATTTTGTCGGCGCGTTTATGTTGTACATGGTTTGGCTTTTGATCAAACCTGCAGATAGTGTTTATCATTACCGGCCGCAACACCGACACTAGTTTTTTATAACACGATTGCGATTGGACGTGGGTCATGTTTGGCTGCGCGTCCATTAGTGTGCCACCGCTGCGGCAACGGATTCGTCGATCATGCGGCCTTCTTTGAAACGATCCATAGTGAACGGCGCTGCCAGATCACGCGGTGCGCCGTCGGCCAGCATGTCGGCGGTTGCCCAACCTGAACCCGGGATAGATTTGAAGCCGCCCGTACCCCAGCCGCAGTTCACGAACATACCTTCAACCGGTGTTTTGCCAATGATAGGGGATCGGTCACCCGTCATATCTACGATTCCACCCCACTGACGGAGTTGTTTCAGGCGCGAGATCATAGGGAAGGTTTCGATCAGCGCGCGCACAGTTTCCTCGATATGGTGGAAGCTGCCACGTTGGGTGTAGTTGTTAAATCCGTCTGATCCGCCACCTATTACAAGTTCACCTTTGTCGGATTGGCTCATGTAACCGTGCACGGTGTTGGCCATGATCACGCAGTTAAGGACGGGTTTGATCGGTTCGGAAACCAGTGCTTGCAGGGCCATGGATTCGATTGGAAGGCGGAAGCCCGCCATGTCCGCCAGAAGACCAGAACTGCCAGCCACGACAACGCACAGTTGCTTGCATTTGATCGCACCTTTGGAAGTTTGCACGCCGGTTACTTTGCCGCCGGNCTGGTCNATCCCTGTAACTTCGCATTGCTGGATAATGTCCACACCACGGTCGGACGCGCCGCGGGCGTATCCCCATGCCACCGCGTCGTGCCGTGCCGTGCCGCCGCGTGCTTGCCAGAGGCCGCCGAGGACAGGGTATCGGGGGCCGTCGATCTGGATAATCGGAATGATTTCCTTGATGCGTTCTGGCGTGACCATTTCGGACTGGATCCCGGCCAGACGGTTAGCGTGCGACGTGCGCTTCCACGCGCGCAATTCGTGTTCGGTTTGGGCCAGCATCATGACGCCGCGCGGCGAGAACATGATGTTGTAATTCAGTTCCTGGCTTAGGCCTTCGTAAAGTGTGTGCGACAGATTGAATATCGCAGCGGATTCATCTTGCAGATAATTGGAGCGGATGATGGTCGTGTTGCGCCCTGTATTTCCGCCGCCAAGCCAACCCTTTTCCACAACGGCAACGTTGGTAATGCCGTGGTTCTTCGCCAGATAATAGGCTGTTGCCAAACCATGCCCGCCAGCGCCCACGATCACTACATCGTATTCGACTTTTGGGCTCGGGGATTTCCATGCGCGCTCCCATCCCGAATGGAATCGGAAGGCTTCGCGCGCGATTGAAAAGGCGGAATAACGCTTCATGGGCAGGGCTCCTGTTTCAGCGCAAGATGTATATCCTTCGGAATGCAGCAGAATCATGTATTGCCCCTGCCAAACTCCGGCGTATTTACGCTAGTTCACGACATATTCATCATGCAACCCCCCCTGCGCGTTTTTCAACCATTGCATGGTGGGCATGTGCGGGGATATTGTCGGCGCGAAATTAAACGGGACGATATAATGACTTTCTGGATATTCGCTGCTGGCTTAACACTTCTGGCATTGGTGGCAATGCTTTGGCCCTTGCTACGACCGAAGAAACAAACGGCCATGCGGTCGTCTTATGATGTGCAAGTCTACAAGGACCAATTGAAAGAGGTCGAGGCCGATCTGGCGCGTGGAACATTAAGCGAATCCGAAGCTAAAGCCAGCCGTACTGAAGTATCACGACGGTTGTTGGTCGCCGCGGACGCAGAGGCGCTCGAATCAACATCGAGTGACGCGCCTAAAATGGCGACACGGGTATTGGCAACAATAATCACACTTTCCGTATTGGTAGGCGGGTTCGGATTTTATCAACAGCTCGGTGTACCAGGAATGCCGGACGCCCCGCTGAAAGATCGGGCTAGTTCCCGACCGTCGCAGGAAGTGGCCGAAAAAGCTGCTGCACAGGATGGGGTGGACTTTCCAAATATTGTGCAAATCGACCCCAAACATCTTGAACTGGTCCAGCAGTTGCAAGAAGTACTTAAGGATCGCCCAGACGACTTGCTTGGGTATCGGATGTTGGCCGACAACCTTTCCCAACTTAACATGTACGCCGAGGCGCGAGTGGCGTTGGAAACGGTCATGCGAATTTTGGGCGACGATGCAACAGCGATGGACTACGCGGCACAAGCGGAAATTATGATTGTTGCGACCAATTGGTATGTGTCCCCGTCTGCGGAAGAAGCTTTGGCGCGCGCGTTCCAGCTTGACTCAACCAATCCGCTGGCGCGGTATTATGCCGGAGTCCTGATGATCCAGCGACAGGATTACGGACAGACTTATTCGTTGTGGAACGGGTTATTGCAGGAAGGCCCGGCAGATGCCCCGTGGATTGCTGTAATCGAAGGCCAGATTGACGCAATCGCTGCCGAAGCGGGAATTACACGATCACTGCTGGCTGGGCCAACGGCGGATCAGGTGAACGCAGCAGGCGATATGACAGAGGAAGAACGTAACGACCTGATCGGTAGCATGGTCGCTCAATTGAGCGAGCGTTTAGCGAACGATGGTGGTCCGATCGAAGAATGGGTACGGCTAATTCGGGCGTATGGTGTTCTTGGTGAAACGGCTAAAGCGTCGAGCATATGGAACGAAGCGCAGGAAGTGTTTGCGGACAATTCGGCGGACATGAGTGCCCTGTTAGCCGCCGCGCGGGATGCGAATGTTTCAGCGAGATGAGTGATGTTTTCGACGATGTCGAAGGTTTTGCCGCAGCATTNGCGCCCAAGGCCGCGCTGATGGGGTTGGATCTTGGCACTAAAACGATTGGTGTCGCGGTTTCGGATACGTTTCGTAGTGTAGCGACACCACTNGAAACCGTGCGGCGCAAGAAATTCGGGACGGACGCGGCACGGCTTGCGGAGTTGATTACTGAACGAAATATCACAGGAGTGGTGCTGGGCTTGCCGTTCAATATGGACGGGTCCGAGGGGCCACGTTGCCAGTCTACCCGTGCATTTGCGCGTAATCTGGCCCGCTTGATCGATATTCCTATTACTTTCTGGGACGAGCGTCTGTCCACCGTTGCCGCCGAACGTGCCTTATTAGAGGCGGATACGTCGCGAAAGCGTCGTTCGGAGGTTATCGACCATGTNGCNGCTGGATATATCCTGCAAGGNATGCTGGACCGGCTGGCGCATCTAAGGTGACCGATATGGAGTTGGACGAGANTTGGAAGCGGGACGAGGTGGATTCACCTTGTGTTAAGATTTGCGTCATACACCCTGCATCAAACCTGTGCATCGGGTGTTTTCGAACGATTGACGAGATTGCAGGATGGTCCGGTATGGAACCAGAAGCCCGTAAAAGCCTTGTTGCCGAATTACCAGATCGCGAGAAACTTATCGTAAAACGCCGAAAAAGGCGTAGACATTCGTAAACGAATTGTTAAGAATCGTGAACTAGTGTTAGAAACTTCTGTAACGATGGCAAAATTTTCATCGAATCGTGGCGGCTAAAGCGCGGCGAAGAATTCAGAGAGTTGAGCAGATAAATGCAAATATGGGCACTAATTCTAATCGTCTATTTTTTAGGTGCATTTCTGCTGCGCGATAACTTTTCCGATCTATTTCTTGGATCCGGGGGCGTGTGGTGGGTGGCGCTGATCGCTATTGGCCTCGTTGCCACGGCATTCGCGGGTGCTATTCGCAACCTGATGGGATCCATGTCCGAAGAACGCCACCGTGCAATGTTTGCGCTCGCGGCGCTGTTTTGCATTGGCATCATTGAATTCATCAACGTCGAAAGAAATTTGCGCACTGAGCAGATCATGGCAGAAACAGCAGCGCTCGCACTTGTGAATCAGGAAGTTTCCATAAATCGGTCTTGGGATGGTCAGTTCCGTGTAATTGCACAGGTGAATGGGCGCGATGTTGGCCTGATGGTTGATACGGGCGCCTCGTTGGTGTTCCTACGGTACGATGATGCTGTACGACTAGGCATTCCACTGGATCAGCTTGATTATTCGACACCCATGACGACTGTAAACGGTAAATCCTTTGTCGCGAAGTATAACCTTGGCGAATTAACGATCGGTGATGTGACAATTCAAAATGTCAGGGCCGCCATCGCACAAGAAGGCGAATTGCACTCCTCGTTATTGGGAATGAGCTTTCTTGAAAAGCTGGAAGAGACCGTCATCCAAAAAGACCGGATGATCCTGCGGAAGTAGATAGCCCTATCCCCAAATTGCTTTTCTAAGCATATTCAAAGCCATCAAAATTATGAAAAATGCGAAAGTCGACCTTAACGGTTTTGGGTCCATCGCGTGTGCCATTTTCACGCCTAGCGGCGCTGTAACCAGTGTCATAGACACCACAATTGCGAAGGCGGGCAGGTTTACGAGGCCAATGGTTAATGGCGGCTTAACGGGTATATCCCACCCGATCATTAAGAAACCGATAACCGAGGGAACTGCAATAAGAACACCAAAACCAGCTGATGTAGCAATGGCGCGGTGAATTGGCTGATTATAGAGCGTCATTAACGGCACTCCGAAACTGCCACCACCAATCCCCATCAGGACCGACAGAAAACCAAGGATCGGCGAGGCGATACCGCGGTCAATCCCCGTTGGCATGGTATCCCCTAATCGCCAGCTTTGGCGGCCAAAAGCGAGGTAACCGCCAACCAGCGCCCCAAGTATTCCAAACAGAATCATCAAACTAACCGAACGCATTTCGCGCGCGATCAAAACGCCGATCACGGCACCAATAGCGATGCCAGGTGCCCAGCTTTTAAGGATGTTCCAATCCACCGCGCCCTTTTTATTATGGCTATGAACAGAACGGATGGAGGTGAAAATGATCGTTGCCAACGAAGTCGCCACACATATTTGCATTAAGTTTTCACTGTCGTAGCCAAGGGCGGAGAACATGTAATAAAACGCCGGTACGAGGATGATCCCGCCGCCTACCCCGAGCAACCCTGCGACGACACCGGCAACGGCCCCGATCATCAAAAGCAGGGCAATGAGTGGCAGTAGTTGTGATATTTCAAGTGCAAGCATTAAGTTTCCTCAGGCCGCTAAACGGTGGATTTCATCTAGGGCGGACAAAACGAGTTCAGGCCCTGCCCCCTCCAAATGTGCGCCCTCAGAAATGACGCGTCGCCAGCGGCGCGCCCCAGGCCTGCCTGCGAATGCGCCTAACATATGGCGTGTTATCTGGTTCAGTCGTGCGCCCTTGCCAAGCTCGGATTCGATGTAGGGCAGCATGTCNAGCACCGCTTGTTCAGCGGNCGTGCTGGTGGAAGCACCGAAAAACTGTTGGTCGGCAACGGCTAAAATATTGGCTGGCTCATGATATGCGGTGCGCCCAATCATCACACCGTCGACGCCCGCATCAAGATGCGCCTTGACTTGCTCAAGGGATGTAATCCCGCCGTTGATGCACACCTCCAACCCCGGGAAAAGTTGCTTCATGGCGTAGACCAAATCGTAATCCAGTGGCGGCACATCGCGATTTTCCTTGGGGCTAAGCCCTTGCAGCCACGCCTTGCGCGCATGCACGGAAAAACTGCGGATTCCGGCGGCGGACACGCGGGACAAAAACTCTGGCAGGATGTCTTCGGGGGTTTGGTCATCGACCCCAATACGGCATTTAACGGTAACCTCCGCGCCCGTGGACGCTTTGATCATTGCCGACGCGCACTCTGCGACCAAAGTCGGATTTTCCATCAAAATCGCGCCAAAACTGCCCGATTGCACGCGATCCGAGGGGCAGCCGACGTTTAAGTTAACTTCGTCATAACCATAATCGCAAGCAATACGGGTGGCCTCTGCCAATAGTTCCGGGTCCGAACCGCCGAGTTGTAGCGCAACGGGGTGGTCATCTTCATGATATTCAAGCAAGTGATCGCGATTCCCATGCACAACTGCTGCGGCTGTCACCATTTCGGTGTAAAGCAACGTGTGTTTGCTAAAACGACGATGGAAATACCGACAGTGGCGGTCGGTCCAGTCCATCATCGGTGCAACGGAAAGTTTGCGATTTAGTGTCGTCATATTCTTGGTCCAACCTAAGGTGGGTGCTGCACGCATCCCTACCCTAGAGTAGGCAAATTTTCTAGCCCTGTTGAATCAAAACCAGACAAATCTTGTTGACGTTCCGAGCAAGGAAATCCAGAGTCGAAACTTGTCATTTATCTGGGGGACAAAATGAAACGTATTTCTTTACTAATCGGCGGGGCAGCCGTAGCTGTGGCGATGGCGTCGTCGGCGATGGCGCAGGAAGTCACGCTGCGCTTGCATCAGTTCTTGCCTTTGCAGGCCGCTATTCCGGCGAATGCTATCCAACCGTGGATCGACAAGATCGAGGCGGACTCGGGTGGGCGTATCAAGATCGAACACTATCCATCAATGCAACTCGGCGGCTCGCCACCCTCGCTTTACGGGCAGGCCAAGGATGGTGTTGTCGATATTATCTGGACATTGATGGGATATACACCGGGGCGGTTCCCGACCTCCGAGGCGTTTGAGTTGCCGTTCATGACGGGCAGCTCCGAGGCATCCTCGCGCGCATTCCATGAGTATATGGTAGCAAACGCGATGGACGAATTCGCCGATACGCGTCCGCTGGTATTTCATACGCACGGGCCGGGTTGGATCCATTCCAATAAGCCGATTACGAAATTGGAAGACGTTTCAGGTCAAAAACTACGCGGGCCAACACGCGTGATTACCAATCTGCTTGGAAAACTTGGTGCGACGCCGGTCGGTATGCCTGTTCCTGCTGTACCGGAAGCCCTGTCAAAAGGTGTGATCGATGGCACTGTCCTGCCGTTTGAAGTGACGGTTCCTTTGCGCATTTCTGAACTGGTGGAAAATCACACCGGATTTGAAACAAACCCCGGTCTTTACACCGCGACGTTCGTTTTGACCATGAATAACGACAGCTATGACCGGCTGCCTGATGATCTAAAAGCCGTTATCGATGCGAACTCCGGCCCCGATGTGGCTGCGATGTTCGGCGCTGTTATGGACGCCGCCGATATAAAGGGACGTGAGATCGCGGAGGCGTCGGGAAACACCGTCACAGCACTAGATGACACTGAAAAAGCCCGTTGGATGGCGGCGGCGCAACCTGTTGTCGATGATTGGTTGGTTGAAATGGACGCACTGGGAATTGATGGGCAAGCCTTGATAGACTCAGCTAAAACATTGATTGCCAAGTACGAAAAGTAATCGTTGAGGCGACCGAGCTGGGGTTCGGTCGCCTTCAAATGCACCTTATTGAATATAATTCTTGCGCTTGATTAGTATTCGCGCAAACATCCTTGCGAACCGATCTGACAAGGAGCCCAAACATGCCCATCTTGCGCCCGTCCCGTCGCGACATTCTGAAAATGAGCGCCACGGCACCAGCATTCGCCCTTGGCACACCAGCATTCGCTAATATTTCGGCGCCCGTGACAGGACAATCGGCAGGATATTTCCGCTTTACGGTAGGCGATGCGAAACTGACGGTCGTCTCGGATGGGCACTTCACAAGTCGCGCCCGCGACATCGGTATAAATGCTGACGAAGCCGAGATTGTGGCATTTCTGGAAGCGCATTTTTTAGATGCAAAGTCCCATTATCAACATACGAACCACGCAGTGATTGAAATTGGGGATAGTAAGGTTCTGGTTGATGTAGGATCGGGTAACCGGTTTTTACCGACCACCGGACGGATGCTGGAAAACCTCGCCGCCTCGGGTATTAAAGAGGATGAAATCACACATGTTGCCTTAACGCACGCGCATCCTGACCACGTGTGGGGTATTCGCGACGATTTTGACGAAGCGATTTTCCCGGACGCCGAATACTTTATTGGTGCGACCGAGTTTGATTGGTGGATGACAGACGACCGCGTTAATATGGTCGATGCGACTGACCAATCCATGGTTCTCGGGGCGGTAAATTCCCTAACCGCCGCAAAGCCGCAGTTAACCCGAGTTTCCGATGGCTACGAGATTGTGCCGGGCATCAAGATGATCGCCACGCCGGGCCACACGGTTGGGCACATGTCGCTGATTGTCGAAAGCGAAGGGCATAGCCTGCTGATTACCGGTGATGCAATTCGCGATCCATATGTCAGCATGGAGCGACCCGATTGGTACGGGCGAATTGACATGGACCCCGAATCGACGGTGGAGACGCGCAAGGAAATATTAGATATGGCAGCGACAGATCGCATGACAATTGTCAGTTATCACTTCCCGTTTCCGGGGGTTGGACATGTGGTTGTAGACGGTGCTGCTTATCGGTTTATTCCAGCGCTCTGGCAGTGGAATCAAGGTTAAACATCCCGTAAAGCGGCGCCGAACGCCTTGAACAATGGGCGCGAAACTTCGTCATGTTCGGCATTCCATTCTGGATGCCATTGCACGGCAATCGCAAATCCTTCAGCGCCCTCGATGTAAATCGCCTCGGGNGTGTTGTCNGGTGCACGGCCCTCGACTATTACACGTTCGCCGGGCAAGCAGATGCCTTGGCCATGTAGCGAATTCACCAAAATCTCGTCGCTGCCAAAAATCTGCGCAAACTTTCCGTCTGGCGTTAAGGTCACGGTGTGACGATGCTCGAATTTCTCCTCGATCGTTCCATCCGGCGGCATTCTGTGGTTCATTCTGCCTGGTAAATCACGAATTTCAGGATGCAAAGTACCACCGAATGCGACATTGAACTCTTGGAAGCCACGGCAAATCCCCAATATCGGGATGGATTTAGCCACGCATTCGCGAATTAACGGCAAGGTTAAGGCATCACGGTCGAGATCAAACTGGCCATGCGCCTCGGTTGCTTCTTCNCCNTAATGNTTGGGATGNACGTTGGGNCGCCCGCCAGTGAAGACGAAACCGTCANAAATCGACACTATTTCTTCGATTGTTCCGATGGTGGGAAGTGCTGGAATAATGATTGGCACGGCGTCCGTCACGACACCGACAGCATCGATGTTCATCAAGCCGACACCTTGAACGGTGTATTGATCGCCAACCAAATGAGCGTTTCCGATAATACCAACAACAGGTCTGCGCATTCTTCACCTCTAACTTTGTTGCACCGCATTTTACGTAAATGGCAGCGTCTGTCTATGCGAGAAACAGCATTTGATTGACCTAGCGCAAAGAGGCTACGGTTGATTTCTCCTACTCTCAATATGGATCACTCAAAGAAGAAATCAATTGTCCCACACACCGAACGCACTTATTGACATGTTCCCGAACCATGTAGACGCAATTCACCAACTAAAGATCGAAAACAAAGAGTTTTCTCGTATTTTCGCCGAATATCATGATCTAACGCGCGAAATTCACCGAGGCGAGACGAATGTCGTTGAGATGGACGACTTCCACATGCAGGACTTGCGTAAACGCCGCCTTCAAATACTTGATCGTGTAACAAAAATTCTAAAGTAAAATATCAAGTTTTCCAATATGGAGCGCGGTTTTCGAAAAACGCTGACACACCCTCTATTGCTTCTGGGTGTTCCCATGTGTCGGCCAGCCTTTCTACAGTCTGGTCGATGACCTCGTTGTCAATTTTTGGCCCCAAACTTCTGAACAGCGCCTTAGTTGCTGCAATGGCGGCCGGTGCTAGCGCTAAATATCCGCGCGCCTCTTCGAGTACGACAGCGTCAAGATCTTCGACAACTTTTGTAATAAGACCAATTCGTTCTGCCGTGTTTGAAGACAACAACCGTGCCGACAATGCAGCAAACCGCGCGTTAGTTTCACCTATTTTTGCACTTACGTATGGACTAATAGTTGCAGGTATCAATCCTAATTTAACTTCCGTTAAGGCAAAGTTTGCATTTTTCGAACAATATGTGGTATCACAGACAGACACTAACCCCACGCCGCCGCCGAAAGCATTCCCATGAATATTACCGATTAAAGGCTTCGGCAAAACGTTTAAATTAAACAACATTTCAGCAAGTTTGCGAGCCTCGAAGATGCGCTGAGATCTAGAGGCAGTCATTTGCTCTTTCATCCACGCCAGGTCGCCACCGGCACAAAAAGATTTCCCATTTGCCGCCAATATAACCACTCGAGTTGCAGAATCATTGGCCAGTTTTTTGGTCGCATCGGTAATTTCGGAAATCATTTCAGCTGACAGAGCATTGTGCTTATCCGGGCGATTGAGCGTCAACGTAGTTATAGAGTTCTTGTCGGTAGCTAGTGAAATCGTGGAATATGACATGTCAATTCTCACCCAGCGACCGCGCGAATGCAGCCGCTTTGTCTAATTTTTCTGTTTTCACGCCGGTTTCATACTTCATTTCGTGCAACATATTCACAACGGCCACTGTATCAACATTTCCTTTAGCGCCTTCAGCATACGGGCAACCCCCTAGCCCACCAATAGCTGAATCGAATGTTCTGATGCCGGCTTCCAAACAAACGCCAATATTTTCCAGAGCGGCATTGTTGGTGTCGTGGAAATGCCCAGCAAGTGCATTCGAAGGCATGTAGTTCAACACTGAACTAATTAATCTGTGAGTTGTTTCAATAGTTGCTGCCCCGATCGTGTCACCCAACGAAATTTCGTAGCAACCCATGTCAAGTAGCCGAACAGCAACGCGAATAACCTGATCTGGATCGGTTGCGCCGTCATATGGGCAATCAGTCACACATGAAATGTATCCACGTACATTGCATTTATCAATCTTTGCTCGCTCTATAATTGGAGTGAATCGTGAAAAACCCTCCTCAATCGAACAATTTATGTTTTTTTGACTGAACGCCTCGGAAGCTGATCCGAAAATAGCAACTTCGTCTACCCCTGAACCAATCGCGGCCTCGTAGCCCCTCATATTGGGCGTCAGCGCAGAATAGGTAGTGCCGTCTCTCTTAGAAATTCCGGCCATGACGTTGGCAGCATCCGCCATTTGCGGCACCCATTTGGGGCTGACGAAACTTGTGGTTTCTATATTGGAAAACCCACAATTTGAAAGCATGTCTACTAGTTTGATCTTATCTTCGGTTGCAACGAGCTGATTTAGGTTTTGCAGACCGTCCCTAGGACCAACTTCGAATATTTTCACATGTTCAGTCATCGAGATACTCCAGGGTCAATAAAACCTCTCCGGCTTCGACTTGTTGCCCGACTTCAACCAACACATCAGAAACCCTCGCGTTGCGAGCAACGGTTAGCGAATGCTCCATTTTCATCGCTTCGATGATTACCAGCGTATCTCCAGTGTTAACTTCGCTTTGACGGTTTACATTGAGAACTTTCACGATGCCCGGCATGGGTGACAACACCTCATTCCCAACGTTCTCCGGATTTTCATCTAGGGAATAATTCTTCGTGATTTCGAACACTTTTGTAGCGCCACTTGAGGAAAATGTAATTGAATTGTTAAATTGAAAATACTGAATCGATTGTCGATAATTTTCATTTATCAGTGTCAATGTATTTGGAAGGACGTCTTCCAGCATAAAGTCGGAGCTTTCATTAGAATTTGAAACGATGAATGACTTTCGTCCCATCTGCGTCACCAACATTTCGCGCTCTGTGCCTTGGGCTGACAACCAAATTGATCGTCTCAGAGGTGTCCAAAGATTCCATCCATTTAATGGGCTATCGTCCGTTGGGTTTCCTGCGACAACAGCCGCTAACGCCCAGTCTGCATATGTTATTTCTTCAGTGGCAGTCAGTTCAGTTAAATCACGCTCGATAAGCCCCGTATCAACTTTACCAAGTTTAAATTCATTGTGAGCACACAACGCCGAGAGGAATGTCAAATTTGTGACGGTACCTGATATTTTGCACTCAGCGAGGGCTGCGCCCATGCGATTAAGCGCAATTTCTCGTGTTTCGCCCCACACAATTACTTTTGATATTATTGGATCATACCAAGGAGTTATGGTGTCACCCTCACGGATTCCACTGTCAACACGCGCCATAGATGACATCGAAAGATAGTCTATGGATCCGGTCATGGGCAAGAACCCCGCCGGCACATCTTCGGCATATATCCGCGCTTCGAAAGCGTGTCCGTTTAATGTTAAACTATCTTGATTGGCCGGTAGTGGTTCGCCGTTTGCGACCCTCAACTGCCATTCCACGAGATCAACGCCGGTAATCATCTCGGTTACTGGATGCTCGACTTGTAAGCGAGTATTCATTTCCATGAACCAGAAACGGTCGGGGTTAAGACCTTCCGAAGCGTCGACGATGAATTCGATCGTACCCGCACCGCTGTATCCGATTGCCTTCGCACACCGAACGGCGGCTTCGCCCATCGCTGCGCGCATTTCTTCTGTCATTCCGGGGGCCGGGGCCTCCTCAATTACTTTTTGGTGGCGGCGNTGTAAGGAGCAATCGCGTTCGAACAGNTGGATGGCGTTGCCGTGGTCATCACCGAACACTTGTATTTCGATATGACGCGGTGTGGTTATCCATTTTTCGATCAAACAATGTGCATCGCCGAAAGCTGATTGACCTTCACGCTGTGCACCTTCTAGCGCGGCTAAAAAATCGCACGGTTGGTCGACTTTTCGCATTCCTTTTCCGCCGCCGCCGGCACGAACTTTGATCAAAACTGGATACCCGATGGTATCAGCCTCGTTTGCGAGGAAATCTGCGTCTTGGTTCGATCCATGATAGCCCGGAACCACTGGAACCCCGCTTTTCATCATCAACTCTTTGGCGGCATCTTTCAGACCCATCGCACGAATGGCGCTGGACGATGGCCCGATGAAGCGAACGCCAGAGGCCTCTACTTTCTCAGCGAAATCTGGGGATTCGGAAAGAAAACCATAGCCCGGGTGAATCGCTTGCGCTCCTGATGCTTTNGCGATTTCAATAATTTTATCTCCCTGTAGATAGCTTTCCGCAACAGCAGGGGGGCCGACGCGCCATGCCTCGTCGGCCATGGCAACATGTTTGGAATGTGCATCTGCATCGGAGTAAATCGCGACGGTTTTCACGCCCATTTTGCGGGCAGTTTCCATAATGCGACAGGCGATTTCCCCACGGTTAGCAATGAGTATTTTGTCAAACATTTCGCCGCTCCTTACATCCGGAACACGCCGAAATGCGTGTCCTCTATTGGCGCGTTCAGCGCGGCCATAAGGGATAGCGCCAACACTTCGCGGGTTTTTCGGGGGTCTATTACACCGTCATCCCATAGGCGGGCCGAGGCGTATAGGGGATGGGATTGGCGTTCGAACATCTCGACCGTCGGGCGTTTGAATTCGGCTTCTTCCTCAAGGCTCCACTGGCCGCCATTGCGCTCGATTCCGTCGCGCTTGACGGTGGCAAGGACGCCTGCGGCTTGTTCGCCGCCCATTACGGAAATACGGGAGTTTGGCCATGTCCACAGGAACCGGGGGGAATATGCGCGACCAGCCATGCCGTAGTTTCCAGCCCCGAAAGATCCGCCGACGATCATTGTGACTTTAGGGACTTTCGTTGTGGCCACGGCGGTTACCAGTTTGGCGCCGTGGCGCGCGATACCTTCGGCTTCGTACTTTTGGCCAACCATAAATCCTGTGATGTTTTGTAGGAAGACTAGTGGGATTTTCCTTTGTGAACAAAGCTCTACGAAGTGTGCACCTTTGACGGCGCTTTCGCTGAATAACACGCCATTGTTGGCGATAATGCCGACAGGAATGCCCATAACGTGTGCGAAACCGCAAACAAGGGTTGTGCCGTAGCGCGCTTTGAATTCATCGAGACGGGAACCGTCAACGACGCGCGCGATCACTTCGCGGATGTCGTAGGGGGTTTTCAGGTCAGCCGGCACGACGCCAAAGATTTCGGCGGGATCATACGCCGGTTCCTCGATTGATTGCAGGGCGACGGTCGTTGGTTTGATACGGTTCAGATTGCCGAGAGCTTGGCGGGCCAAGTCCAACGCGTGGGCGTCATTTTCGGCCAGATAGTCGGCCACGCCGGATAGACGGGTGTGGACATCGCCGCCTCCTAAATCCTCGGCAGTCACGATTTCGCCTGTTGCGGCCTTCACCAATGGGGGGCCTGCAAGAAAGATAGTGCCTTGTTCTTTAACGATTATGGTCACGTCTGACATCGCGGGAACATATGCGCCACCAGCGGTGCAAGACCCCATGACGACCGCAATTTGCGGGATGCCTTTGGCAGACATGTTGGCTTGGTTGAAGAATATGCGGCCGAAATGGTCGCGGTCTGGGAATACCTCGTCTTGCTGGGGCAAGTTCGCGCCGCCACTGTCGACCAAATAGACACACGGCAGGTTGTTTTGTTCGGCGATTTCCTGCGCACGCAGGTGTTTTTTCACCGTCATCGGGAAATATGTACCGCCTTTTACGGTAGCGTCGTTGCAAACAACCATGACCTCCGCGCCGTGGACAAGACCGATTCCAGTGATGACGCCTGCGCCCGGCGAGGCGTTGTCGTACATGTCATGCGCGGCGGTTGCGCCAATTTCGAGGAACGGAGTGCCTGCGTCAAGAAGGTTTGCGATGCGCCGCCTTGGCAGCATTTTACCGCGCGAGAGGTGGCGTTCGCGGGAGCGCTCGTTGCCTTTCGCCGCAACATGCACAGCTGAGGCGATTTGTGCGAGGGCGGTTTCGTGGGCGGCGACATTGGTTTTGAACGTGTCAGATCCGGTGGTTACGCTGGATTTTAGCTGCATTACCCCGTCACCTTCATCAATTCGCGGCCAATCAGCATGCGGCGGATTTCGGAGGTTCCCGCACCGATCTCCATCAGTTTGGCGTCGCGCATTAACCGCGATACGGGCGAGTCGTTCATGTAGCCCGCGCCGCCCATTGCTTGCACGCCCTGCACCGCCATCTCCATCGCTTTCTCGGAAGCGTAAAGCACGCAGGCGGCGGCGTCTTGGCGGGTTACTTCGCCGCGATCGCAGGATTTGGCGACCTCGTATACGTAGGCGCGGGCGGAGTTCATGGTGGTGTAAATGTCTGCGATTTTGCCTTGCATTAGCTGGAAATTACCGATGCTTTCGCCGAATTGTTTGCGTTCGTGCATGTAGGGCATGATGTGGTCGAGGACGGCGTGGATGATGCCGACACCGATGCCGGACAGCACGACGCGTTCATAATCGAGGCCGGACATCAGGACGTTGACGCCGCGGCCTTCCTCGCCGAGGACGTTCTCGAAGGGGACTTCGACGTTATCAAATATCAGTTCAGCGGTGTTGGAGCCGCGCATGCCCATCTTGTCAAAATGTGGCGAAGTCGAGAACCCGACCATGTCTTTTTCTATGATAAACGCGGTCATTCCGCGTGAACCGGCATCTGGATCGGTTTTGGCGTAAACGACGAGCGTGGTGGCGTCGGGACCGTTGGTTATCCAGTATTTGGTGCCGTTCAGGACGTAACGGTCGTTCTTTTTCTCGGCCCGCAGTTTCATGGAAACCACGTCCGAGCCTGCACCGGATTCGGACATGGCGAGTGCGCCGACATGTTCGCCTGAAATCAGGCCCGGAAGGTATTTTAGTTTTTGTTCGTGACTGCCGTTCAATTTGATCTGGTTGATGCACAGGTTGGAATGCGCCCCGTAGGATAGGCTGACGGAGGCCGACGCGCGGGCGATTTCTTCAACCGCGACGGTGTGGGCAAGGTATCCCATGCCCGCCCCGCCGTATTCTTCGGGTACTGTGATGCCGTGCAAGCCAAGTTCACCCATTTCCGTCCATAATTCTGGCGGGAACTCGTTTTTGGCGTCGATTTCAGCGGCCATCGGGGCGACGCGGTCTTGCGCCCAGCGGTGGACCATATCGCGCAAAGCCTCAACGTCGTCTCCACAAGAGAAATTCATCGAGGCTTTAAACATAGGGATTCCTTTCAAACATTTTCATTAACTGAACATATGTTCACTTAATATGCAAGAAAGTTCTTATACAGCGAATAGTGTTCGCTCGATAAACCAATATGCCCCAATCGCGGCGATGCCTAGCGACAATGGTGTTGTAATAACAGCGCGGTACCAGCTTTTGCGGCCGAACCATGCGCCAAACAGGGCGAAACAAACCGCGATGATTGCTATTTGGCCGAATTCCACTCCTATATTAAAGCCGATTAGGCCGGAGACGAATTGTGACTGCACGAAACCAACTTCAGCGAGGACTCCTGCGAAGCCGAGTCCATGCAGAAGGCCAAACCCGAAGACGACAAGGGGCCGCCATCGACTGAGGCCGCTCATAAAGATGTTTTCAACGCAGACGTAAACGATGGAGGCAGCTATCAGCGGTTCAACGATGGCAGGTGGGATGTTTATCCAGCCAAGCATCCCCATCGCGAGCGATATGGTGTGGGCCAATGTGAAGGCCGAAACCTGCCACAAAAGTGGGCGCATTTGGGTGGATAACAGGAACAGCCCGACGACGAATAATATATGGTCGAGGCCCTTGGGAACGATATGCACAAACCCGATCGTGATGTAGTTGACAAAGACCGACAGGCCGGATTGTGGTGTAACGCCGACAACGGATATCGGGTCGGTTTTCTGGCCGCTTTGCAAATAGTCGGAGTACCCGTCTTCGCCGGCAGGCGTTGTGACCCGCACGATCAGCGGGCCGAGGTTTTCCGACCACCCGAAGACCAATTCCTGTGCCCGTGGCGGGATT
This sequence comes from Paracoccaceae bacterium, assembly GCA_016765235.1. GTDB lineage: Bacteria > Pseudomonadota > Alphaproteobacteria > Rhodobacterales > Rhodobacteraceae > NORP23. Next base: position 23,391 of record JAESQH010000057.1, read on the forward strand.
TGCCCTGTAATTGTCAATATTGAATCA
>JAESQH010000058.1 GCA_016765235.1 Paracoccaceae bacterium
CAAACGGAAAACTATGCAAACGCGACGCTTGCAACACCGCAAAGTCGCCGCCTAATATAACCCAACTGATGAGGCAGATACTCTCTTATTCTAAAGCCTAATCTGTTCCAAATACTCTGACTACGGACATTTTCGCGATAATTTTTAATCACGCCTGCTTCGTCCTCCAAGAATTTATCAANACCCATGAGGCTAACATCATCTANCCGTGCAANCGAANCATCCAATCCAAGTTTTTGCCACTGAAAAAGACGGTGTTGTTCATCGCGGATTGGGGCGCGAATATCGTCGCCTTGCAACCAACTTCGGGCAATGCAGGGGGCTGCGACAGCCCCCTGAACCAATCAAAGAATGTTATGTTCCGGACCATATGGAAAGCCGGTGATGTTGACGGGGCCGTCCTTTTCAATAACGATAATATCGTGCTCGCGATAACCGCCAACGCCCGCGACGCCTTCGGGAATCGTCAACATTGGCTCCATCGAAATCACCATTCCGGGTTCCAGAACCGTGTGGATGTCTTCGCGCAGTTCCAGACCTGCCTCGCGACCATAATAGTGCGACAAAATTCCGAAACTGTGACCATATCCAAAGCTGCGGTATTTCAACAAGTCGCGGCTGGCGAAAAACTGGTTGATTTCGGCACAAATATCAGAGCAAACAGCGCCTTCCTTTAGTAACGCGATCCCAAGTTCGTGTGCCTCCACGTTGGCCTCCCAGATTTCCAGACTGCGCTTGTCCGGCTCGCCCAGCCATAAGGTTCGCTCCAGCGCGGTATAATACCCGCTGATCATCGGAAATGTATTCAGGCTAAGAATATCGCCTATCTGCAATTTTCGCGTCGTTACGGGATTATGCGCACCATCGGTGTTGAGCCCGCTCTGAAACCAGACCCAACTGTCACGAAGCTCGGAATCCGGGAACGCCCGTGCGATTTCCAGTTCCATCGCATCACGACCAGCCATGGCTACGTCAATTTCGCGTACACCCTCTTTGATCGCCGCCACAACTGCCACACCGCCAACATCGGCAATACGAGCAGCCTCTTTGATAAGGGAAATTTCTGCTTCTGATTTTATCATGCGCTGAGACATGGTAACCGGCGCTATATCCACCACTTCNATCGCNCCAAGAAATTCCGANAACTTGTCACGTTGGAATAATGTNAGGTGNTCNCCCTCGATCCCCAGCCTGCCGNNATTACCAACCAACNCGCGCACAGCCCGCCAATANTTATCACGCTTCCAGTCTGTATAAATGAGATTGTCGTGGGCCGAGCGCCGCCACGGTTGCCCTCCGTCAATATTGGCCGAAACTGTGGTCGATCGGTCTTGCGTTACTACACAGGCGTATGGGCGCCCAAAACTGCAATATAGAAAACCCGAATAATAGGCGATATTTTGCATTGATGTCAGCAATATCGCGTCGATATCGCGGGCCGCCATTTCGACCCTTAGTTTGGCAAGTCGCGCGTTATATTCAGATATCGCGAATGGCAGCTTAGCTTTGCCGCCATTTTGAAGTCCGAAAGTTTCTGGTCTGGATTGNATCANTTGTTGAACCTCTAATAAAGGCCCGGGCGTTCAGGACTAATGCGTTTGANCGCGAGCAAAGGAGTCAACCTTGGGCGACGCCATCGCCCGTTGCTCCCGAAATGTTAGAATTATTTTTAACAACAATCCAGTCTACTTGTAATAATTTTCGCGCCAAACACGACTTAATGGACACCCTTATATCTGGACCTACTGAGCAATATAATCTGGCTCTACCTTAACAGCAGGGTAAATCTACCTTCAACACAGAAAAATCGCGACGATCATCAGGCAGCCGTTGCATGGAATCAATAATTCCTGTTAGGCTCCCGAACATGCGGCATAGATCGCGGCGCGTTGCGCATTGTTTTAACAGGGTTGGTTGGAGAGTATTATTGTCTATGGGGAATCCAAGAGACGCGTTCGTGGCGTTCGATCACGTTCAAAAAAGTTACGANGGTGAAATTCTAGTCGTAAAAGACCTTAACCTTCAAATTGCCAAAGGCGAGTTTGTGACCATGCTTGGGCCTTCGGGTTCGGGCAAAACAACTTGCCTTATGATGTTGGCGGGTTTTGAGGTCGCGACACACGGCGACATCTTGTTAAACGGGCAGCCGATCAACAATATCCCTCCGCATAAGCGCGGAATCGGGATGGTTTTCCAGAATTACGCCCTTTTCCCGCACATGACTGTTGGTGAAAACCTGTCCTTCCCGCTGGAAGTCCGCAAAATGGGCAAATCCGAGCGCGAAACCAAGGTTAAGCGCGCGCTTGATATGGTGCAGATGGGGGATTTTGCAAACCGCCGCCCCGCGCAACTTTCGGGTGGTCAGCAGCAACGTATCGCGCTGGCACGGGCGTTGGTTTTTGAAGCCGAACTTGTGTTGATGGACGAACCTCTCGGCGCGCTCGACAAACAGCTGCGCGAGCGTATGCAGTACGAAATCAAGCATATTCACGAGCAGCTCGGGATTACAGTCGTTTACGTGACACATGACCAGTCCGAGGCCTTGACCATGTCAGACCGCGTGGCTGTTTTCGACGACGGCGTTATCCAGCAACTGGCCAAGCCCGACGATCTATATGAACGGCCCGAGAATGCATTTGTAGCCCAGTTTATCGGCGAAAATAACAAGCTTGAGGGCGTCATTCGTGCGCGCGAAGGCGACAATGTTGTTATTGATGTCGATGGCGGCATGACTGCCCGTGCGCTGGCGGTGAATTGTGGCGCAGTTGGCGATCGCACGATGCTTTCGATTCGGCCGGAACGCGTTTCACTAAACGCTGATGGGCCCAATTCAACCGACGCATTGGTCAAAGAACTGATTTATCTCGGCGACCATATCCGGTGCCGTATGACAGTGTCGGGCCATGATGATTTCATCGTCAAAGTTCCCAACGCTTCGGGTCATCAGCATTTGAAGGTCGGCGAAAAAACCCAGGTTAGCTGGCAAACCGAAGATTGCCGAGCGCTCGACGCCTAAAAAATTCGCGTTGCTGTGCCAATCGCTCAGCAACCCTAATAGCCGTGTTAATCTTACCCATAGCACGGCATATCATAACGGGTAAAACAGGGAGAAGCTTCATGAAGCTAAAAAATATTCTTATTAGTGCGACCGCCCTTGTGGCCGTCAGTGCTGCTGCCGCTAGCGCAGGTACGATCACGGTCGTTTCCTGGGGTGGTGCATATACAAAATCGCAGGTCGAGGCTTATCACAAGCCTTGGATTGCCGAGACNGGAAACCAGATCGTTTCCGAGGATTACAANGGNGGCTTGGCGGAAATTAAAGCGCAAGTTGAAGCTGGAAATGTTAGTTGGGACTTGGTTGACGTAGAACTTTCTCAGGCCATCCGTGGTTGTGACGAAGGCTTGCTCGAAGAACTAGACCTGTCAATGTTGCCAGACGGCGCCGACGGCACACCAGCCGCAGACGACTTCGTTGAAGGCGCGTTGAGTGATTGTGCGGTTGCNAACATCGTTTGGTCGACAATCTTCGCATTCGACAGCTCGGTAACGCCGGGTGTAAACAGCATCGACGATCTGTTCGATCTAGAAGCATTCCCAGGCAAACGGGGNCTGAAAAAAGGNGCGAAAACCGTTCTGGAGATGGCGCTAATGGCTGACGGTGTTCCTGCATCTGAAGTTTATGCCGTGCTAGGCACCGACGAAGGTGTTGATCGTGCGTTTGCCAAACTGGACACCATCAAAGACGATGTTGTCTGGTGGGAATCCGGCGCTCAGCCTCCACAGCTTCTTGCTGATGGCGAAGTTATTATGACCACNGCCTATAANGGTCGNATCTTCAACGCCGCTATTGCCGAGAACAAACCATTCGAAATTGTTTGGGATGGACAAATTCTTGATTTCGACCTCTGGGTAATCCCTAAAGGCGCACCAAATAAAGANTTGGCTATGGAGTTCATTGCGTATTCCACAGACACACAACGTTTGGCAGATCAGGCATCNTGGATTTCCTATGGTCCAGCACGTAAGTCTTCGGGTCCGCTCGTAGGTCTTTACAGCGATGGCAAGACCGANATGGGTCCACANATGCCAACNGCTGCTGCGAACATGACGAACGCNGTCGTCAGTGACTTCGAGTTCTGGGCAGACAATGCNGACGAGCTGAACGAGCGTTTCAACGCTTGGCTGGCCAAATAAAGCAACCGCCGGAGGGGTCNTTGATCCCTCCGGCTACTTTCAGGGAAACGTTTATATGACCGATACCGGACCAGTTCTCGCCGCAGACGGCACGCCTTTGAAAAAGAAGCTTGCACAGGCTCTTTTTGTAAGTCGNGCAAGGGCGTTCGGTTTAGTATTACCGCTTCTGATATTCATTCTAGCCAGTTTTATCATTCCGATCCTGTCGCTAATGGTGCAAGGTGTTAAGAACGACACTTACTCGACCAACATGCCCGCAACCACCGCGATTATGGCTGAATGGGACGGCATCTCCGCCCCTACCGAGGCGATGTTCGATGCCCTTGTAATTGACCTTACACAGGCGCGAGCCGACAAAACTATTGGCCGTGTCGCAACCCGCGTTAACCGCGAATACGCCGGCACCCGTTCAATGTTCACCAAAACCGCACGCAAAGCCGCGAAGCTTGAAGCACCATTCATGGCCGCGATGCTGGATATTGACGAGGACTGGGGCGATATCGCCGTGTGGGGCGCTATGAAAGTCTCCTCGCAGACCTATTCACCGGCATTTTATGCAGCGGCCCTCGATGCGGACTACAAGGCCGANGGCTCGTTCGAGCGTCTTGATCCAGAAGACCGGATATACGTTTACCTATTCATCAAAACACTGCTGGTGGCACTGGCTGTGACGTTAACAACGCTGGCGTTGGGATATCCCGTCGCGTGGTTGCTGGCCAGCTTGCCAACCCGGCAATCGAACATACTGATGATCTTGGTGCTGTTACCATTCTGGACGTCGCTTTTGGTTCGAACAACCGCGTGGATTGCGATGCTCCAAAGTAACGGGGTATTGAACAACATCTTTGTGTGGCTCGGAATTACCACCGACGAAACGCGATTCAGTCTGATCTACAACATGACCGGAACGATAATCGCGATGACACACATCCTTCTGCCGTTCATGATTTTGCCGCTGTATTCGGTGATGAAGGGCATTCCGCCAACCTATCTTCGGGCGGCGAAATCACTAGGCGCAACCAATTGGACAGCTTTCTGGCGGGTATACTTTCCGGGGACCATCCCGGGGATTGGCGCGGGCGCATTGCTCGTTTTCATCCTTTCAATCGGGTACTACATCACTCCGGCACTTGTTGGTGGGCAAGATGGCCAGCTAATCTCGAACTTCATCGCATATCACATGCAAAAATCGCTCAACTGGTCGCTGGCAGCAGCACTAGGCGGGATACTGCTGGTGATCGTGCTGGGAATTTACTGGGTCTACGACAAGATCGTGGGCATCGACAACATGAAGATGGGATAGTTCAATGTCAGCACTTCCACCATATGCCACTCTTGGCCAACGGGTCTGGTACTACGCTTTCCGCGTGATTTGCGCGCTGGTTTTCGTATTCCTGATTACCCCGATCCTTATTATCGTACCGCTTAGCTTCAACGCAGAGCCGTATTTCACGTTCACATCGGGCATGATAAGTTTCGACCCAGAGGCCTACAGCCTGCGTTGGTACATTGACATATTTGAAAACGGCATGGCCGCCCCAGACGCGACAGAGGGTTGGTGGGCCGACATGTGGCAAAATTCACAGTGGATTCGCGCAACCAAAAACAGCTTCATAATCGGTTTCTGGGCAACAGCACTGGCGACCAGCTTTGGCACGCTNGCCGCAATCGGNCTTAGCCGGGCAGAGATGCCCTATAAAGGCCTGATAATGTCGATCCTGATCTCGCCCATGATTGTCCCACTGATCGTGACCGCGGCGGGTATGTTCTATTTCTACTCCAACGACTTCAATCCGTTTATCGAGGGTAAACAGGCCTTGGCCGGCACCAAGCTCGGGATCATACTGGCCCATGCAGCCTTGGGTACGCCCTTCGTCATCATTACCGTGACATCAACGCTGGTTGGCTTTGACAACAGCCTNACACGCGCCGCAGCGAATATGGGTGCAGGCCCGACGCGAACTTTCTTCAAAGTCCAAATGCCATTAATTTTGCCGGGGGTCATTTCTGGCGGGCTGTTCGCGTTCATCACGTCTTTTGACGAAGTGGTCGCGGTGCTGTTTCTTGCCAGCCCACAAGATAAAACTATTCCGCGCCAAATGTGGTCCGGCATCCGCGAACAAATCAGCCCGACAATCTTGGCCGTGGCTACGATTCTGGTCATCATCTCGATTGCTCTGCTGACAGTGCTGGAACTGCTACGCCGAAGATCAGAACGGTTACGTGGACTAAGCCCGGGTTAACCATTTCTTCCACGGGATTTCACAGCGTTTCCAATCGCTTCGAAAGTTGGAAATGTTGTCAAATTTTGTGTTTTAGGAAATTTCAGGCCGTAAAATTATTCGTCAACTTTAACGAACTTGGCGGTAAATTCACTGCGGGTAGGTGTCATAACCGCGCTAATTCCGGATGCAACCGGATTGACGCCTGAAACAACCAACGCTGTTACGGTGATTCCAAAGCTAAGAACGAGACTTGTCATAACGACAAAATCCAAAGAAATGGCGCCTGATTCTGANCGAAAATACTCTCTAAGAGTTGTCAAAAACATACCAAATACCCATTAATACACACTACATCGGGTGAATCACCCGTCATTAATCGCAAATTCTAGACATTTCAACCATAACAAGAACTTGCCGAAAGTGTCAACTTTTATTCAATTCACACCACTTCAGCCAGTGAACAGGTAAAACACGCCAAGATAGATGCGTCACGCTGTGCGCACAGCCCCCACAATTGCTGCTGTATTTCGAACAAAACGAACATTGGGTGGGATTGAACCCACAAATGCGAATACCCAAGGGAAAATATTCTGGATGGTGGTGCGGGCGGGGGGACTTGAACCCCCACGGCCATACGGCCAACAGATTTTAAGTCTGGCGTGTCTACCTATTCCACCACGCCCGCAACAGTTCTTGCGGGGGAAAATAGCCATTCAGCAGGTATTGTAAAGCGAAGGTTCAGCTTTTTTGATCCAATGGGTGATTGATCCCGTCGTTCACGACAATATCGCCCAGCGCGTCCATATCTACACCCTCCATACAGCCGACATTTACCCCAAACATATCTGGATTAATGCGCGGCACGTGATGCGTATAAATCCCGCAATTGGAACAGAAGTAATGCTGCGCCGCATGCGTGTGAAAACTATAGGTCGAAAGCGTATCAGCCCCCTTAACGACCTCAAGATTGTCCTTGCCCGTATACGCCATCACCGCCCCTTTGCGCCGACAGATGGAGCAATTGCACCGCTTAACATCCCCCATTCCGTTCGGAAACGAGACCTTCAGCTCGATCGCCCCGCAATGGCATATGGCTTTATATGTGTTCATCCCTGCCCCGCAAACTGCTCTTCCAGCTCCACGCGGCGATCATCGGTGATCTTGGCAAACAGAACCTCCGGCACTTCAAACGTATGGCCCGCAGGCAACGCACTTAACGCCGCGTCCAGATCATCTGGCCAACTTGCATCCGTCACGTTCATTGCCGCCAACATCCGCTCCGTTGCATCGGGAATAAATGGCGCGGAAAGCACCGCATAAAGCCGGATCAGATTCAGCGCAAACCGCACGACCGCCGCCGCCGCATCAGGGTCCGTTTTGTAAACCGACCAAGGGGCCGCCGCCTGCAAATATTCATTTCCCGCCACCCAGATCGCCCGCANATCAGCCGTTGCTTTGCGAATTTCGATCGCCTCCATATGCGTTTGATACGCGTCCAACCGCTTGGCAATCTCGGCGGTCACAGCCGCCTCGGCCTCACCATATTCTCCACCTTCAGGCACAACCTCGCCAAATTTAGAACGGCAAAACTTCGTCACACGGCTAACAAAATTCCCCAGCACATCGGCCAAATCTTTGTTAACGCCGCCCTGAAAACTCTCCCACGTAAAATCACTATCCGAGCTTTCCGGCGCATTGCTAAGCAGCCACCAGCGCCAATAATCGCTCGGCATCACCTCCAGCGCCTGATTCATAAATATCCCACGCCCTTGCGAGGTGGAAAATTTGCCGCCCTCATACGTCAGCCAATTATAAGACTTGATGAAATCCACCAGCTTCCAAGGCTCGCCAGACCCCATTATCGTCGCCGGAAAAGACAGCGTATGGAACGGCACATTATCCTTGCCCATGAACTGCACATAATGCACATCATCCGCGCCCTTATCCGTGCGCCACCAGCTTTCCCAGGCCGCGTCACCCAAACCGTTCGCATCGGCCCATTCTGCTGCCGCCGCGATGTATTCAATCGGCGCATCGAACCAGACATAGAAGACCTTGCCCTCCATCCCCGACCACGGAGCGCCCTCGTATTGCACCGGAACACCCCAGTCCAGATCGCGCGTAATCCCGCGATCCCGCAGCCCGTCACCATCATGCAACCATTTCTTCGCAATCGAGGTCGTCAGTATCGGCCAGCCTACCTGCCGGTCAATCCACGCATCCAGATCATCCCGCATCGCAGATTGGCGAAGGTACAAATGCTTGGTTTCGCGCACCTCCAGATCGGTAGATCCAGAAATCGCCGACCGAGGATTAATCAAATCCGTCGGATCCAACTGTTTTGTGCAATTCTCGCACTGATCGCCGCGCGCATTCTCAAACCCGCAGTTCGGGCACGTCCCTTCAATATATCGATCAGGCAAATACCGCCCGTCCGTATTTGAATAAACCTGCTTCTCCGACACTTCCTCGATCAACCCGTTATCGGCCAGCTTGCCCGCCAGATGCTGGGTCAACACACGATTGCGCTCGGAACTGGAGCGCCCGAAATAGTCAAAAGACAACCGGAAACCGTCCGCTATATCCTTTTGAACCTGCCACATATCCGCACAAAATTCCGCCACAGGAACACCCGCTTTGGCCGCCGCCAATTCCGCAGGCGTGCCATGTTCATCCGTTGCACAAATGAACATAACCTCATGCCCCCGCGCCCGCATAAACCGCGCGTAAGCGTCAGATGGCAGCTGGCTCCCCACCAAATTTCCGAGGTGTTTGATACCGTTAATATACGGCAGCGCCGAAGTGATAAGAATACGAGACATGAGTTACCCTTTGTAGATGTTAAAATCCGTTTACCGCATGGATCAACGAAGGGCTAGGGGGATTCCTGTAGGGTGTGCGGTCCCCGCGCACCGCCCCTCAAGCAACCAAAAACGCCGCCGCCCAATCTGCAAACAACGCACCATCAGCCCCCGCTTTGATTTCCTGCCGCGCTAAGGCCGCACTCTCGTCACTGATATGTTCCGAAATCTGATCGACATACCGATGCATATACTCCGCCGAAAACTCCGGATGAAACTGCACTGTCATCAAGTGCCGCCTCTTCGCCATCATCGCAATCGGGCAAGCAGGATGGGAGGCCACCACCTCCAACCCATCTAGCACTTCAACTACTTGCTGGATATTCCCGCTAAACAATCGCAACGATTCTGCGGCTGGCTGCATCCAGTCTTTTGGCGACGTCACACGGATTTCCGGCGCCCCCAAAACAATATCCCGATGCTCAACCCGGCAACCCAAAGCCATCGCGACAGCCTGATGCCCAAAGCAAACCGCGAACATTTTAGTCTGCACGCGATCCATTTCCCGAATATGCGCGAACAGCGTTTCAATCCACGCAGCATCATCGGTAACAAACGCCGACGATCCGGTAATTACAACCGCATCGAACACAGTAGGGTCATCGGGAAACACCCCGTCCACCACATCAAAATGCGTGAACCGCGCGCCCAATATCCGAGGCCGCAACATATCCTCGAACATCCGCCCGTAATGGTCCCCGGACGGGGCGGTATCCGTAGGATTAGTATTAAAAATCGCAATCCGCATGTTCAGGTAATGCCCTAAAAGGAGGTCTTACCCCGACTACCCCAACCCGCCGCCAAGAACCAGCCAAAACCCCGCGCCCTCCGCTCCTGTTATCCTAGGGCTAGCCCATAAGACCGCGCCGAAAACGCGGATCGAACACCGCCAAAATAACGTCTGTTACAAAGTTCAAGCCAATAACCGATGCGGCCAATAAAAACAGAATTGATGCGGCAAGGTATTGATCGTTTGACCGCACAAGTGATTGCAACAACAGTGCGCCTGCATCGGTTAGGGAAAAAATCAGGGCAACGATGGGCAATTCGTTAAATATTCGGTTGAGGTCGAACCCTAGAGAATTCACCAGTGGGCCAAAGGCATGGCGCGCCGGATAACGCCAGAGTAAACGAGCTTCAGACAATCCCCGCGCCCGCGCAGCGGTAACGTAAAGTTTGCTGTATTCATCAGATATCAGGGCGCGCACGGTTTGCAATGCAATTGCGGTCGACGACCACCCCAAAACGATCACCGGAATCCACGCCTTCGAAGCAAAATCTACGAATTTTGCGAAAGACCACGGGGCATCCCGGAATTCGCTACTAAACAAACCCGTGGGTGTATTGCCGAAGAATACAGCCCACGTCACAATGATTATTAGTGCGAACAGGAAGTTCGGTATCGCCAATCCAAGATAGGAAAAAAACCGGAGGAACCCATTCAACGCGGGCCTCTTGGCAATGGCCGAGTAGATACCAACGGGTATTGCAACGAGGTATGACAACAACAATGCTGACAAACATAGCCCGAGTGATATCAAAAACTTTGTTCCCAATAGTATACTGATTTTTGTACCCAAGACGCAGGATACGCCAAAATCACCTCGAAAAAACACACCCGTCACCCAGTTCACCCAGCGAATGATGTAGTGATCGTTCAAAGGGATGTAGTCAGCGCACCGTATGGACCGAAACGGGCCTAGCTCCATAAAAGTGAATAAAATAAAGGTCACCAAGAGTAGCGAGATAACTGCTAAAATAAATCGCATGCTCACGAAACGAATAAACTGCATCATTATTGCCACCTCCAAAATTTAACGAAGTAGTCCGATGTATCTCGCCACAATCGCGCAATCAGAGCGCCCATTTATGATGCTACCACTTTCTGGCCACGCCCAGTAATCTTTCTGTTTTAGATGACCGCATGTTCAGATAACGCCCTTCAAAAAAGGCCAAACGCCGCCCACCCCAACCCACCAAAACCCCGTAGGGTGTGCGGTCCCCGCGCACCATCCGCCCTCAATCGAGAAGGTTGCGCTAAACCTTGTGTAATCTCTCCCACACCCGTTATCCTCGGGTTTATACCCAATAAGCCAACAATAAGACTGTCGGTGTAAGCCCGCTTTGAGCCCATAGTGATCAAGGCTAAGCGCCTGTCTTTACATAATATGGGCTTTGTGGAAACAGTGGACAAGAATTGAGTTTGCCTCAGTTCCATGAGAGACAAGCAATTAGACAAGACAGCCAGGCATTCGGGATTGTATTGATTTTGACCAAAAGAAAAGATGATTGGAGACCGCAATGACCAAATACAGCTTTCTGGATGACTACAGCGAAGGTGCTCACCCTAATATTCTTAAAGCGCTGTCAGATACTAATATGGTCCAGCAGACAGCCTACGGTGATGATGCATACTCGCAGGAGGCTCGTGATTTACTTCGCCAGCATATGGGCGAGAGCAATCCCGATATCTGGTTTGTTGCCAGTGGAACGCTTGCCAACATTCTGGCGATTTCCAGTGCGCTTCGATCACATGAAGCTGTCGTTGCCGCTGCTTCAGGGCATATCGTTGTCCGCGAAACAGGCGCGATAGAGGCCACCGGACATAAGATTATCAACGTTCCACCCATTCACGGCAAGCTGACACCCAAAAGTATAACCGCAGCACTGGATGCCAACGCTCATTTTCCCCACATGGCCAAGCCACGTCTTGTCTATATATCCAACGCAACTGAGGTCGGAACGGTTTACACAAAGTCAGAACTGGTAGCTCTTTCGAAACTCTGTAAAGCGCGCGGCCTATTGTTGTTACTCGATGGCGCAAGGCTGGGCGCGGCATTGTCCGCTGACAAAAACGACCTGACCCTCGAAGACATTGCTGATCTTACGGACATCTTTTGGATGGGTGGCACAAAGGTTGGCGCGCTGTTTGGCGAGGCTATCGTCATTCCCAACCCAAAGCTGCGCGAGGAGTTCAATTTCCACATCAAACAACGCGATGCATTGCTGGCAAAGGGACGTATCTTGGGTCTTCAATTCCGCGAACTGTTCCGTGACGGGCTCTACTTCGACTTGGCTCGACACTCGAACGACATGGCGCGTCGGTTGTCCGATGGCATAACAAAAGCAGGATATAGTTTTGTTCCAGAAACTGAAACCAATCAGCTGTTCCCGATATTACCGGACGATTTGATTGACCATTTGAAAGGTCATTTCGATTTTTATGTCTGGGAGCCGTTCGATGCCTCAAGTTCAGTAACGCGACTGGTCACTTCGTGGGCAACTGACGAAGAACGCGTCGATGAATTTGTCTCTGAGGTACAAAAGTTTACGTCGTGAATTCTTCGCTGCATGAACGGCAGGTTTGTCCGGTGGGTTCAACGGGTGGACGCAACACTTTAATCTTTAAGCAAAGATGGAGTGTTAATCATGAAGTATCGTCAACGTACGTTTTACACGGACAAACAGAAGTCCGAGATTTGGGATCGATGGCAGCGCGGAGAGTCGATGAGTTCAATCGGGCGCGGTTTTGACCGCGCGTCTTCATCGATTTATCCGCTGTTGGCCCGCACGGGTGGCATACCAAACACCCAATCGCAATAGATCCCGTTTAGCTTTAACACTTGCGGAACGCGAAGAGATATCCAGAGGTCTTTGTGCCAAGAAATCTCTGCGGTCAATTGCGCAAACCTTGAAGCGTTCTGCGTCTACGATCTGCCGTGAAGTCAAACGTAATGGCGGTGTACGCCAGTATCGTGCTACGGCGTCTGACCAAGCGGCATGGGATCGCGCTTTGCGTCCCAAGATTTGCAAGTTGGCTTGTCACCCTGACTTAAGCAAGGCAGTGTCGCGTAAGCTGCGCCGCAAGTGGTCGCCAGAACAGATTTCTGGTTGGCTGAAACGTGCGTTTCCCAAGGAGCCTCACAAACAGGTGTCACATGAAACGATATATCGGAGTCTTTAAATACAGGCACGGGGCGTTCTGAAAAAGGAGCTTCTTGAACATCTGCGCGCTAAACGCACGATCCGTAGATCGAAGCATGCAAGCCTCAAGCGCAACGGCTTAGGACAAATCAAGAATGCCGTGTCGATCAGCGAAAGACCCGCATCCGTCGAAGATCGCGCAGTTCCCGGGCACTGGGCTATCGGGGATTGCTGCGCATTCCCCTGTCGCCTGACAGGAGGGAGACTTGATTGGCGGCTCGAAGAACAGCTATATCGCAACGCTTGTTGAGAGACATTCGCGCTATGTGATGCTGGTGAAGGTTGCCAACAAAGACACTGAAAGCGTTGTGTCTGCACTGATCAAACAATCGCACCGGTTGCCTCGCGAGCTCTATAAATCATTGACCTGGGATCGTGGCAAAGAACTGGCCGATCATCCGCGCCTGACAATGGCGACCGACGTTGATGTATACTTTTGTGACCCGCAATCACCTTGGCAACGCGGATCAAACGAAAACACCAACAGGCTGCTTCGACAGTATTTACCCCGTGGAACTGATCTATCTGTTCATTCCCAAGCAAAACTGAGCGCCATAGCACGCCAGCTGAACGAGAGGCCGCGAAAGACCTTGCAATATCAAACCCCAGCTGAGAAGTTCGCGGAGTGTGTTGCATCGATCAGTTGAATCCACCCCGCTCTGCTGCCTTTCGGCTAAATCATAATTCGTCCGTTCTATACCGAACAACGACCCTATTTGCTCAACTAAAAATTACGCCGCTGTTCACATGCATTGTTCCAAAACGCCAAAAGGTTAACGCCTTTGGACTACTTCCCCAGACACCATCGCATGACCGCTTTTTGGGCGTGCAACCGGTTCTCGGCTTCATCGAAAATCACCGATTGCGGGCCATCCAAAACGGCCCCGGTGGCTTCCTGTTCACGGTAGGCTGGCAAGCAGTGCATGAACAGCGCATCGTCTTTGGCACCTGCCATAAGATGCTCGTTCACCTGATAAGGTTTCAACAAATTATGTTTGGCCGAAGCCTTATCATCATGCATCGAAACCCACGTATCCGCGACGATCAAATCCGCGCCTTGAACCGCCTTGTCAGCGTCTCGTTCAATGGTAATAGTGGACCCTTTGGACCGTGCGAAATATATAAATTCCTGTTCAGGATCAAGGCCTTCCGGCCCCGTGAAGGTCAAATCAAACCCGAATTGCCCCGCCGCATGCAAGAAGCTGGCGCAGACGTTATTACCGTCCCCGGTCCAGACAACTTTCTTGCCTTTGATCGGTCCGTGATGTTCTTCAAACGTCAAAACATCCGCCATAATCTGGCAGGGATGCGTGCGGTCCGTCAGCCCGTTAATAACCGGAACCGTTGCATGTTCCGCCAGCTCCAACAGGGTGGATTCATCGAACGTGCGGATCATGATCATATCCACATATCGGCTAAGTACCCTTGCAGTATCCGCAATACTTTCCCCGTGGCCCAACTGCATATCAGCCCCCGAAAGAACCAACGTTTGCCCACCAAGTTGGCGCACCCCAACATCGAACGAAACCCTTGTTCTTGTTGAAGGTTTCTCGAATATCAACGCCACCAAATGGTTCGCCAAAGGCTGATCCGCGTCGGGTGTACCCTTGGGCAAACCCTTGCGCGCATCCTTCATTTTGCGCGCTTGATCAATCATCCTGCGCAGGTCGCTCGCGTCGGTTTTGTGGATATCCAGAAAGTGGTTCATAGGTTCCCCTCCACGGTCACAGCCGCTTGATCCAGACGCTTCAACGCCTCGTCAATTTCGGCAATGGTTATGTTAAGCGGTGGCAGCAAACGGACCACATTGTCAGCCGCCGGAACGGTCAGAATATGGGCTTCATACCCCGCGTTTATCACGTCAATATTGGTCGCGCTACATTTCAAGCCAATCATCAACCCCTCGCCGCGCACACTGTCGAATACATCGGGATGCGAGGCAACCAGCCCCTCCAACCCTTGACGAAAATGTCCGGCCAAACGGTTAACATTTTCCAGAAACTCCGGCGTGGCAATTTGATCCATAACCGCACACCCAACAGCACAAGCCATTGGATTTCCACCATAAGTCGTACCGTGCGAGCCTGCCACCATGCCAACAGCAGCGCGTTCAGTTGCCAGACAAGCCCCCAACGGAAAGCCCCCGCCGATGCCTTTGGCAATCGCCATGATATCAGGCGTAACACCAGCCCATTCATGCGCGAACAGCTTGCCAGTCCGCCCAACGCCGCACTGAATCTCGTCCATCACCAGCAGCAATCCATGCTCATCGCAAAGGGCGCGAATGGCCTGCAAATCTGCTTCTGTAATCACACGAATTCCGCCTTCGCCCTGAACAGGCTCCAACATAATCGCCGCCGTTTCAGGCCCGATGGCGGCCTTAAGTGCATCCATATCGCCGAACGGTACATGGTCAAATCCGGGCATAAGTGGCCCAAAACCTTTGGTCAGCTTCTCGCCACCAGCAGCAGAAATCATCGCCATTGTCCGCCCA
Source organism: Paracoccaceae bacterium (assembly GCA_016765235.1). Lineage (GTDB taxonomy): Bacteria > Pseudomonadota > Alphaproteobacteria > Rhodobacterales > Rhodobacteraceae > NORP23. Next base: position 15,759 of record JAESQH010000058.1, read on the forward strand.
TGAAACGAGCCTTCAAACGTAATCACCCGGAACCGTTCCGGCTGCTCGATATGGTCGAAATACTTGCGAACCATCTTCACCGAAGCCTCGGTCGCCTCGGTCCCCGAATTGGTGAAAAACACCGTATCAGCGAAGGTATGTTCAACCAAACGTTCGGCCAAGGCCTCCTGATTTGGGATGTTGTAAAGGTTGGACGTGTGCCACAGTCGTTGTGCCTGATCCGTCAACGCAGCAACGAGGATGGGGTTCGCATGACCAAGGGAATTCACGGCAATGCCAGCCCCCATGTCCAGATAGCGGGTTCCATCTTCGGTTTCCAGCCAAGGGCCCTGACCTTTCACGAATGAAAGCGGTGCCCGCGCATAAGTCGGTAGTACGGGGCTAATCACGTCTGTTACTCCTTTGCGGTCGTCCAAAATGAAAACACCCACCTGCGACCATTGCGGTGGGTGAGTTTTGGTTCATGCCGGAAACCGGACTTTAAGTCAATCGGAGGTGTCAAATGACTGGATGTTACGGCGATGCCAAACTAATCTGACCTTCTCCAAAACGCATTCATATCAACAGGAATTCCCCACATGGATACGAATAAACTGGCGTTTACAGTTTTCCTTATGCTTGTCGCCAGCGCACTGGTCGCGGGAACCAGCCTGTTGGCCAAAACACTTGGCACAGATGTTTTCGGGCCTGCCCTGAACCCTTTTCAGATAACGGCAGGCAGGTATGTTTTCGCGTTAATGATGTTGATTGTAACAACCGCCATCGTTCGCCCGAAATTCACTCGCCCCGCGCTGCACCTGCACGTTGGTCGCTCCTTCGCGGGATGGTTCGGTGTCACCTGCATGTTCACAGCCGCTACGCTAATCCCCCTCGCCGATGCAACTGCAATTACCATGTTAAACCCAATGATAGCGATGCTGTTGGCCATTCCATTACTGGGCGAGATAGTTGGACCACGCCGATGGGGAGCAGCGGCGCTTTCTTTGATCGGAGCCTTCCTGCTAATCCGCCCCGGCGCTTCAACCTTCGACCCGGCGGCCCTTATCGCACTGCTGGCGGCCTTCGTGCTGGCATTCGAAATCATCATCGTCAAACTGTTAAGCCGTCGCGAGGGCACTTTACAAATCCTGTTATTCTCCAATGGTTTTGGAACGATACTTGCCGGAATTTCGGTGATGTTTGTCTGGATATGGCCAACACCTATGCAGTGGCTGGGGCTGGCGGCAATTGGCGCCCTTATGGTTTGTGCACAGGCCATTTTCTTGCTGGCCTTGCGCCGTGGTGACGCCAGCTTTGTCGCCCCCCTATTTTACTTCACGCTCGTTTTCGCGGCGTTCTATGACTTCGCAATATTCGGCGTAATCCCTTCGGCCCTAAGCAACGCAGGTGCTGGAATTGTCATCCTCGGCGCAGTACTAATGGCATGGAGCGAAAGGCGACGTTTGCGATGATTACCGTGGAATCTCTGCAACGGTCGGGGCTTGGCGCTCTGATGGCCGTCCTCGGCTCCGTCCATCGTTTGATGGACGACCGGCACCGCTTAAGGCTCGACAGGTTAACGTAGGAAGGCCCGCCTCTTGAAACATTCTTGCGACGTATCCACTTTATTAACCGTAGGCGCATAAACGCGACCTACCAAAA
>JAESQH010000059.1 GCA_016765235.1 Paracoccaceae bacterium
TTTGTTCTGGATGGGCGATGAAAGTGGCGGCGCCGATACGGATGCGTTTATCGATCGCAGGATTGAATATGTCATGCAATTCGAAAAGTTCAAGGCAACGATGCGCGGGAACTCTTTGGTCAAAGCATTCATGGCTGGGCCGGGTAAAATAATGAATAAAGTAACCGCGCCGGGCGAGGCCCCTGAGGGGTTCCCCGGATTTATAAGGAAATAATGATGGCTCTAGGTGGCAATATCCTGACGTGGTTCAATGGCGAATGGCGTGAAGGCAATACGATGATCATGGGCGCGGCGGATCATGCGACGTGGCTTGGCTCTATGGTGTTTGACGGGGCGCGGTATTTTGACGGAACGATGCCGGATCTCGATTTACATTCACAACGGATTATCCGCTCGGCGAAGTCCATGGGTTATGATGCACCCGTTGACGGGGATACGATCGAAGGAATTATTCGTGAAGGTGTGGCCAAGTTTGCACCAGGCGCCGATCTGTACTTGCGTCCGATGATGTGGTCCGTTGAGAGTGATGCGACGTTGCTTGGCGCGGATCCTACATCTGGTGCATATGCGATTTGTATCGAGGAATTGCCGATGCCGGAGGCTGGCGATTTTGCATTGACCGTATCGCCCTACCGCCGCCCACGTCAGGATATGGCGTTGACTGATGCCAAGGCCGCCTGCCTTTACCCCAACAATGGGCGCATCGCGCAGGAGGCTGTCAGTCGTGGTTTCAACACCGCGTTGTCGATGGATATTGATGACAATGTTGCTGAAACTTCGTCGACAAATGTGTTTCTTGTTCGCGACGGCGAGGTGTTTACCCCGACGCCCAACGGCACCTTCTTAAACGGGATTACACGTCAGCGAATGATTGCGCTGATGAAAGACGATGGGTTGAAAGTTACGGAAGCCAGCCTGACCGTTAAGGATTTCACCGATGCGAGCGAGATTTTCCTTACAGGGAATGCGTCCAAAATCACACCTGTTACGCGCTTTGAAGATAAGCAAATGCCTTCAACCCAGATTGGCACACGGGCGCGGGCGCTTTATTGGGAATATGCCCACTCAAGTTAGGGAATCGATATGACTTTACCTGCCACCATGCGCGCGGTCGAAATCAGGGAACCCGGCGGGCCGGAGGTTTTGCAGCCGGCAACACGGCCTGTTCCCGTTCCGGCTGCTGAGGATATTCTGATCAAAGTTGTCGCGGCGGGCGTTAATCGTCCCGATGCGTTGCAGCGTGCAGGGGCCTATGCGCCACCGCCGGATGCATCCGATTTGCCCGGTCTTGAATGCGCGGGCGAAGTGGTTGCCGTTGGCCAAGGCGTAAGCCGCTGGTCAGTTGGCGACAAGGTTTGCGCGTTGCTTCCGGGTGGTGGATACGCCGAGTATGTGACTACACATCAGGATCACGCGCTGACCATTCCGGCCGGCCTGTCGATGGTTGAGGCTGCCGCATTGCCGGAAACTTTCTTTACCGTCTGGACCAACGTATTCGAGCGCGGCTGCCTTGAAGCAGGCGAGGCGTTCTTGGTACACGGCGGCACATCCGGCATCGGCACCACGGCAATTCAGTTGGCAAACGCGATGGGCGCGCGGGTTTTCNCAACCGCGGGCTCTGCCGAAAAATGTGCGAAATGCGTGGAGCTGGGCGCCGAACTGGCGATCAATTACACCGACGAGGATTATGTTGAGGCGGTCAAGGCTGCCACGAACGGGCGCGGTGTTGATCTGATTCTGGACATGGTCGGAGGCGCGTATATTGCACGCAATATCCGCGCGCTCGCGATGGATGGCAGATTGGCGATGATAGCCTTTCTGGGGGGGGCGAAGGCCGAAATTAATTTCGCGCAGATCATGGCTAAACGAATTACAGTGACGGGGTCAACTTTGCGGCCCCGATCTATTCAGGACAAAGCGGTAATAGCCGAGGCGTTGCGCGAAATTGTTTGGCCAATGATCGAAGCGGGCCGCATCGCGCCGGTTATGGATTCCACCTTCACATTGGAGCAAGCCGCCGACGCACACCGCCGAATCGAGAGTTCGGGACATATCGGGAAGATCGTTCTGGAAGTTGAGGCTGGCCATTAGAAATANATATAGCTTTGACTAACACTGTTATTNNCGNTTAATTCGCAAAAAGCGATCTCATTTAGATTGTTGNCAATCGATTATTTGCCTCNCGGCNCNCAACAGGTTGGCCTTCAACCAANNGATACGACAAAGTTGATGAAATCACTATCAAGCACNCCTTTCGCAAGACAGGTGTGGAAAAAATCGCGGCTAAACAAAAGGCCTTTAATAATCTATTCATCTGTCATATATAANCCTCAGAATNCCCCACGAAAACCTAAATAGCGCGTCGCGCAGCCAAGTTTTCGGCAAGGGCACAAGTTTGTTTTAAGGAGACTAACATGGCGCTTCCATTGATGGCCAAGGCAACCGCTGTTTGGCTGGTAGATAACACAACACTGGCGTTCACGCAGATTGCCGAATTTTGCGGCCTGCATGAACTAGAAGTTAACGGCATCGCTGACGGCGAAGTTGCTGTGGGCGTTAAAGGGTTTGACCCGATTGCCAACACGCAGTTGACGACNGNTGAAATCAANCGTTGCGAGGCTGACCCGAAAGCCAAGCTGGAATTGATGTACAACCCTGCCGCCGAAGGTGAGTTGAAACGCAAAGGCCCGCGCTATACGCCGTTGTCCAAGCGTCAAGATCGCCCGTCTGCGATTGCTTGGCTTGTGAAGTTCCATCCTGAACTGACCGACGGTCAAATCAGCAAACTGGTTGGCACGACCAAACCTACGATCACGGCAATCCGCGATCGTACGCACTGGAATATCGGTAACATTCAACCGGTTGATCCCGTCGCGCTTGGCATGTGTAAACAGATAGAACTGGATACAGCCGTAGCCAAAGCCGTTAAGAAGATGGGTGGCGACGAGGTGATGTCTGATGACGANCGTATGAAGTTGGTCTCAACGGAACAGTCCTTGCATATGCCGGACGAACCGCGTGTACCTGCCAGAATGTCTGGACTGGAGAATTTCAAGTTGTCCGAAGTTAAGGAAGTAGAGCCAAAGCTAGACGCCGACAGCTTGTTCAAAACGCCGGCTAAAGAAACCGACGAAGACGAGTAAATTTGAGCGCCCCGACCATGAGTGTCGGGGCCTCCTTTCAGCTTAATGCGCGGGAATTGTGACCGTGTCGATCAAGCTGCGCCCACCATCCACCGCCAAAATCTGGCCCGTTATGAAGTTTGCTTTGCTAGAGGCAAGGAACACAGCCGCATCTGCCGCCTCGTCTGCCTCACCGATATACCCAAGTGGCGTGCCGGATACGATGGCGTCGTGAAGGGCAGGGTTGTCCTTTAGGGATTCGCGNANNCTNGCGCTCATNAGGCTGCCCATNGCNATGCCNTTNACGCGNATGCCGTGATCGGCGAAGGCCACGGCCAAGGATCGGGTTAGCTGGTCCAGCGCTGCCGAGGATACCGAGTAGGCCATCAGCTCCGGCATAGTACGCGTTGCAGCGATGGAGGAAAGGTTGACGATGGAACCGATGATCTCGTCTTTTTCACGATTCTTCGCGTGCGCAATCATCCGTTTGGCCACTGCTTGTGCCAGTCGCAAGTTAACTGTTACATTTTGGTGCATCAGTTGTTCGAATACGCCGTCTTTGTCCGTCAACGGATCCGACGGCAGAATCTGGCGGCTGGCATTAACCAGAATATCGATGCTGTCATATGCGTCGATAGTGGCGGCCATCAAGTTGTTGATTGTCAGCTTTTCTTGCAGGTTTCCGTGGTAGGCCATTGCTTTGCCAGCACCATTTTGCA
>JAESQH010000060.1 GCA_016765235.1 Paracoccaceae bacterium
GCGGCAATAAAGATCGATACGCGGCATCCTACATCGCGCAAAGGGGCGATGAAATGAGCGAGGTGGTTTTCTTCGCGGGCAACCTCTAGGCCGCCTTCTGTCGTGCGTTCCTCGCGTTTTTCGGGGACGATGCAGACGGCGTGTGGCTTGTGGCGCAGCGCAATCGCTTGCATTTCCGGTGTCGCGGCCATCTCGAAGTTTAGCGGGATGGTCAAGTGTTCCATCAGCGCGTCGATGTCACGGTCTGTAATGTGTCGGCGATCTTCGCGCAAGTGGGCTGTGATGCCGTCAGCGCCCGCAACTTCGGCCAGTTTAGCGGCACGCAACGGGTCGGGATAAGCGCCGCCCCGCGCGTTACGCACCGTGGCGACATGGTCAATGTTAACGCCTAAACGCAGGCGACCGAGCGGTTGGATAGGAGTGTTTGCCATAGGTATCGACCTTATAATTACGAATTTTGATGCAACGTTACTGCGCTTATTTGCCGGAGTCAGTCAAAGAATTACGTTCTGCGCGACGTTTTTCACGTCTTTCAGCCATAACTGCACGCCGCCGGGATTGATAGGCGGCAATTACGGGTTTCAATAAGAAGTATGTGATTGCGCCCAGAACCAGGCCGATGATCGTGCCGCCGACCAGATAGGGCACGAATAGTTCGGACAGAAAGGCGGTCAGTCCTTCGGGGCGCTCTGCAACACCGAACCAGCTTTGAATTAGCTGCCATGCGCCAGTGGAAGCTTCCCAGAAAGCCGCATGCAGGCTTTGAAAATCTTCGTCGCGGATATTCCTCCCAAGCACAGTGCGCCCAAGGTTTAAGGCGGCAGCCGCGATAAACGGGTAGGTGACCGGATTGCCGATCATGGTGGTGATGAAGGCCGCCACCAGATTGGCGCGCAGTATGTAGACAAGAATCAAAGCCATCGCCATATGCACGCCAAGGATGGGCGAGAAACTAACGAACACGCCGATTGCGGCCCCAAGGGAAATTTTATGCGATGTGTCGGGCAGGCGTTTTACACGGTGGCCAACATATTGAATGCCGCGTTTCCAACCCTTTTTGGGGTAAAAGAGGGTACGCAAACGCTGAAGCAGCGATTGTTTATCCCGTCTTTTGAAAACCATTATTTTGTGTCCTTATAGGCGTGTCCCATAGATGTATGAGCCAATAGCAACCCGATGACCAGCACGTTCAACGATCAGCCGTCGGATTTCTGTGCCGGACGACAGAAGCGATATCGGGGTCCGCCTCGATCGCCGTTCGGATGTGCATCAAGTGTTCCACATCGCGCACCTGTAAGTCGATCAATATGCGGTAAAAATCGGGTTTGCGTTCGGTGAAATGTATATCGGCAATGTTGGCGTTGTGCTCGCCAATCAGCGTGCAGATGCGGCCCAGAACGCCTGCATCATTGGCCATGATGATCTCTAAGGTGGTGAAGTGATCAGCCTCCGACATGCCTTCCGTCCAGCGCAGATCAATCCAGCTGTCTTGATCGTTTTCATATTCCACCAGCGCGTCGCAATCAATCGTGTGCACGACAACGCCGCGACCGCGCACCATGATGCCAACGATCCGTTCACCGGGCAATGGCTGGCAACATTTGGCGGCGATATGGCTTTGCCCCGGTTTCAGGCCCACGACCTCGGTTGTGGTCTTGTCGGCTTTAACGTCGGTTTTTTTCAGCAACTCTGGATAAAGCGCCATGGCCAGATCGTTGCCGGTAATTTGCGTGGTTCCAATCTGCGCCAGAAGCTCGTCCTTGGAGGCAATCCCCATGTTCTTCGCTGCTGTTGCCAAGGCTTTGTCGGTGGCTTTTTTGCCAATCTTGCCCAGTGCAACCCGCGCGATTTCAGTACCAAGCCGAATGTGCGCGGCCTTGTTTTCTTCACGCAGTGATCGCCGGATCGCGGATTTTGCGCGGCCCGTTACGACCATATCTTCCCAGCTTGGCTGGGGTCGCTGGCTTTCAGCGCGGATGATGTTTACGGACTGGCCGTTGCGAAGACGGGTCCATAGCGGCACGCGCTTGCCGTCGATTTTTGCGCCAACACAACTGTCGCCAATGCGGGTGTGGATGGCGTAGGCAAAATCAATCGGGGTGGCGCCGCGCGGCAGGTTGATAACCGCGCCTTTGGGGGTGAAGCAAAAGACCTGATCCTGAAACATTTCGAGTTTCACATGCTCGAGGTATTCATTCGGGTTCTCAGCACTCTCGAACCCGTCGATCAGGCCACGCAGCCAATGGAACGGGTCGACGGCGAACGGGTTAGCGAAGCGTTCGCCATTGCGGTAAGACCAGTGAGCCGCCACGCCGGATTCCGCTACGATATGCATTTCGCGGGTGCGGATTTGCACCTCCACGCGCTTGGCGTCACGGCCTGATACGGTGGTCTGGATGGAGCGATAACCGTTGGTTTTGGGCTGGCTGATGTAATCCTTGAAGCGTCCCGGAATGGCCTTCCAACGCTGATGCACAGCGCCGAGCGCCACGTAGGCGTCGCGCTCGCTTTTGGTGATAATCCGGAAGCCGTAAATGTCAGAGAGGCGATGGAACCCGTGGCCGGTTTCCTCCATCTTGCGCCAGATCGAATACGGGCGTTTCTCGCGGCCCGTCACTTGGGCCTCCACATCACACTTCGCCAGCGCGGTTTTGATGTCTTCAATAATGACAGGGATCAGGTCGCCGGTTTCGGCCCGCAATGTAAGAAACCGCCGCATGATTGAATTGCGGGCTTCAGGGTTTAGCACTGCAAAACACAGATCTTCCAGTTCCTCGCGGATGTATTGCATCCCGACGCGACCCGCCAACGGGGCGTAAATCTCCATTGTTTCATGGGCTTTTTTGCGCTGTTTTTCAGGGCGCATATGTTTGATTGTGCGCATATTGTGCAAACGGTCGGCGAGTTTGACCAGCAGCACGCGCACATCTTTGGACATGGCTAACAGAAGTTTGCGGAAATTCTCAGCCTGCGCGGTTTCGACGGAGGATAGCTCCAAGTTGGTCAGTTTGGTAACGCCGTCCACCAAACCCGCGATTTCCTCGCCAAACTTTTCGGCAACCTCTTTATAGCTTGCGCCAGTGTCCTCGATTGTGTCGTGCAATAGGGCGGTGATGATCGTGGCATCGTCCAGCTTAACTTCGGTCAGCAGGGCGGCAACTTCGATTGGATGGGTGAAGTAGGGTTCACCGGACGAACGGAATTGTCCTTCGTGCGCCTCCAACCCAAAAGCATAGGCGGCGCGGATCAATCCGGCGTCGGTATTGGGATTATAGGCACGCACGAGACCAATCAGGTCTTCGACTTCAATCATCCGGCAGGCTCCGTTCGGGGTCTTTCCCCGCAGGACAGCTTACTTGGCTTCTTGGGCTTCCATCAAGGCACGAAGCAGATTTTCCTCGGACATATCATCCTCGGCTGCGTCGCCTTCCTCAGTACCCATCAACAAGGTCATCTGGTCTTCTTCGGCCTCGTCCACTTCAATCTGTGTCTGATAGCTCTCAATTGCCGCTTCACGCAAGTGTTCAGCAGTCAGCGTTTCATCGGCAATTTCGCGAAGGGCAACAACAGGGTTTTTGTCGTTGTCGCGATCAATCGTTATTTCAGCGCCCAAGGACAGTTCACGTGCACGGTGTGCAGCAAGCATCACCAGTTCGAAGCGGTTAGGTACTTTGTCGATGCAGTCTTCAACGGTTACACGTGCCATGCGTCAAGCTCCATAAGATTGGGGGCGTATTGGAAGACCGCACATCTATGCGGCATTAGAAGGAAATGCAAGGCCGGAATAGCCTTGGTTATGCTGAAATTACAGTTATTTCGGCCAAATCTGCCGCAGGGATCGCAGCNAGCATGTCNGAGACGGTGATTCCCGTAACCGGATGCNCCCAATCCGGCGCAATATCATTCAGCGGAACCAGCACAAAAGAGCNGTCTTGAATACGCGGATGCGGAAGAACCAGTTGATCAGGCATCATCGTCTTTTGGCTAGGTAAATCTAGCGATTTCCAACGCTTGAACGTCGCCAGATCGGGCAAGATAGTGTCATCATACGCAATTAGATCAAGATCACACAGTCGCGGTTCCCAGCGATGTTCACGGGTGCGACCCATGGCGGCCTCAACGCGGTGCAATGCGGCTAGAACGGCTGCCGGGGCAAGCGCGGTCTCTACCATGACCGCACCGTTAACAAAATCCGGCCCTGAACCCGCAGGAAACGCCGGCGTCGAAAACCATTTACTGATTCGGCTGATCTGTAACGATTCCGACAGAAACAACTCTAGCGATTTCTCTAGTGTTTGAAGGGCCGTTCCGGTGGCGGAAGGTAGGTTCGCACCTAGCGTAATGAGGCAATAATGCTTACTTTTATGGTCTTTTGGGTCTTGCATGGTCAACAATACTACCTATCCTAGGGTTATCTGTGTTGCTGGAATGGTTTCTAATTATTTTCAGACGAATTCCAGCTTTTTCTTTGGAGACTTGAATGTTTTACCGTGACGAGCGCTTGGCGCTATTTATTGATGGCTCCAACCTTTATGCTGCTGCCAAAGCATTAGGTTTTGATATCGATTACAAACTGTTGCGTACCGAGTTTATGCGCCGTGGCAAGTTGCTGCGTGCCATGTATTACACTGCCCTTCTTGAAAACGAGGAATATTCCCCGATCCGTCCGCTTGTCGATTGGCTGAACTATAACGGCTATACGATGGTTACCAAGCCCGCAAAAGAGTTTACCGATTCTATGGGACGGCGTAAAATTAAGGGTAACATGGATATCGAACTTGCGGTCGATGCGCTGGAACTTGCGCCGCATCTTGATCATATCGTGATANTCTCCGGTGACGGGGATTTCCGCCCACTTGTTGAATCACTGCAACGCAAAGGGGTTCGGGTTTCTGTGGTGTCCACAATCCGCTCGCAACCACCAATGATCGCAGATGAATTGCGCCGTCAGTGCGATAACTTTATCGAGCTGGACGAGTTGCGTGACGTGATTGGCCGCCCACCGCGGCCAGATGATCAACAGTTAAATCGAAACGAAGACTAGGGCTGTAATTCGGTTCATTGCTCCGCTATTAAGTTCAGGAATGAATTAGCGGAGCAGCTCATGCCCAAACCTTTAACATTATATCTGGCGGCCCCGCGCGGGTTTTGCGCGGGCGTTGATCGTGCCATCAAGATTGTCGAAATGGCGATCGAAAAATGGGGCGCGCCGGTTTATGTTCGCCATGAAATTGTGCACAACAAGTTTGTTGTTGACGGTCTGCGCGCCAAAGGGGCCGTATTTGTTGAAGAACTGGAAGAATGCCCAACCGACCGCCCTGTGATTTTTTCCGCCCACGGTGTGCCAAAATCTGTTCCGGCCGAGGCTGAAGAACGGCAAATGATCTATATAGATGCGACCTGCCCGCTGGTGGCCAAAGTCCATATCGANGCGGAGCGGCATTCNGATAACGGTTTGCAAATGGTGATGATCGGCCATGCAGGCCACCCGGAAACTGTCGGCACGATGGGCCAGTTGCCGGTCGGCGAAGTGCTGTTGGTCGAAACATCGGGTGACGTTGCAACGCTTACGCCCCGCGACCCCGATCAACTGGCGTTCATCACGCAAACAACCCTGTCTGTGGATGACACGGTGGAGATTGTTGCGGCATTGAAGGCGCGCTTCCCCAAAATACTAGGGCCGCATAAAGAAGATATCTGCTACGCCACCACTAACCGCCAAGAAGCGGTGAAAGCTGTCGCGATGCACGCGGATGCTTTGTTGGTGATTGGTGCGCCAAATTCGTCCAACTCGCGCCGCTTGGTTGAGGTGGGCGAAAAGGCCGGCTGTACGTATTCGCAACTTGTCCAACGCGCGATACATATCGATTGGGATGCGCTGGCGCAGTTTGACAAGATCGGCATTTCAGCGGGCGCATCTGCCCCCGAAGAATTGATCAACGAGGTGGTGGACGCCTTCAAGGCCCGCTTCGATGTAACCGTCGAAGTTGTAGAAACCGCACAGGAAAACGTCGAATTCAAGGTGCCCCGCGTGCTACGAACATGACGCGCGACGACGAAACAATCGCGTTCTACAACAAAGAAGCGACAACCTATACGAAGCAGCCGAGCGAGGTCGGTGAGTCCACCAGATTGCGCAATTTCGCTGATCTAATCTGCCCAAAAGGCGATGTCCTCGACCTTGGATGTGGTGCGGGAAATGCGGCGCGAGCCTTTCATACTCTGGGCTTTAAGGTAACGGCTTTTGATGGTTCCGAAGGAATGCTGGCGCAGATCCGTAAAATCGCTGAAATAACCACCATCTGTTCGGATTTCGACGGGCTGGATATGGTCGATACCTTCGACGGTATCTGGGCAAACTTCTGCTTACAGCATGTCCCTCGCGCGGAGCTTCCCGCTGTTCTGGATAACATCACCAAGGCGATGCGCGCTGATAGCTGGCTTTTGATCGGCATCCACGAAGGCACAGAAACCCGGCGCGACAAGCTCGGGCGGCTCTATTGCCATCACACCGAAGCAGATTTGACGAAAGCTTTGGAACAACGCGGTTTGCGCGTGCATTCGGTGGCATTTGCTGACAGCACGGGATACGATGGAACGCCCTTTAGCGGCATGACAATGGTGGCACAAAAACTTGGCTGAACTTACGATTTACACCGACGGCGCTTGCTCCGGCAATCCCGGCCCCGGTGGTTGGGGTGCGTTATTAGTTGCCAAGAACGGCGACACGACGGTTAAGGAACGCACGCTTTGTGGCGGCGAAGCCGACACCACCAACAACCGTATGGAACTTATGGCCGCGATCGAGGCGCTGAACGCCCTGAGCCGCCCGTCGACCCTGACCCTGATCACAGATAGTGCATACGTTAAAGGCGGGATTACGGGCTGGATGCACAGCTGGAAAAAGAACGGCTGGAAAACTAGCGCTCGTAAACCGGTAAAAAACGTCGATCTATGGGAACAACTGGATCAGGCCCAAGCCCGCCATGCAATCACATGGGAATGGATCAAAGGCCACGCCGGGCATTGGGGTAACGAGCGTGCGGACGAGTTGGCCCGCAAAGGCATGGCTCCGTTCAAGAAATAGAACTACTTTTCACGTTCAATGAACTTCTGATAAAGCACGATCAAGACAACGGCCCCAAGGATTGCCCCAAAAGCCCTGCAAACATGCCGAGCGCGGCCAGTAGCAACCGCAAAACCCAGCCACCGATCAATGCGCCAAGCACACCAATTGCGATGGTTTGTGGTACTCCAAGATTAAGTTTGAACATCCGCGTGGCGATAAAACCCGCCGCAGTGCCAACGATTATGATAATTATCAAGTTACCCAAAACGTCCCTCCGTTCAGTGANTGAACTGTTAATATGGGTAATAATCGCGTTCAGGGAAAGGTTTAGGGGCGAAGATTATTTCCGACGCCGCGCCGTTGGCACAATTATCAGCGCCCCGGCTGAACCGATAATCGCATCAAGGCCTGGTGGTCCAAAGCTGATACCAAACATCACCCGCAGCATATAAAACAGGAAAACCCCGCCAAGGCAGATGATGATGCTGGCCAGATATCCGTTATTGGTCAGCTTCCATTTTTCGGAAACATACCCCACAATACCACCGATTATCATCGAGCCGAAGAATGCAAAAAACATGGGCACGCCTTTCCTTTATCAAGGCAAACTACCGCCCGAACAGCCATCGCGCAATCGGTTAATCCAAGGGCTGAGCGCGCCAAATCCAGATTGCAACGATAGCAGCGAAGCAATTTGCAAAGAAAAAAGAGTGTGCACAGCAGTCATATCAGGCAGACATGCGCCACCTATGTTAACGATATCTTAACTTGGTTCCGTCGTCGAAGCCGCTGCCGCCGCCATTTCAGGCATGATGATGTTTTCCATAATTTCGTCGGTGATCGCGCCGATGTGGCGGTGCGTGACGATACCTTTGGCNTCGATCACGAAGGTTTCGGGTATACNGTAAACCCCCCAGTCGATTGCGGTTCGTCCGCGCTTGTCATNGGAAACGGNAACAAANGGATTTTCCTTTTCGGCAAGATACTTCAGNCCTTTGGTGTCCTTGTAATCGATGCCGTAAATTATGCCACCGGCCTTGGCCATTCTCACTAGTGNCGGATGTTCCANCCGGCATCCAGCACACCAACTCGCCCAGAAATTCACTAATTTNACTTCCGGCGCACGCAAATCTTCGGGGGTGATCACGGAAAAATCGCCAAGTTGCGTCAATGTAAGGGCGGGTGCCTCGCGCCCGATCATTGTCGAAGGCAGATTATCACGATTTTCGCGCCCGAGTCCGATAGCGAACAAGGTGAAAATGCCAATAAATACCACTGGTACAGCGTAATAAATCCGCGTCGTTTGATTTTTGCCCATATCTTCTTCTTTCCGGTTTTGAAACTGCCGTGTGTCGCAGGACAGAATCTGTAGTTCGGCCTGTAGCTCGGGCCGTTTCAACCACTCCTTCGCGGGTGTGTCGTTGATATAGCGCAAGTTGTGTCGCGCGAATAAAGATTTTGGTCAGGCCAGCGAAAAGCCGCTCACGTTGGGAAAAAGCCTGTAAATGGTTCTTCCTCGACGTGGTATAACCGCTCGAAAGTAATTTTCGGGCGGCGAAATTCGGGTATTTATAACTGGCGAGATACCATATTCGCGTCCTGAAGAAACACCGGACTAAATTGCCAGCATCGCCCCTGCCGGAACCTTGTTGCCACGCAAAAATACCTCGGCAAGCTGGGGGGCTTTTCCAGCTTTTTGCACCTTCAACAACCGAACGGCACCTTCGCCACAGGCGATAGTTAAACGGTCATCCAGAACGCTCCCCGCTGGCCCGTTTTCATCGGCCAGTTCCGAAAGTAAAACCTTCACGCGCTCGCCATTCAACTCGAACCAAGCACCGGGGAAGGGGGAGATGCCGCGTATCAGGCGATCCACCTCGGCGGCGGGTTTCGTCCAATCAATCTTGGCCTCGGCTTTGTTGATTTTGGTGGCGTAGGTCATGCCATCATCGGATTGCGGCACTGCCGATAGCGTGTCAATTTTCGCCAACGCCTCAACCATCAAGCCCGCGCCCATTTCAGCCAGACGATCATGAAGTGTCGCCGCAGTATCGCTCGCCGCAATCGCGGTTTCAGCTCGCATCAAAACCGGACCCGTATCTAGTCCTGCCTCCATCTGCACAATGCAAACGCCACTCGCCGCATCACCCGCCATAATCGCNCGNTGNATCGGAGCCGCCCCGCGCCAACGCGGTAAAAGGGAGGCGTGGATGTTGAAGCACCCATGCTCCGGTGCATCCAGAATGGTTTGCGGCAATATCAAACCATAAGCCACAACCACCGCGGCCTCTGCCTTCAATTCGTTGAATGCCTGGCGGTCAGCGGCGTCTTTAAAATTCAACGGCGTGCGAACCTGCAATCCCAATTCCTCCGCCCGTTTTTGTACTGGCGAGGACTGTGGTTTCTTGCCTCGCCCAGCGGGGCGCGCAGGTTGGGAATAGACGCAAGCGATCTCATGCCCCGCGCCTACAAGTTGGTCGAGTACCGAGACCGAAAACTCCGGCGTGCCCATGAAAATCAGCCGCATCAGCCCCTCCGCTTCATGTTTTTAGCGTGCTTGGCCAGCAACATTTTCCGCTTTGTCGGGCTAAGAAGGTGAACGAATAGTTTGCCGTTCAGATGGTCGATCTGATGTTGCACGGACGTCGCCCAGAGATGCACGAAATCCTTTTCAACGACATCCCCCTCCGCGTTCATATACCGAACCGTCACTGCGCGCGGGCGCTCAACCTTGCCGGATAGACCGGGCAGGTTCGGGCTGGCCTCCTCGTGTTCGTTCATCTTGGCGGAGGCATGGATAACCTCGGGATTCGCCATCAGGATCGCCGCGTTATGCGTGTCGGAACAATCCACTACCGCCAACCGTTGCATCACCCCGATTTGCGGTGCCGCCAACCCGACGCCGGGCATCTTATACATCGCATTCAGCATGTCGCCCCATATGCCCCGAACCGCGTCATCCACCACCGAAACTTCGGCGCAAACGGTCCGCAAGCGTTTGTCGGGATACATCAGGAAGGGCTTAATCACGGGCCAGCTCTTTCTTCAACTTTTTCATCTTGCTGGTGATCATCGCGCGTTTCATCTTGCTGATATGGTCGATGAACAACACTCCATCCAGATGATCCAGTTCGTGCTGAACGGCGGTCGCGTAAAGCTCATCGAACTCGTCCTCATGCAGCTTTCCGTCAACGTCCAGATACGACATCCGCACCATTTCGGGCCGTGTCACTTCCTCGTACATATCGGGGATGGAAAGGCAGCCTTCCTCGTAGGTGTTCAACCCCTCGGATACCCATGTGATCTGCGGGTTAATCAGGACCATCGGGTCGGCGGCGGCATCCTTCTCCGCACAATCAATCACAAATATACGCTTCATCACACCAACCTGCGGGCCAGCCAGCCCGACACCGGGGGCATCGTACATGGTTTCAAGCATATCACTCGCTAGTTTACGGATTTTAGCGTCTACATCAGCCACAGGTTCACACACCTTTTTCAGGCGCGGGTCGGGATGCAGCAGGATGTTTCGTAATGTCATGCGGGGCATTTAAGCGATGCGACGGGTTGGCGCAAGGTTTCCTCTTGCCCACGGCGACGAAATCCGTAGCGTGCGGTTAACTTAACGGAGCCAGCCATGACCACCAACTTTGACGAAGCCATCGAACGCCGCAACACCCATTCGGAAAAATGGGACGATATGGAGCGCGAATACGGCATCAGCTCTGATGAGGGTATCGCCATGTGGATCGCTGATATGGATTTCCGGTCTCCGCAATCAATATCGGATGCGATGCAAAAAGTGGTCGATGGAAGTCTTTACACATACTACGGCGACAAGAGCAGCTATTTCGACGCCATCTGCAACTGGATGGACCGTCGCCACGGCTGGAAAGTCGACCCCTCTTGGATTCTAAGCGTGAACGGTGTGAACAACGGCATTGCCTTGGCTGTGCAGGCGTACACGCAGGAAAACGACGGTGTGATCCTGTTTACGCCTGTTTACCATTCGTTTGCCACGATCATGCGTGCGAACAACCGCCGGATTGTTGAAAGCGAGTTGGTTAACAACAACGGCCGATACCAGTTGGACCTCGACGCGCTGGAAGCACAGCTTCAAGGCGACGAAAAGCTGATGGTCTTTTGCTCGCCGCATAATCCGGGCGGTCGGGTCTGGTCGCTTGACGAATTACAGGCAGTTGCCGCGTTCTGCATCAAGCATGATCTGATACTGGTCTCGGACGAGATCCACCACGATCTGGTTTATGCAGGCAGCAAGCACACCGTAATGGCACTTGCTGCGCCGGAGGTTTGCGACCGCCTTGTCATCATGAGCGCGACAACCAAGGCATTTAATATCGCAGGCGCGCACATCGGCAATGCGACTATTTCTAACGAAGTTCTTCGCAAAAAGTATATTGCGACCATGAATGCGGGCAAAGTATCAGCCAGCGGTTTCGGCTATCACATGGCCGAGGCTGCCTACAACGGCGGCGAGGAGTGGCTGGAAGACTGGCTTGAATATATGGCGGAAAACAAACGTATATTTGACGAAGGTATTAACGCGATTCCCGGTCTGCGCTCGATGAAGCTTGAAGCGACCTATCTGGCATGGGTGGATTTCGCCGATACTGGCCTGTCGCCGGCGGAGTTCACTGAGCGCGTGGTGAAAATTGCAAAGGTCGCGCCAAATTCGGGTGATACCTTCGGCAAAGGCGGTGATAATTTCCTGCGGTTCAACATCGCGACTCGTCGCGAGTTGGTTGTCGAGGCCGTCAAAAGGATCGCCGCTGCCTTCGCTGACCTGCAATAAGAGGTCTCGCGACCCAACGTTTCGGATTGCGCTTTTGAAAAATCGGCCTAGGGTTGCGGAATGACCAAAACAGATATGTCCGCGGGTGCCGTTTGGCTTAACCGGACGACTCCGCCACATGTATTAACGCTTGTGATGCTCGCCAGCATTTCCGCGTTGAATATGAATATTTTCCTGCCCTCCCTCCCCGGAATGGCATCCTATTTTGATGCGGATTACGGAACTATGCAGTTGGCGATTTCCGCCTACTTAGGCGTTACGGCCGTACTACAATTAATCATCGGCCCACTGTCCGACCGCTTCGGCCGCAGACCCGTATTGCTGGGCGGGATNGCNATATTCTTGCTGGCAACAATCGGTTGTATATTTTCGCCCAACGTCGGCATGTTTCTGGTTTTTCGCATGATCCAAGGTTCGGTCGCCGCCGGAATGGTTCTTTCCCGCGCCATCGTGCGCGACATGGTGGAGCCATGGGAAGCGGCCAGCATGATCGGCTATATAACCATGGGCATGTCACTGGTGCCAATGATCGGCCCCGTGCTTGGTGGCTATCTTGATCAAAATTTCGGCTGGCAAAGCTCCTTCACGCTGGTGCTGGTTTTCGGTGCTTTGGTTTTTTGGCTGGTCTGGGCTGATTTGGGCGAAACCAACCAGAACAAATCGCCCAGCTTCAAAGCGCAGTTCAAAGCCTACCCCGAGCTTATCCGGTCGCGTCGGTTCTGGGGCTATGCGATGTCTGCCGGCTTCGCCTCGGGTGCATTCTTCGCATTCCTCGGCGGCGCACCGTTTGTCGCGATTGAACTTCTGGGCCTCGACCCTGCCCAAATGGGCCTATATTTCGTCTTTATATCACTGGGCTACATGGGCGGGAATTTCCTCGCCGGAAGATTCTCCAATGTGATCGGCATGAACCGGATGATGCTGTTTGGCAGCACCGTCGCGGTGTTCGGAATGCTTTTGGCGATTGGCTTGTGGGCAATCGGCCTGCAACACCCGCTGTCGTTCTTCGGCTCCATCATGTTTGTCGGCATCGGCAACGGTATGACCTTGCCAAACGCCAACGCCGGAATTGTGTCCGTGCGCCCACATCTGGCCGGAAGCGCCTCGGGCCTTGGCGGCGCNGTNATGATCGGCGGNGGNGCNGNNNTNTCCGCNATAACCGGCGCNATGNTGACGATTGAAACNGGCGCNTGGCCNCTGCTGTTCATGATGCTCGGCTCCGTCGTGCTGGCCGTAATTACCAGCGGATACGTGATTTATGTGGCCAGCAAAGCCGGTGAACTCGGCCACCGCGGTGTCGCTGAATAAACCTATTTCGCACATGCAACATTATTCCGTTGACACGGGCACGCAAGATTGTGATGAAATACCCTTAGAAAACGTAACTTCATTACCGCAAGGATTTACCGCATGAGCTTCAAGGTCCAACCCGCATCCCCCGCCCGCCCGAACCGCTGCCAATTGTTCGGCCCCGGCTCCCGCCCTGCTATATTCGAAAAAATGGCGGCCAGCGACGCGGATGTTGTCAACCTTGATTTGGAGGACTCCGTCAGCCCCGCCGACAAAGACGAGGCCCGCGCCAACGTCATCAAAGCCATCAACGAAATCGACTGGGGCACAAAAACCCTGTCGGTTCGCATCAATGGTCTGGACACCGAATTCTGGTACCGTGACGTCGTCGAAATCCTTGAGCAAGCTGGCGACCGCATCGACCAGTTCATGATCCCCAAAGCNGGCTGNGCCGCCGACATCTACGCCGTTGACGCACTGGTATCCTCCATCGAGGCCGCCAAAGGCCGCACCAAACCGATCAACTTCGAGNTCATCATCGAAACCGCCGCTGGCCTCTCCCACGTCGAAGAAATCGCCGCCTCCAGCCCGCGCATGGTCGCGATGAGCCTTGGCGCCGCCGATTATGCCGCCTCCATGGGCATGCAAACGACGGGCATTGGTGGCACGCAGGAAAACTACTACATGCACACGCCAAACGGCGACAAACACTGGGGCGACCCGTGGCACGCCGTTACCGTTGCCATCGTCGCGGCATGTCGTACGCATGGATTGCTACCCATTGACGGCCCGTTCGGTGATTTCTCGGATGANGCNGGGTTCACAGCCCAAGCNNNNCGTTCCGCNACNNTGGGCATGGTCGGNAAATGGGCCATCCACCCCAANCAAATCGCACTGGCAAACGAGGTGTTCACCCCCTCCGAGGCNCAAATCACNGAGGCCCGCGAAATCCTCGCCGCCATGGAAGTCGCCAAAGCCGAAGGGCAGGGCGCAGCTGTCTACAAAGGCCGCCTGATCGACATCGCATCAATTAAGCAAGCTGAAGTGATCGTCAAACAAGCCGAGATGGTCGCAGTTTAGCCAGATTCAAGACTTTCAGATTCCGGCCATTTCCAAGCCGTCCACATAATCAGCAGAACACACAAAACCTCGATGGTTGCGATGAATAGGTAATGTGGAAGTAGCGAACCACCACCCACGATAAAGAGGATTACAAACGCACCCGCCGCGATATTCGCGCGACGGTTCGCCTTATAGTCCAAATATCTGGACAGGAATATCATGCCCACCGGAACTTGAATAATAATTGCCCCGACCAACATCAGCAGGGATATCGGCGTATCCCCCGCAAATGCAGCCAATTCCTCTTCCATACCGGGGATATTCAACGCCAGAATATCTGCATAGGCCATGTTAAACATCACCACGATCCACAACGTAGACAGCTTGACCTTCACACCCATTTTGTCAGATTTTTGCATGCGATTTCCAATTCAGAGAGTTTCGCGAAATTCCCGATTATCCTAACTCGAAATATCTGACCTGATCAAGTAAGCCGCGATGATCGACCAATAGCCCCAAATCAAGGTTCTAACTTGCAATCCACAGGTGCTAGCGTCATATAATCTGTTAACGTTTATATCAGGGTCGGCTCCATGCAAAACTATCTCGAATTCGAAAAACCGCTTGCTGAANTCGAAGGCAAAGCCGAGGAATTGCGCGCCCTTGCGCGCCAGAACGAAGAGATGGACATCACCAAAGAGGCCACAGCTTTGGACGACAAAGCCGCATCTTTGCTCAAAGACCTATATAAAAAGTTAACGCCGTGGCAGAAATGCCAAGTTGCGCGCCACCCCGACCGCCCGCATTGTAAAGACTATATCGAGGCGTTGTTCACCGAATTCACTCCCCTCGCAGGCGACCGTAGTTTTGCCGATGATCACGCCGTTATGGGTGGTTTGGCGCGCTTCAACGACCAGCCCGTCGTTGTGATCGGCCATGAAAAAGGCAATGACACCAAATCCCGTATCGAACGGAATTTCGGCATGGCACGGCCCGAAGGGTATCGCAAAGCCGTCCGCCTGATGGACCTCGCAGATCGTTTCGGCCTGCCCGTCATCACGCTGATCGACACCACCGGAGCCTACCCCGGCAAAGGCGCCGAAGAACGCGGCCAATCCGAAGCCATCGCACGCNCCACCGAAAAATGCCTCTCCATCGGCGTGCCATTAGTGGCCGTGATTATCGGCGAAGGTGGCTCCGGCGGGGCCGTGGCATTCGCGGCGGCAGACAAGTTGGTAATGCTGGAGCACTCGGTCTATTCCGTGATTTCACCCGAAGGCTGCGCCTCCATCCTTTGGAAAGACGCCACCAAAATGCGCGAAGCCGCNGAAGCGCTGCGCTTGACCGCACAAGATTTACACGAACTCGGCGTGGCGGATGAAGTGATCAGCGAACCCGTCGGCGGCGCACAGCGCGACCCCGCAGCGGCCATTGCATCGGTCGGCGAAAAGGTCTCAACCTTGTTGGCGGATTTGGGTAAATCCGACGCTAAAACACTGCGCACCGCGCGGCGTAAAAAGTTCCTTGATATGGGCAGCAAAGCGCTGGTCGCTTAAAAGGTTAACGCAAATCGTATGTACGGGTTGTGTACGCATTGTGTACGGGTTGTGCATACGAAAAACACGGATTTTTAGCCAAAGGTTAACGCGTTGAAATCAGCGCGTCGGCACTGGTGGATCGACCCGATAGTCGTAAAAACCACGCTCGGATTTGCGCCCCAACCATCCCGCCTCGACATACTTCACCAACAGTGGGCAAGGGCGGTATTTCGTGTCCGCCAGACCGTTATAAAGCACGTTCATAATCGCCAGACACGTGTCCAACCCGATGAAATCCGCCAGCTCCAATGGCCCCATAGGATGATTCGCCCCCAGCTTTAACGAAGTATCAATACTTTCGACCGTACCGACCCCTTCATAAAGAGTGTAGACGGCCTCGTTTATCATCGGCATTAAGATACGGTTAACGATAAATGCGGGGAAATCTTCGGCACTGGCAGAGGTTTTTCCAAGCTTGACAACAACCGCCTTCAACGACTGATACGTGTCATCATCCGTCGCGATTCCGCGAATAAGTTCAACAAGTTGCATGATCGGTACGGGGTTCATAAAGTGGAACCCCATGAACCGTTCAGGCCGGTCAGTCGCCGCCGCAAGGCGTGTGATTGAGATCGACGAAGTGTTCGAAGTAAGGATCGTATCCGCGCCCAAATGCGGAGCAAGACTGGCGAAAATCTGATGCTTGATATCTTCGCGTTCGGTCGCCGCTTCGATGATCAAATCGGACTTTCCGATCACCGCGATGTCCATTTCCATATGAATTCGCGCCATCGCTGCCGCCTGTTCGCCAGCCGTAATTTTCCCACGTGAAACTTGGCGGGCAATGTTCTGTTCGATCAACTCAAGACAGGCGTTCAAGGCATCCTCGGACACATCGTTAACCATAATGTCATATCCGGCGAGCGCGAAAACATGGGCGATTCCATTACCCATCTGACCCGCGCCGATGATCCCTACCGTTTTGATATCCATGGATAAACCCTATGTCTGTGTTCTGAAATCCCCTCGAACATAAGCTTTGTGAGGGGGGCGGGCAACCTGTTTGTGCGCGCCGTTAACGCTCTATCAATCTTTGAGTGAAATTATGGGGAAAGAATCAAAATTAGGGATCGTCATCAAGGGGGTAGCATGGCGTATGGCATAACCGTTGAAGAAACAGGAGGGGTTGAATTGTACCGTTTTGGCCGCAGTAAACAGATATTTCGCGGGCCAAAACCCGACTTGAGTGCGCCGTATCTGACGTTCATCGGTGGCTCTGAAACTTTCGGGAAATTCGTGCTGGAACCCTATCCTAAACTGGTCGAAAACCGGATAGGAATAACCTGCGTGAATCTGGGCACGCCCGGCGCTGGCCCCGGGTTTTTCTTGAAGGATCCCGTGGTTCTGGAAGCCTGCTCACGATCAACCAGATGCTTCGTTCAAGTGATGGATGTAGCCCCGTTATCCAACCGGATGTACGCCGTATTCCCGCGTCGAAACATGCGCTTGCGATCTGTTTCCGGCGCGCTCCGTTCGCTTTATCCGCAGGTGGACTTTACCGGCTTCAGGTACATATCCGCGATGATCCGTAAACTGAAATCAGTTGACGGCGAGGCATATAAAGTCGTGCTGGCGGAGCAACGCTCGGCATGGCTGGCGCGGATGTTGGAACTTTTGTTGGATATTGAAACGGCCAAGACATTGCTGTGGATTCGTCCCGAGGGAGGTAAGGATTTGAATCAATCAGTGACGCAAGAAATGGTCGATGTGTTGGCATCGCATGTGGAAAATATCGTGACGATTCCCTTTGATGTCTCGGAGAACCGTGGCAATGGATTGAGCGGATTACGCAAGGACACCGGTTGGATGACGCGAGCGGTACACGCAGATATCGCACGTGTGATATCGGATGAATTGCAAGCCTTACAGCCACAAAAAAGGCCCGCCTGAAAAAGCGGGCCTTGATCTAGTTAGGTGTGGTTTAGTCGTCCAGTGCTGCATCCAGTGCTGGCACAGCCTCGAACAGGTCAGCTACCAAACCGTAATCCGCGACTTGGAAGATTGGAGCTTCTTCGTCTTTGTTAATCGCAACAATGACTTTGGAGTCCTTCATTCCAGCCAAATGCTGGATAGCACCGGAAATACCAATGGCGATGTATAGGTCAGGTGCCACAACTTTACCGGTTTGGCCAACCTGCCAATCATTCGGGGCATAGCCAGAATCAACCGCCGCGCGGGACGCGCCAACGGCAGCCCCAAGCTTATCGGCCAACTTTTCGATAATCGCGAAGTTCTCTTGGGAGCCTACGCCTCGACCACCGGAAACCACGATACTAGCGGAGGTCAACTCGGGGCGATCAGAGGCTTGAACCTTATCCTCGACCCATTCAGAAAGGCCAGAGTTTGCAGTGGCAGAAATGTTTTCGACAGATGCGGAACCCGTTGAACCGGCGGCGTCAAAACCGGCAGTACGAATGGTTAACACTTTCTTAGGATCGCCGGATTGAACTGTCTGCATGGCGTTACCAGCGTAGGTCGGGCGCTCGAAAGTGCTCCCGTCAGTTAGGCCTGTTACATCGGAAATCACCATGACATCCAGCAACGCTGCTACGCGCGGCAGGATGTTNTTCCCCGATGCAGTCGCGGGTGCCACGATATGTTCAAAATCACCAGCCAGCGACACAACTAGATCGGCAATTGGTTCTGCCAGCCCGTTGCCATAAGCGGCGTCGTCAGCACAAAGAACCTTGGCAACACCGTCCAGTTTGGCAGCTTCAGCGGCCGCACCGGAACATCCAGCGGAGGCGCAAAGAACCGTTACATCACCCAAAACTTGCGCGGCNGTGACGGCTTTGGCGGTTTGGTCAACGGAAAGCTCTGCACCGTTGGTTTCAGCAAGAAGTAGAACAGCCATTAGAGGACCCCCGCTTCGTCTTTAAGTTTTGCAACCAGTTCGGCCACATCAGCAACCATAACGCCAGCGGCGCGCGAGGCGGGCTCGACAGTACCCAAAATGGTCAGGCGCGGTGTTACATCCACGCCGTAATCGGCAGGCGTTTTCTCGTCCATCGGTTTGCGCTTTGCCTTCATGATGTTTGGCAGGGAGGCATAACGCGGCTCGTTCAGGCGAAGGTCTACGGTCACAATCGCAGGCATTTTGACCTTGATTGTTTGCAGGCCGCCGTCAACTTCGCGCGTAACCGTCGCACTGTCGCCGTCGATTTCTAACTCGGATGCATAGGTCGCTTGCGACCAGCCCAGCAGGGCTGACAGCATCTGGCCAGTGGCGTTCATGTCGTTGTCGATTGCCTGTTTACCAGCAAGAACAAGGCCTGGTTGTTCTTCGTCGATCACGGCTTTCAGCAGTTTAGCAACAGCCAGCGGCTCGATGTCAGTGTGTACATCGTTGGCCGCATTGATCAAAATCGCGCGATCGGCACCCATGGCCAAGGCGGTACGCAAGGTCTCTTGCGACTGCTTTACGCCGACGGAAACCACGATGATTTCCTCAACTTTGCCGGCTTCTTTCAGACGGATTGCTTCTTCGACAGCGATTTCGTCGAATGGGTTCATCGACATTTTAACGTTTGCCAGATCGACACCGCTTCCATCCGCTTTGACGCGCACTTTCACATTATAGTCGATCACACGTTTGACAGGCACTAGCACCTTCATTTTTGCGTAACTCCGAGTTAATGCCCCGTTAACAGGGCGATTTGCCAATTAGTCGAGGTTTACCGCTTTCTCGCCATATTTGAAGTGAAAAAACGACTTCTGAAGTCAGAATCCCCCGAAATGTATCGCGCGGAGTGAAGCAGTAGTTTTGTTGCAATGCAATAAAAACATAACGTCACTTTGAATAATTACTCGGATTAACCAATTGTTCAGATTTGCACTGTAGTCCTTTGTGACAGACAGACCAGAATTCGGTGCGCCGTGATTCACGCTGCCTGCTAAATCCAGAGAA
Organism: Paracoccaceae bacterium; assembly: GCA_016765235.1. GTDB lineage: Bacteria > Pseudomonadota > Alphaproteobacteria > Rhodobacterales > Rhodobacteraceae > NORP23. The sequence goes on from JAESQH010000060.1 coordinate 19,740, forward strand.
ACAACCAAAATTACTGCGTGCCCGCGTTGTTGGGCCGTAGTTTTTGTTGAAAGGGAATAAAATGGCAATTGATACTTACAAGAATATGATGGGTGGACTGGAATCTCCGGCACGGGTTGCGGCTGTAGTAGCACCGGACGATCTTAACGATTTGGTAAACACTTCGCGTTCTATTTACATCGGGACTGCCGGAGATGTCGCGGTCCATATGATTGGGCAGATTGCGCCAATCGTATTCAAGGCCGTGCCTGTGGGCATTTTGCCAATACGGGCGGATCGGGTTTTGGCAACGGGGACGACGGCTGCCAACATTGTGGCGTTGTGGTAAGCACATGCAACTTTCCTTGAAAATGGGACTCGGCGAACGGCGCGCGCGCGCGGTTAAATCGTTCGACGTCTTCGCGGTTTTGGGTGCGCGGGACGGGTTTGCCATTGATTTCACCAAGAATCGCATGGTGGTGAACGATGCAAGCGATCCGGCAAACATATTTGATGGTGATCCGCAGGCGAAGCTGACGGTTTATGGCACGGATCCGTGGGTCGTTGATACGGGCGGTTTGAACCTGTCGGCGGCGCGGGATTTCGCGGTTGCCATGGCGACGAGCGCGTTTCCCTACGACCCGACCGCCTTGCATATTTACGCTCGGTTCACGCTGGACGGTGCGGATAGTTTGGATCAACGCTATCTGTTCATGGTGGATAACAGCGGCAACGACCGGTTCGCGATGTACACCACCAGCGGCGCTGGGTTTCGGTGGGTGACGGGCGACGGGGCTAGCGCGGATACCGAGGTTTCGGCGCTCCCGTTGGCCGCAGATACCGAATATCGAACGTTCTTCGGGGCGGATGCTTATGGCCGTAGCTGGGTTGATAGCGGAGGCGTTCAGACCAAAGATCAATTGCATCTTTTGTCTGCTGCGACGCCCAGCCATGTAGGTTTGGGCGGGTATCCTGATCAGGTACTACGAGTGCTCGATGGGCATCTGGCCGAGATCGCGGTGATCTGCGGTGATGTTATATTGGACCGCCGCCAAACGCTGAAACCGTTGGCACCGTATTTCGCGGCGGAAGGGGATAGCCATACATTCAACGTCTCGTTTGGTATGCCTGAAACCCAGNTTTATCCAGCGCTTGTTGGGTTGAACGAAGGGATTGTGGCGCGAAACTTCGGAGCCTCGGGTGAGAGTTCGGCGCAGATGTTGGCCAGCGCCAACAATTTGTTCGTTGAGGACGTGCCAAGTATCGCCAGCATATATGCAGGTTCGAATGACGAGGTGACGCAGATCGCGGCATCGCCGATTCCGACGGCTGACAGCTTTGACGTGGCGGACGCAAGCAAGCTTGCGGTTGGTGGTTGGGTGCAGGTGAACAGCGAAAGTCGCAAGGTGGCGTCGCTGATCGGTACTTCCGTGGTGTTGGAATCCCCGTTAACAATTGTCCCGATTGCCGGCGATGACTTGGCCGTGGACACTTTCGCCAACATTTCAGGCTGGATTCAGGCGGTTATGGTGAAAGGGGTGACGCGGGCTGTTGTGGTCGGCTCGCATTATCTGAACTTCGCAAGCGGCGGGGATACGGTCAATGCGGAACAATCGTTACGGTCGTCTGCAAGAGTTGCGCAAAAGGCTGCGGCTTTGGCAGAGGGGGCGGATTATGTGGATACTTACGCCCACATGCGTGCGCTGATTTTGGCGGGCGATGTGGTGCAAGGCGACTGGGCGGTTTGGCATCAAGGGGCGACGAACACGCATCTGACACCGGACGGCGAGGCGGTTTTGGCGGATGCCATACGGGCAGCGATATTCTAACGCTTTGTTAACGATTGGCGCCGGGGACCCATAAAACGTCTTCGGCGCCATTATTATTTGCGGCGCGGGATGCCACGAAAAACCAGTCGGATAGACGATTCAGGTATTTTATCGCCGCCGGATTTACGCTTTCCGTTTCGGATAATTCCANGGCCAAACGTTCGGCGCGGCGCGAGACGGTTCGACACAAATGCAGGTGTGCGGACAGCGGACTGCCACCCGGCAGGATGAAACTTTTCAGCGTTTCCTGATCGCGGTTCATTGCGTCAATTTCCGCCTCAAGCCGATCAACGAGGGGCTGGTTAACACGAAGGGGCGGGTATTCGGCTCTCGTATCAGCCTCCATTTCAGGGCGGCAAAGGTCTGCGCCAAGATCGAACAAA
>JAESQH010000061.1 GCA_016765235.1 Paracoccaceae bacterium
ATTTTGCGGGATTTCATCGAGTTTATCGTCACTGATACCATCATCATAGCGGCAGCTGTCACGGCACCACCAGCCAGAACGTTGAAAACGAGCGTTATATATATGCCCGCGATAAGGCCGGCGAATGCAGCCAACGTAAGAATGATGCGGAATATGATGTTCAGCGGATGAAGCGCCTTGGCCCAGCGTTCCAGCTTGCCAGATATCCGCCCTGCCAAACCCCCGACCACCGGCAAGAATAGCAGCGCCACGACAAGCGAGGCCGACAGCACGAAGATCAGCGTCAGCGGCAAGTTTCGCATGAACTGCCCCGGAATACCCGGCCAGAACAGCATCGGCATAAACGCAGATAACGTCGTCGCGGTGGACGAAACAATCGGCCAGAACATCCGTTTTGCAGCGGCGTTATACGCCCGCATCGGCCCGACACCCGCTTTGATCTGCTTGTCGGCGTATTCTACCACGACAATCGCACCATCGACCAACATACCAACGGCCAAAATCAGACCGAACATCACGATGTTGGAAATGGATATACCGAACACCGACAGCATCGCGAACGTCAGCAAAAACGAGGTGGGGATGGCAAAGCCGACCAACAACGCCGACTGGATGCCAAGCGAGGCCAGCACCACGATCATCACCAGCGCAATCGCCGTCAGAACAGAGGCTTCAAGCTGGCTAACCATGTCTCTGACTTCAACCGAGTTGTCCATGGAAATACTAACAGTCACNGCTTGCGCCAGATCGGCNGGCCATGCAGCNGTGTATTCNTCCACNGCNGCNCGNATTTCCGCGACCGTGCTAATCAGGTTCGCGCCTTTGCGTTTTACAATTTGCAAGGCCACCGTCGTTTCGCCGTTATAACGCGCTGTTCCTTGGCGGTCTTCAAACGTCAGCCGAATATCGGCCAACTGCCCGAGCGTGACCACACTGTCACCATTGCGTTTTACCGGTAGGCCATAAACGTCTTGCGGGTCGTCAAATGCCGAGGGGATCTTGATGGAATACGCACCCGAACCGACCGTAACCTCACCCGCCGCAATCAAACGGTTGTNGTTGTTAACCACGTTCAGCAATTCGCCAGCGGTGACGTTATACGCCTCCATTTTTAACGGGTCGATCAGGACTTCCAACATCTCGTCGCGCTGGCCCGATATGTTGGCCTCCAGCACGCCAGAAATACTCTCGACTTCGGACTGTAAATCTTTGGCGACGCGCAACATAGTACGTTCGGGGATGTTGCCGGAAAGCGAGATAACCAGCACGGGAAATTCCGAAAAATTCACTTCGTTAATNGAATATTGNCCAACATCTTCNGGNAGNGAAGATTCCGCGGTGGACATTTTATCCCGCACATCNGCCAACGTCGCTTCACGGTCCCAGTCCAGATCGAATTCAAGTGCGATACCGGCGTAGTTTTCAGCCGCAGTCGCGGACAGTCGTTTCAGGCCGGTCACATCTGTCAGGATGGTTTCCAGTGGCCGCACCAGCAGTTTTTCGGAATCTTCAGCTGAAATGCCGGGGTAGGGAACGGAGATAAACAGGAACGGCACGGATATATCCGGCTCGCCCTCTTTGGGCAGGTTGGCGTAGGAATAGACACCGGCAACGACTGACATGACAATCAACGCCATGATCATTCGGGCGTTATCAGTTGCCCATGTGACCAAGCCCTTCATTACTCGGCCCCCTCAATAGTCGCATTAATCTTGCTGCCGTCAATGGTGAATTCTAATCCCACAGTGATCACGTCAACGGTTTCAGGCAGTCCAGCTAGCCAGATGCCCTCGGGGCCGTCGCGCAAGATGGTCACCGGCACGAAACGGGCGATACCATTGTCTGCGACCCGCACACCCAGTGTACCGTTCACATCAAGTGTCAGAACATGTTGCGGCAGTAGATGCCCCTTTTCACCTTCCAGCGCGATGCCGATTTCGGCGGTCTCGCCGTCGCGGATCGACAGATCGGCGTTATCAACTGTGATCTCNACNCGGAATGTACGTGTGACCGGATCGGAGGAGCGCGACAGGAATGTCACGGTACCCAGAACGCGCTTGCCGGACACCAGATCAGCGCCAGCAAACGCGCCAAGTTCGATTTTGTTAATGTCGGTTTCGGTGGCAAAGCCAACCAGTTTGACCGTGTTTAGGTCGATAATCGTGGCACATAAGCCGCCGGGCTGCATCAACGAGCCAAGCTCTGCGCTATCGGTTTCCAATATTCCTGCGAAAGGCGCGCGAATTTCCAAACGGCTGATNTCTTGTTCAATCTGTAACACGCCAGCCTGCGCGGATTGNAATCCGGCCTCACGGGAAACGACGGCGGTTTCGGGGCCAAATCCACGGGCCGCCAGATCGATGGCGTTTGCGGCACTGACCTTGGCATCCGCTAGACGAGCTTTGGCTTCTGCAAGTTGTGCGGAACGAATGCCTGTTTCAATCGAACACAGAAGTTGGCCTTGTGTGACAGAGGCGCCTTTGCGAAGTGGTTCGGATATTACCAATCCGGAAGTCTGGGCGCGAACGTCAACACGGCGCGCCGCTTCTGTACGGCCCCGTAGAATGATCCCGCTTTGAACGTCTTGTGCAACAGAACGTTGGGCAACAACAGAAACCGCATCGGAACGGACAACGGCTTCCTCAACCGCCGCAACTTCGATCTCTGCATCAGCGGAAAATGACTTCAACAAGTCGCGTTCCATAACAAAGAAGTAAATCGCAATCGCAACAGCGATAGACACAAGGATCGGAAATAACCGCATTGAGGGCTCCAGGAGAAGGCGCGAAATGGCGCGAAAGCATATTTACGACTAAATATGGGTGGTTTGCAGGCAAAGCAAGGTATAGCGGNGTTTATACTTGGTAATACCGCNAGTTTACCCNACGGCANCNTAACAAATTGCCGCAATTTTNGACACCATCGGCGAAATTTTGGCGGCTTTGGCCTTTTCGCAGGTTTTGGCATTGGCAATTCCCGTTGCAAGCCGCTAGGGTTTGGCCAACAAAAAAATACGGAGAAGAGAATTGAGCGAGACTGATTCCTTTATCGAAGAGGTATCCGACGAGGTACGCCGCGATAAGCTGTTTGGATTTTTCAAGAAATATCTGTGGGTTTTCATAGGCCTTGTGATTTTCATCGTTGGCGGCGCTGCCGTAAACGAATACTTGAAAGCCAAGAATGAAGCCGATGCACAAGTGGTTGGAGAGGCATTGTTAGCCGCCCAAACCGCCAATGACGCTGGCGCTTTTGCCATTATCGCAGAAAGTGGCGGCACAGCGGCGGTTTTGGCCAAACTGGATCAAGCGGCAGTGCTATCGTTCGAGGGCCAACCAGCCGCGGCGGCGTCTATTCTTGATGAAATCTCTGCGGACGGAGACGTCTCGCCAATTTATCGCGATTTGGCGTTGCTGAAATCCATAATGGTTAACGGTCAAAACATGAGCGCAGACGATCTGGAAAGCGCCTTTGCCGGTCTGACCTCCATCGGGGCTCCGTTCCGTCTGCTCGCGATCGAGCAGCAGGCGATTGTGAACCTGCGCAATGGTGACACAGCCGCAGTGTTAAACGATCTTCGCGAGATTATGATCGATACAAACACGACACAGGAATTGCGCAATCGTGTGCAAGAGCTGGCTATTTCTTTAGGTGGCGAGATTGTCACACCGCAGTCCGGCGGCTAATATCCGAAGATTGAACAGTAATTTGGTTGAACGAGGCATACGAGTATGGGTTATTTGCGAGTTTCAATTGGGCGTGTAGGTCGCCTTGGCACATTGGCCATAGTGCTGGGCGCTTTGACGTCGTGCGGTGCGTCTGACGAATTGCTGACTGGTCAACGATTTGCGATTGGTGCTGCCGATGTAACGGCGGTGGAAAATGTTACTGCCAGTATTCGTCTGCCACGCGCCGTCTCGAATTCGGAATGGACCGATGTTAACGGCACACCACAACATAAATTTGGCAATGCTGCGTTCAGCAACGCGCCAACGCTGCGGTGGTCCACCGATATCGGCACGGGCGTTGGGCGCAACACGCGCATCACATCCGGCCCCGTGGCGGGTGGCGGTCTGGTCTATACACTGGACGGTAGCAGCACGATTTCAGCGCTTTCAAGCGATGGNGCAGTTGCGTGGTCACTGGACACAACCCCGGTGGGCGANAAATCCGTGGACGGGNCGGGCGGTGGCGTAAGCTACGCTAACGGGGTTCTTTACGCAGGAACAGGCTTTGGNGAGCTTCTGGCCATTAACGCCACTTCAGGCACGATCCTCTGGCGGCGAACATTCGGGGCNGCCATTCGTTCAACCCCCACATCAGACGGACGCACTGTGTTTGTCGTCACACGNGGTGACGTGGCCTATGCTGTTGATGCCAAAACCGGCGCACTCGACTGGATGCAACGGGGCGCTACTTCTTCGACCGGTGGTCTTGAAGGCGGCGCAAGCCCTGCGATCAGTGGCCGCCAAGTTGTCATTCCTTTCTCCTCCGGGGAAATCATTGCAGTTCGTGGGAACACCGGTGAATTGCGCTGGAAAGAAGGCATTGACGGCGCACGCGCAGCTACTTCGCTAGCATTTATCGGTGATATTTCCGGTGATCCGGTANTCGATGGCAACAGCGTTTACGTTGCCAACCTTGCCGGACAAACGGTTAAGTTGAACCTGACGAGCGGTGAACGCAGTTGGACTTTGGGCGTTGGCGCATCTGATCCTGTCTGGCCTGTGGGTGGCTCTGTGTTCCTGGTATCGGATCGCGCACAATTGGTGCGGGTGAATGCGAGCAACGGGTCAGTGATCTGGTCGCAACAGTTACCACAATTCGGAAAACCCGAAAAACGCGATGACATGATCCGCCAATACGGTCCCGTTTTGGCTGGTGGCTTGATGTGGGTTGCCGGGCGCGATGGCCAGTTGCGCGGGTTTGAACCCCAAGGTGGGCAGATGGTTGCCTCGGCCAATATCCCCGGCGGCGCGGCGGCGGCACCGATTGTGGTTGGCGGGGTTATGTACATCCTGTCACTGAATGGCGAATTGCACGCTTTCCAATAGCGATAAATAGGTCTAAGAGGCAATCGAGCGGGGTTATGCCTCGCTGTTTGCGTTTCAATCAGGTGAAATTATGTCGTTTACATTGGCAATCGTCGGGCGTCCGAACGTTGGAAAATCTACACTGTTTAACCGTCTGGTTAGGCAAAAACTGGCGTTGGTCGATGACACGCCGGGGGTTACACGTGACCTTCGCGAAGGCGACGCCAAACTGGGCGACTTGCGGTTTACCGTGATTGACACGGCCGGACTGGAAGAAGCAACTGATGAAAGCCTGCAAGGGCGGATGCGGGCCTTGACCGAACGCGCGATCGATATGGCCGACATTTGCCTGTTCGTGATTGATGGCCGCGTTGGTGTGACCACTGCCGATCAGGTTCTGGCCGGAATTTTGCGTAAAAATGCTGGCCGCGTGATTTTATGTGTGAACAAAGCCGAAGGCAAAGCGGCGGATGAAGGGTTCTACGACGCGTATAACCTCGGCCTTGGCGAACCTTTGCGCCTATCCGCTGAACACGGCGAAGGCATGGATGAACTTTACCATATTCTGCGACCCATCGACAAAGAGTTCAGCGAAGTGTCTTACGAGGCGATCACCGATGTGGACGTGTCCGACGATGTGGACGAGGACGGCATAGCCGAACTTGTCCCCGAAGGCCGCCCGTTACAAATCGCCGTGGTTGGCCGCCCGAATGCGGGCAAGTCAACGCTGATCAATAAAATTCTTGGCGAGGAACGCCTTCTGACCGGCCCGGAAGCGGGCATTACGCGCGACGCGATTTCAGTAAACACTGACTGGGAAGACCGCCCGTTCCGTATTTTTGACACCGCAGGCATGCGCAAAAAGGCCAAAATTCAGGAGAAACTGGAAAAGTTGTCAGTTTCCGATGGGCTGCGCGCTGTGCGGTTTGCCGAGGTTGTCGTGGTGCTGCTCGACGCCGCTATTCCGTTTGAGCAACAAGACCTGCGCATCGCCGATCTNGCCGAGCGAGAAGGTCGCGCTGTGGTGATTGCCGTGAACAAATGGGATCTGGAAGAAAACAAATCCGAAAAACTTAAAGAGTTACGCGAGGAATTCACCCGCCTGTTGCCGCAACTTCGCGGTGCACCAATGGTTATGGTTTCCGCNAAAACCGGCAANGGGCTGGATCGCCTNCACGCCGCGATTATTTCGGCTTACGATGTGTGGAACTCGCGGATTTCCACCGCGAAATTGAACCGCTGGCTGGCTGTTCAAATAGACAGCNATCCGCCCCCCGCACCTGCTGGTCGCCGTATAAAAATGCGTTACATGACCCAAGTTAAAACCCGCCCACCGACATTTGTGGTGTTCACCTCTGTGCCGGACAAAGTACCGACGGCCTATACGCGGTTCTTGGTCAACGGAATGCGGCGTGATTTCGACATGCCGGGTTCGCCGATCCGGTTGTTCCTGCGTGGGGGCGACAACCCCTATGCGGCCAAGGCAAAGAAACGCAAAATCCACTG
>JAESQH010000062.1 GCA_016765235.1 Paracoccaceae bacterium
CCGACACAATTCACCTCCGCCCGCTGGGTCTCTGGTGAACGCGAAGCAGTTGAGGCGTTTGTCAAAAATAATATGGGCCACATGGCCGAGGATCACGACGGCGATCCGGTTTATTTGACTCGCCTACAATGGGACATTGATCGAGTAGAGCGGGATTATCCGGATATTACATTGACGGCGACCAAAGAAATGCAGGTTTAGCGGGTAGTCTCGTAAATATTTCTCTCTAACCTGACGTGAATCGCGCTAATCGACTTCCTTTTTATCCGCGTGAGAAACTTTGATGAAAAAATCTTGCATCTGATTTCTCATATTGCAGTGTTGCTCTAACATTTCCGTCAAATCATTTTCTGTGAATCGGACCCACCCTTTAGAGGTGGTTTTAATAAGATCGTCTGGGAAATCGTCACAAACTTGCCATTCAGTATGAACCAGATTGTTCCGTTCTTTGATTTTCTTAGTCATCGACTTGGTTAAGTCGGTAAATTCTTTTTGAATACCCTCATCCAACCTAAGCTGGATCATTTGCGCAATCAGATCAGTTCTAGACCTAATTGAAATGAAATTCTGAAAAATTCCGTTGGCCATTTCACTTCTGCTGTGAGCACCAACCGGAATATATTTTGCCAAGGTTACTACGTTAAAGATACCCGCCAAAATATTATCGATTGAGCCCCATTCGGCAGCGATCGCTCCCATAAGTTTAGCCAGTTCTGGTCGCTCTAGAACGATTTTGGGGCCACCTCTAGCAGCCCGCCCTTTAAGATTTCTTATTGGATGGGGCATTTGGATATCCACACCGTATTGTTTGCAGACACTGACTGAAGGAAAAACTGCACCGTAAATTATCCCAACAACTCGTGACACAGCTCCAATGCGTCGATCAATACGTCGACTTCCTCAACGGTGTTATACATCCCGAACGACGCGCGAACGGTTGCGGTAACCCCCAGGTGCTGCATCAGCGGTTGGGCGCAGTGGTGCCCTGCCCTGATTGCGACACCTTTGCGGTCAACGATGGTCGATATATCGTGGGCGTGGGCTGATCCGTCCATGGTTAGCGAGAAGATCGCACCTTTGCCGGGCGCGTTGCCTTGGATGTTGATGTAGTTCAATCCGCGCAGGCGTTCATTCGCGTAGGCGAATAGTGTCGCCTCGTGGGCGGCAATGTTATCCATGCCGATGCCCATCATATATTCCAGTGCCACACCCATGCCGATAATCTGAACGATTGCGGGAGTGCCTGCCTCGAACTTATGGGGTGGTGTGTTGTAGGTGACATTGTCCTTCGTGACCTCGCCAATCATGTCACCGCCGCCCATGAAGGGCCGCATTTCGGCTTGGCGTTCGGATTTAATATAGATCGCGCCGGAACCCGATGGGCCGTAAAGCTTATGACCCGTGATAACATAAAAATCTGCACCAAGATCGGCGACGTTAACCGGCATATGCACGGTCGACTGCGAGCCATCAACACACACCACAACGCCTTTGTCATGGGCCGCGGCAATGATCGTTTTCACATCGACGACCGTGCCGAGCACATTGGACATATGCGTGATTGCCACCATCTTGGTCCGCGGCGATATCGCATCGATGATGGCTTGGGGATCAAGCGAACCATCTTCCTCAATATCGACCCATTTCAGTACAACACCCATGCGTTCACGCAAGAAGTGCCATGGAACGATGTTGGCGTGATGCTCCATCACCGACAGGATAATCTCGTCGCCCGCTTGTAGGTTGGGAACAGCCCAACCATAGGAAACGAGGTTCAACCCTTCGGTAGAACCCGACGTGAACAAAATCTCTTCTTCGCGTTCTGCACTCAGAAACTTCTGCACAGTCCCGCGAACAGCCTCGTACTTNTCAGTCGCCAAGTTTGACAGGAAATGCAATCCGCGATGCACATTTGCATATTCTTCAGCGTATCCACGGGTAACTGCATCAATCACCACCTGCGGTTTTTGTGCCGAGGCGCCGTTGTCCAGATAGACCAGCGGCTTTCCATGTACTTCGCGCGCCAAAATCGGAAAGTCTTTTCGTATCTCGTATACGTCAAACATTGGGCACAAGCTCCATTACCGGCAGGCCAATAATACTTGCCACAATAACCGACAGCGCACTAGCCAGCAGGAATGCCACTATGGCCACAACAAACCCCAGAAAAAGGTTTTTAGTACCAATAAGGTGCGACCAGAAAACCGCAAGTGTGTAGGGCCCCCACACGATGGTGAATAGAACCACGAACATTCCGAACGCGCCAAACAGCGCAGATGTAAGAATCATCACGCTTAGCAGGATCACCAGCAGGAAGTTAAACCAAAGATAAACGGCCATCGCGTCTGCGAAAGTCACGTTCACGCGAATGCCACGGGCCAGCAGTACTACAATTTGGCTGACGAAAAAGGCGTTGATGAATTGCACTGCCACATCGACCACAGGCATGGAGAACTTGATCGTCCATGCCTCGTTAGCTTGTGTCTGTATGAACGTATACAACAGGAATTGCGACAGAATCGAGAGAACCGCCAAAAGCATGGCGGCCTCGATCAGTACGTTTCTGGACAGGTTTAACCCTATCAGATGTGGCGCAGCGGTACGTGGCCGGAAGAAACTCTCCCTTGCCAGTTCCAGCAAAGGAATGGGCATTTAGATTACTCCGTTTGCCCTTAGATATAGTGCCCAGAACATACCTACAATACATAGCAGCGAAAGTGTCGCAAATAGTGGGTAAAATCTTTTGAATCCGTGTGCTGCTGTCGCCCCGGCGGACACGAACCAAACATATGGAAGCAAACCTAGCCATAAAGGCGCCAATGAGAATGTTTCGCCGGACAGAAACGGCAACGTGCCTTCCATTGAAGAAATGCTGACAGCAAGAATCGCAGCCAGAACTTCGAACGGGGCTGACACGAAAGACCCCCAAAACACACCCGCGCGGGTATCTTTCAGTGTTCCCGTACCACCAAAGGCGCGAAGAACAAGAGCAAGAATAAACGAAAAAGCGTAGATCGAGGCTGTCCGCAGCATCAATGCGACGACAAGGAGCAATGCAACGTCGTCAGGTAATGCCGATTGGGCGATCGATGTGGGGCTTACGACAGTTTTAATCGAGAACGACAGGAAGAAAACAAGGTCGGAAAGCAGAACGAAAAACAACAGCCGCGCTTCGGATGGGTGTTCGGCAATCAGCCGGCGGGTCGATGCCGGCATATCTTTCCATGCGTCAGTGATGCGTGCCAAAAAACCCGTATCGTTTTGACGATACGTGCGGTATCCGACGTTAAAATTTGTGTCGATTGGGTCGGTGTGAATAGTCATTGCAGCCCCCTTTACTAGTCTTGAAATAACACGATAGATACTTACGAATAATATTAGTTTAGAAAAAAGTGTTTGAAATTGGGTTCGAGGTCAAAACCAAATATTCCGACCTCGACTTAATTTAACTTACATCGCGATGTAGCGAACACCGGCTACCAGGATTACTGCCAGCGCAGCGATTGTGCCGAATATAGGAACCGCATTGTCGATCCGGTTAGCTGATGCTGCACCCTTGGAAACAAACCATACGAATGGAACCATACCAAGCCAGTAAGGAGCCATCTGGACACCCTGAATTTGAAATAGTGCGAAGTTTCCGTCGAACTGGTTGATGATGACCGAGAACTCGGCGATGATCAGACCAATAGGTGCGGCAACGAACACGCCCCAGATTACGCCAACGCGTGTCTCAAACAGGGTCGCTTTTCCGCCAAAGGCTTTGACAACAAGGCCAACAACCAGAGCCAGCACGTAAATCGCTGTGGTGCGCAACATCAATGCGACCATTAACCAAAGAACAACGTCGGATCCCATAGAAGCAGTGGCAGCTTCCGTCGGAGCGATCAGCGTTTTAAGTGCCCATGACAGCGTGAAGATCATATCGGATAAAAGAACCAGCATCAAAAGGCGTGCTTCTGACGGACGTTCGCTCAACAACTCTTCAGTTGTGGTGCGCATGTCGAAGAATGACCGTGCGAGGCGTACTGTAACGCTTGGGCGAAGATTTTCTGCCTCTGTGCGGATGTCTGAAATATTTACGCTAACCATGATCCTGTCCTTTTTTCTAAGTTGGGACCAACATGGTTTACAAGTTTGACGGAATTAGGGCAGGACTAGGGCCATTGTGCCCCAAGGTTGATAATTAGTGAAATCCCTGCAAAAACAACGAAAATAACACCGGAAACACGCCATTCGCTGCGGAATCCCTTGGATTCAGCCAGCATTGCGCCCCAAATTCGCAATATTACGAGGGCTAACACCACATTTAAGGCATTCAACACAAATTGCCCCAAATCGCCGCCAATTTGGATAAATACACTAGAGAGCATCGCTTTGGTGATCAGTGCGGGGCTTAGGACAGCAAGCCCCCAAAACAACGCATGGCGGGCGTTTTTGTTTCCGCTTGTCGCCCCGAAGGCCTTAGAGATGAAGTGAGACGCCCACGCGATCCCGTACATTAAAAGCGGCAAAAAGAACATCACGACGAAGAACCACATGATGATTCCTGCCGCGATACTCTGATCTGGTGATTGCGACAGGTCCGTGGCGAACAAACGTGGCAGGAAACTGAGGAAAATCACAAAGCAGCCGAAAACGAGCAGCGCGAGCAGTCCTTCCTCGCCCGGATTTTTATCTAATTGTTTGCGCATGGAGGACCGAAGTCCCCCATATGCATTTATAATTTCAGGTAAGAACCCGCTGCCCAGAAAACTCATATCAATCTCTATGCCGTTCCATCCAGCCGCCAAGACGTTCGCGGATGACATTGGCCATTGCCTCATCCTCGATCTCTTGAATGCTTTCGTCCATGAATGCAAGAACCAACATATCTTGCGCCTGCGCTTTGGGAACCCCGCGCGAAGTCAGGTAGAATAATGCCTCNTCATCGACCGCGCCACACGTAGATCCATGAGAACAAATCACGTCATCTGCATANATCTCAAGCTCGGGCTTGGCGAGGAACGTACAATCGTCATCCAGCAACAAACCTTGGGCAATCTGATACCCGTCGGTTTTTTGTGCGTGCGCATGTACAAGGATTTTGCCCTGAAACACACCGGTCGCACCATTGCGTAGAACTTTCTTGAAAACCTGACGGCTCTCACAGTTCAGTGCGTCGTGGGTTACGAACACCGTGTCGTCATGGTGAAACGCCCCATCGCCCGCACTTGCGCCCGAAACCGTTGCAAATGCATCATCGCCCGTGAACTCGATCACGGCTTCATTACGGGTTAACGCGCCGTTAACCGTCAGCGTGAAACTTTTGAAACGGCTCTCTTTGCCAAGGCGGGCGAACATATGTGTCGCCGCCAAGCGCTCATGATCCCGTCCTTGTGCGCGCACATGGTGAAATGCCGCGCCGTCAGCAATCTCGACTTCAAGACTACTGTTAAACCGCGCCGCTGCCGGACCGTTTTCCAAAAGGGTCAGGTCCGCGCCTGATTCAAGTTTAATCACTGTGTGGACCATCACATCTGCATCCACACTTGAACGTTCATACCGCAGTGCGATCGGTTTAGACGCTTTTCCGGTCACCCGAATAACCAACCCCTCGGTCGCCACAGCCGTATTCAGGGCCGCCATCGGGCGCGAAACCGGTTTTTGGCCGTTAGCTTCCAATACCCCATACAGATCACCTACCCAGTGAATATCCTTAGACGTGGCCGAGGACAGCGTTTCAATCTCGACCCCCTCCATCGACAAATCATCCGACAGGTCAACCCGTATAACTCCATCGACAAAAACTACCAGAAGCTTGTCGATATCGTTAAATATTGGCGCTTCATCCGCATCAACGATCGTTGCAGGTTTCACAGATTCCAGCAGCCGCGCCGGATTGGTGAATNTCCAATATTCGTCACGCCGGACCGGCGCTCCGNTTTCACGCAANNTNGTCANNGCNCGCAAACGNGCATCTCTNGCCCNCTTNCCCTCACCCGNNGGNGCNGGNTANGCGNCNATCAACGCCTCGGTTGCATCCACATTNTTTNCAGCAAGCGCCATTACGCCACCTCGTTCAGCAGATCAGCATAGCCGTTGTTCTCGACTTCCAGTGCCAATTCCGGCCCACCGCTTTTGATGATTTTGCCATCAGCCATAATGTGCACGACGTCAGGCTTGATGTGATCCAGAAGGCGTTGGTAGTGGGTAATGACAAGGAAAGACCGTTTTCCGTCGCGCATTCCGTTCACACCCTCGGCCACCAACTTCATCGCGTCCACATCAAGACCGGAATCCGTTTCATCCAGAATACACATCTTTGGCGCAAGCATCGCCATCTGCAAAATCTCGTTCCGCTTCTTCTCGCCACCCGAGAAACCGACGTTCACTGGCCGTTTCAGCATTTCAGCATCAATTTTCAGGCTTTTGGCCTCGGCCCGAACCAGCTTCAGGAATTCAGCGGCGTTCAATTCTTCTTCGCCACGCGCCTTACGTTGGGAGTTAACGGCTGTGCGCAGAAATGTCATATTACCAACACCCGGAATTTCAACCGGATACTGGAAAGCCAAAAATAGGCCAGCCGCCGCACGTTCCTCTGGCGCCATCTCCAGCAGGTCAACATCGTCGAGCGTCGCGGACCCCTCGTCCACAACATATCCGCCCTTGCCCGAAAGCACATATGACAACGTTGATTTACCGGACCCGTTCGGCCCCATAATTGCGTGCACCTCGCCTGCACCGATCTCTAGATCGATACCTTTAAGGATTTGTTTATCTTCTTCCTCAAGCGAGGCCTTCAGGTTTTTGATTTTCAACATTTTAAGTTCTCTTCTTTTTCATTTCAGCCAATTGGCGTTGTGTTTCTTCTTCGCGCAACCGGCGAGTGATTTCGTATACTTTGGCCTGATTTGCATCTTTCCATTGCTGCAACAGCCTGTAAGTTGGTATTCCAATGCTAAAAGCCGTTGTAATTCCTATAAGTGTCTGGAGGTACCCGACACGTTGGTCGAATATCGCCCCATACAAGAAAAACATTGCTATCCCGCATACTGTGCCAAGTGGCACCGCGATACGGCCAGAGTCTGTATGGCTGGGGTTGTCTATTTGTAACAACAACCCCTCTTCCATTGCATTGCCGGACATTGTGTTACCCCACTGATCCTTCCAAACTAATAGCCACCAATTTTTGGGCTTCCATCGCGAATTCCATAGGTAACGACTGCAACACTTCCTTAACGAAACCGTTTACGATCAAGGCCACGGCCTCTTCTTCGCCAACGCCGCGTTGGAGGCAGTAGAACAACTGGTCATCGTCCACTTTGGAAGTCGTCGCTTCGTGTTCAACGCGCGAGGAATTGTTTTTAACCTCAATATACGGAACCGTATGCGCGCCACATTTATTACCAATCAGCAAGCTGTCGCACTGCGTATAATTGCGCGAGTTCTTCGCCTTCGGATGCATTGTTACCAGCCCGCGATAGGTGTTCTGTGCATGACCCGCAGAAATTCCTTTGGAAACAATCCGCGACTTGGTGCGTTTACCCAGATGGATCATCTTGGTGCCTGTGTCGGCCTGTTGATAGTTGTTGGCAATCGCGATGGAATAGAACTCACCTTGCGAGTCATCGCCGCGCAAAATGCAAGAAGGGTATTTCCATGTAACAGCAGATCCAGTTTCGACCTGTGTCCACATAACTTTGGCCCGATCGCCACGACAATCGGCGCGTTTGGTTACAAAATTGTAAATGCCGCCAACGCCGTTTTCATCGCCGGGATACCAGTTCTGTACCGTTGAATATTTAACGTCCGCGTCTTCCATGATAATGATTTCAACCACAGCAGCGTGAAGCTGGTTGGTGTCGCGTTGTGGGGCAGTACAGCCCTCAAGATAGGAAACTTTCGAGCCTTTTTCCGCGATAATCAATGTGCGCTCAAACTGGCCGGTGTTTTCCGCGTTGATACGGAAATATGTCGACAGCTCCATCGGGCACTTCACGCCTTCTGGGATGTAAACGAACGAACCGTCCGAGAAGACAGCGCTGTTCAACGTTGCATAATAGTTGTCGGAGATTGGAACAACCGAAGCCAGATACTTGCGGACAAGTTCAGGGTGGTCCTTAACCGCCTCCGAAAACGAACAGAAGATCACGCCAGCTTTGCCGAGTTCTTCTTTGAACGTCGTCCCCACCGAAACAGAATCAAATACCGCATCCACAGCAACTTTGCGCTCGCCTTCGGGCATTTCAACGCCAGCAAGCAACGCTTGTTCCCGCAATGGAATACCGAGTTTCGCATAGGTTTCCAGCAACTTCGGGTCCACCTCGTCCAGCGACTTCGGCTTTTCCTTCATGCTGGCGGGTTGGGCGTAATAATAGATGTTCTGGAAGTCGATCTTGGGATAATTCACCATCGCCCATTCAGGTTCCTCAAGGAGCAACCAACGGCGGTAGGCATCAAGACGCCACTCCAGCAGCCATTCCGGCTCGTCGTTTTTGCTGGAAATCAACCGTACGATGTCCTCGCTCAGACCAAGCGGGGCGTATTCCGTCTCGATATCGGTTTCAAAGCCGTACTTGTACTTTTCGGCAACACTTTGCACCGCCTCGACAGTTTCGGCGTCTACGCCGTCCTTAACTACATCTTCTAAAGCAGCCATTTGACTTTCCCCTTTTATTCAAGCCGCGCGTTGTTTGTAACGGCGGTAGTGTTCAATCCATGTGTCGGCGAAGCGCATCACATCTTCGCGCGTTGTCTCTAGCCCCATCGAAATGCGTATTGCACTGCTGGCGGTATCATCGTCGTAGCCCATCGCTTTCAGCACCTTGCTGCCGACAACCTTGCCACTGGAACAGGCCGACCCTGCTGAAACCGCAAAGCCAGCCAAATCCATCTGCATAACCTGCGTTTCGCCCTTCCAGCCCCTAATAGAGAAATAAGTAGTGTTAGGCAGGCGATCAACGTTTTGGGCGAAAATCTGAATGTCACCAGCTGCATCTGACAGATAAGCCTCCAGCCAGTCACGCAATTCAGCCACGCGTGTCCACAGGCCGTCGTCAACGTCCCTAGCTGCCGCAACGGCCGCAGCGCCCATGCCCGCTATACCGATGACGTTTTCTGTACCGGAGCGGCGTCCCATCTCCTGACCACCACCCTTAAGGCGTGCATCGACTTCAATACCTTTACGAATGATTAACGCGCCAACGCCCTTGGGGGCTCCAAACTTATGGCCAGAAATTATTGCACGCTCTGCTCCGCTCCACGAAAACGCGTAGGGGATTTTTCCAAAGGCCTGCACCACGTCTGACAATGCGATGCCTTCAGGCAAACTATGGATCACACCTGTTTCGCTATTTACTTGCTGTAAACTGGTATTCTTTGGGTCTTCGGCCTGCACATATCCATTTTTGTCTGCGCGCAACGCTTCTGCTGCCCAAGCGGTCACGCAATCATGCTCGACCGCAGCGCATAAAAACCCCTTCCCCTCCAGCGCCAAGGCCGCAGCCTCCGTCGCGCTGGAAGTAAATATGATGTCTGCGCCCGATGCGCCGGTGGCGTCAGCCACCTGTCGCCGAGCGGTCTCGATGACCGCTTTGGCGGCACGCCCCTCGCCATGTACAGACGACGGATTTCCAAGGACTTCCATCGCGGACACCATTGCTGCCTTCGCTTCCGGGCGAAGCGGTGTTGTTGCGTTATAATCTAGGTAAACCCTACTCATTCGTCGTCCACCAAATGAACAAATGCCGGAACGGCCGGACAAGGGGCGAGTTCATCACCCGTAATGTCACTAAGGCGCGTTTGGTGCAGGAATACGTAAACATGTGCTGACAAGCTTTCCCATAATTTATCTGTTAACTGCTGCGAGTCAGTATCCTGATCTCCACCACTCGCCCCCGCCCCGCGCGACATGGCGTCCATTGTCTCATCTACAGCACATAGAATCTCGGATATCCGAATCTCGGTCGTAGGCGAGGCCAGACGATATCCACCACCTGGACCACGCACTGATTCTACAATCTCCGAACGGCGCAATTTTACGAACAGTTGTTCCAGATAAGCCAATGATATCCCTTGGCGTTCGGAAATTTCTGACAGGGAAATCAACCGATCTTTGCCCTCATGCGCCATATCGACCAGCGCAATCATCGCATATCGTCCTTTGGTGCTGAGTTTCATGGCCTGTTCCGATCTAACAAAGGTTGACGCAAGCCCTCTCAGGGCTTACTTCCATACCGAGTAATCAAGGGTTTCCCCCTTAGTTTAGAATGTTTCTAGGTTGGTTGACTGATTAAGTCAAGCATTCGGTCAACCCCTTCAGTCGCAGGAGCGATATTGTATGCCCGAAGTAATTTTTGCTGGCCCTGACGGCCGGCTTGAAGGTCGTTATCACCCCCAAAAAGCCAAAGACGCGCCGATTGCAATCATATTGCATCCGCATCCAGAGCATGGCGGGACGATGAATAACAAAGTAACGCATAACCTGCATTACACGTTCCATAAAATGGGCTTCACAGTTTTGCGGTTCAATTTCCGTGGTATCGGCCGCAGCCAAGGCGAATACGACCAAGGTATTGGGGAGCTGTCAGACGCCGCCGCCGCGTTGAACTACCTCCAAGGAATGAACCCGAACGCCAAGCATTGCTGGGTCGCCGGATTCCAGTTTGGCGCATGGATTGGCATGCAACTGTTGATGCGCAGGCCTGAAGTGTCCGGTTTCATCTCGGTTGCGCCGCCTGCAAATATGTACGATTTCAGCTTTCTAGCACCGTGCCCTGCGTCTGGCCTGATTATCAATGGGTCCGAAGACAAAGTCGTACCACCTGAACCTGTTGAAGAACTGGTCGAAAAGTTGCACCAGCAAAAGGGCATTACCATCACCCACGAAGTTATCGAGGGCGCGGGCCACTTCTTTGATCCCGGCATGACCGAGATGTTGGACATGACGGACGCCTACGTGCGCCGCCGTATGACGGAAACAACACGCTAACTCCAACCACATTGGCGTTTTCGTGCGCCGAAATCGTTTTCGATGCTTGTTGACTTGTTATGACTTCGCTAATACTTAGATGTTAATGGCATTAACTTTAAGTATTACGGAGTCGAAAATGGACAATGAAACAACAGAACGCTCTTCTCGCTGGGCACGTTTAATCCCGATGATCGTATTACTGATCTGCTTTGGCCTAGCCGAAGCCGCGGTGTATATAATCGCACTAATCCAGTTCATCTGGACGTTGGTGAATGATGAGCCCAATGAGCAATTAGCCGACTTTGGTGCGGCTTTATCCGAATGGGTAGCGCAGAACACCAGATTCCTTAGCTATGTCACAGAAGAAAAACCGTTTCCCTGGGCGAAATGGCCAGGTTCTAAAGACTAGGGTTTAGCGGCCACACCAGCCACATAGGTTTCCACAACAGAGCGGTCATCACCAAGGGTTTGTAGAACGAACAGTTCTTCGGCCAACGTTGTCACAGTCTCCATCCGCAGCGCCATCGCGGGTGTGGCAGAAGCATCCAGCACCACGATATCGGCTTCGGTTCCTGACTCCAGCGATCCAATTTCGGCCTCCAACCCCAGTGCCTTCGCATTGCCAAGCGTCATTAGGTAGAACGCATAAAGCGGCGGCAGGTTCTGGTTTTGTAGCTGGCAAACTTTGTATGCCTCGTCCATCGTTCTGAACATCGAATAACTCGTGCCACCGCCAATATCGGTGGCAACTGCNATGCGGACGCCATCGGCGCGCGTGCGTTCTTCGTTGAACAGGCCCGAACCTATAAACAAATTCGACGTCGGGCAGAAAACCGCAACGGAATCCGTGTCGGCCATCACCGACCGTTCGCGATCGCTAAGATGAATGCAATGGCCAAGCAGGGCGCGGGGGCCAAGCAGATCGTAATGTTCATAAATACCCAGATAATCCGGGTGCTCGGGATAAAGCGACATCGTATAGGCGATCTCGTCATGGTTTTCCGACAGGTGCGTTTGCATATAACAGGTCGGGTTTTCAGCCACCAACGCCTGCGCCATTTCCAACTGTTCAGGCGTCGAAGTGATCGCAAATCGTGGGCTAATCGCATAGAGCGCCCTACCCTTGCCGTGCCACTTCTCGATCAGTTCTTTAGTGTCGTCATAAGCGCTTTGCGGAGTGTCCAGCAACCTGTCCGGCGCGTTCCGGTCCATAAGGACTTTGCCGCCAAGGGCGCGAATATTGCGGCGCTCGGCTTCTGCGAAATACGCCTCCGCCGACGCTTTATGGACGGAACAATAGGCCACGGGCGTCGTCGTACCGTTCCGCAACATCTCATCAAAATACTTCACAGCGATGCGCTCTGCGTGGGCGGTATCCGCAAATCTGGTCTCAGCGGGGAACGTGTAGTTGTTCAGCCAATCCAGCAATTGTGCGCCATAAGACCCGATGACCTGCATCTGCGGAAAATGGTTATGCGTGTCGATAAATCCAGCCATCAACAAATGTGGTCGATGGTCGATAACTTCTATGCCAGCAGGCATATCTGCGAATTCGCCGACATTCTCGATCAAACCACCGGACACCAAAATCGCGCCATCTTCGATGTAACTGTAAGACGCGTGGTCGTCAGCGTCTTCGGGTTGCCGCTTAAACGACAATACCCGCCCGCGCAGTATTTTGGTCATGATTTATCCGCTACTGCGTTCTCGTACCAATCCACTATCAAGCGGCGTTCTTCTTCTTCCATGAAGGATACATTGGCAGGTGGCATTGCATGGCTGCGACCCGCTTGCAGATAAATCGCACGGGCATAAGCGATGATTTGGCGATCTTCTTCAAACATCACGCCTTTGGGTGCGGTGCGGATACCTTCCCAATATGGCTCTTGAGTGTGGCACATCGCACAACGCCCGGCGATGGTGTTTCGCACATCATCAAAGTTTTCAGCCATAACCAGACGTTCTTCGCGGGCGTTATAATCAAGTGCGAGTTCTACATCATCGCCACCAAGTATCTTGGGTGTCGTGGACAGCCACATGATAACGATAAATATCACCGCCGTAGCCAGCCAAGTCCATGTCGGATCACCCGAGCGCGCGTGTTTGGAATTGAAGTAGTGCCGTATTGTAACGCCCATCAGGAAGATCAGGCTGGCAATAATCCAGTTATATTCAGTCCCGAAGGCCAATGGAAGATGGTTGGACAACATCAAGAACAGAACGGGCAGCGTCAAATAGTTGTTATGCGTCGAACGTTGTTTGGCGATCTTGCCATACTTCGGATCAGGCTTGCGCCCTGCAATAAGGTCCGCCACCACGATTTTCTGGTTGGGGATAATGGTGATAAAGACGTTCGCGCTCATGATCGTCGCGGTGATCGCGCCAAGGTGCAGGAACGCGGCACGACCAGTGAACACCTTTGTGAAGCCCCACGCGAGCGCGACCAGCAAGATGTAAAGCAAGATCATCAGGCGGGTGTTATTGTCGCCGAACTTCGACTTACAGATCATATCGTATGCGAACCAGCCGCCGAAAATAGACCCTAGCGAAATTAGAATCGCAACGGGTGCGGACAAATCCAGCACATTTCTGTCGATCAGATAAATATCCGCCCCGCCGTAGTAAACGAATGTCAGCAGCACAAAGCCCGACAACCAAGTTGCGTAACTTTCCCATTTGAACCACGTCAGGTGTTCGGGCATCGCCGCAGGAGCCACAAGGTACTTCTGGATATGGTAGAAACCACCGCCGTGGACCTGCCATTCCTCGCCGTGCGCCCCTTTTGGCAGCGCATCATGCTTGCGAAGGCCAAGGTCGAGCGCGATGAAATAGAACGATGACCCGATCCATGCGATGGCCGTGATGACATGCACCCAACGTATCCCGAAGGCCAGCCATTCCCAGATTATTGCGAACTCATACATCTCGTTCTCCCGAAGTTTTTCTTACCGTGCCAGAAAGAAGCCTCCAGTGTAAGCCAATTCCTTACACCACACTTTCAAAAATATATAGATAATGGTATCGTGATAGTCACAGTAATCAGGTGAGTGACATGTCTTATATCAATAACATAAAAATGTTCGTACGCGTGGTGGAACTTGGCAGCCTGTCAGCCGCCGGTCGGGATTTGCGCGCCTCCCCCGCCGTGGCAAGCAATCGGATCAAGGAGCTGGAGAAGCATCTTGGCGTTCGCCTGTTCAATCGCACCACGCGAAAGTTGACGACGACCGAACACGGGCGGATATTCTATAGCGGTGCTTTGAAAATGCTTGAGGCGTTGAACGACGCTGAAGCCGCGATTGCCGAGGTTTCACGAAATCCCAAAGGCTCGATTCACGTTACTGCACCGCTAGGGATTGGGCGGCGACTAATTGCGCCACTGGTTCCGCTTTTCCATGACGAATACCCTGAAATCGAGGTTCGCCTCCGCTTGTCCGACCGTATGGTCGACATCACGACCGAGGCGCTGGATGTAGCGTTTAAACTGGGTCAAATACCGGATTCGAACTTTAGAATTCGCGGAATTATCGATTGCCGACGCGTGTTGGCGGCGGCCCCCCCGTATTTAGCGAAACACGGTACGCCAAAGAAACCGAATGATCTGTTGTCAGACGACCATGCTTGCCTATTGCTGCGATTTCCGGGATCCACGCAGTACAACTGGGAACTGCAAACGCCTTCCGGCATTCGGAAACTCGGTGTGCACGGGCCATTTGAATCGGATGACGGCGACGTGTTGACAGACTGGGCGCTCGGTGGCCACGGCATCGTTAACAAACCCTGGTTCGAAATTGCGCACCACCTAAGCTGTGGTGATCTGGTGGAAGTGCTGCCTGATACTCCACCCGGAACCACTAATCTTGCGATAATTTACCCCCACAAACGGCTACAGGATCCTAAAGTCCGGCTGTTTATCGACTTTATGACCGAAAATATCCGAAAACGAATTACTGATGTGATGGAGGCATAATGCCCACACTACTGCTAAAAAACGCCGATGTATTGGTAACGATGGATGGCACGCGCCGCGAAATTCCCGGCGGTGGCTTGTTCGCCCGTGACGGCGTAATCGAGGCTGTCGGCACTGGCCTGCCCGAAACCGCCGACGTTGTGGTAGATGCCAAAGGCTGCGTCGTGACGCCAGGGTTGGTGAATACACACCACCATTTATACCAGACGATGACGCGCGTGGTGCCCGGCGGGCAGGACGCGCTTCTGTTTGGCTGGCTTCAGACGCTCTACCCGATCTGGTCGCGAATGGGACCGGAAGAGATGTTCGTATCCGCGCAGGTCGGACTGGCTGAACTGGCGCTGTCTGGCTGCACAATGTCATCGGATCACCTCTACCTTTACCCCAATGGCGTGCGGCTAGAAGATACAATTGATGCGGCCGCGACGATCGGAATACGCTTTCACCCGACGCGTGGTTCGATGAGTATCGGAGAAAGTGATGGCGGGTTGCCGCCGGATTCGCTAGTCGAAGTGGAGGCTTCAATTCTGGAGGATTCCATCCGCGTCGTTGATGCTTTCCATGATCCAAACGAGGGTGCAATGGTTCGTGTCGGTTTGGCCCCCTGCTCACCGTTTTCCGTGTCCCGTGAACTGATGCGTGACACGGCGTTATTGGCACGAGACAAGGGCGTGATGCTCCATACCCATCTGGCGGAAAATGACGAGGATATCGCTTATAGTCTGGAAAAATTCGGTGTTCGCCCCGGGCAATATGCTGAAGATTTGGGATGGACCGGGGACGATGTTTGGCATGCACATTGTGTGAAACTGGATACTTCCGAGATAGACCTGTTCGCGCGCACAAAAACTGGTGTGGCGCATTGCCCTTGTTCAAACTGCCGCCTTGGTTCTGGCATAGCGCCGATCCGCCAGATGCGAGATGCTAGTGTTAAGGTTTCATTAGGGGTTGATGGATCAGCCAGTAACGACGCCGGGCACTTGTTGTCCGAAGCGCGTCAGCTGTTGTTGTTGCAAAGGGTTCAAAACGGCGCTGACGCCATGTCCGCCCGCGAAACGCTGGAAATTGCGACGCGGGGCGGGGCAGAAGTTCTGGGGCGCAGTGATCTCGGCTCGTTGGAAATTGGAAAGCGTGCCGATTTCGCAGTGTGGGATGTTGGCGGCCTTGAGGCGGCGGGATCATGGGATCCAGTCGCGGCATTGATCTTATGCGGCCCATTTACGGTGCGCGACTTATACGTTGAAGGACGCGCCGCCGTAAGTAACGGGTTGTTGACAGGTATAGATTTACGAAGCGTTACCGAGCGTCAAAATGTTTTGGCAAGGAAGTTGGCCGAGGGGTGAAATTGCGTACTTTCTGCGCATCATCTCAACACCAACTTGCAGCATCGCCGCTCTGCTCTCGGAATAGTTCTTCGACGTTGGCCGCAATCAGCTTATAGCCGACGTTTCCAAACAGCATCTGCCGCCCCTCGTTCATCGCGAAAGTCGGGCT
>JAESQH010000063.1 GCA_016765235.1 Paracoccaceae bacterium
GGGCGGACATGCCACTGGTCAGCGACACAAACAATGGCGTCAAGCCGATTGGGTCGATGATCACGAACAGGCTCACGAAAGCGGTGGTCGCAAGTTCCAGTTCCATTATCCGCGCGCCTCCAGTTTCTCCAGCGCGTCCATCCAAAGTGTTTCGGCGCGCTCTAACCCACTCGTCACTTCGACGTGCTTTTTCTGCCACATGCTGATCGCTGCCGCCTCGCCGTTATAAAAACCGGGCTCGGCCATCTTCAGATCCAGCTTGTCGCGCATCCCCTGCAACTTTGTCACACGTTCCTCGCAACTGGCAACCTCTTGCTTTAGTTTTTCTTTCGGGACCTTCTTGACTTTGCCGTTCTTCGATTTCTTTTTATCCGACTTGGGCAATCCGCCACGTTCAGACAAAAGCATTTTGCGATAGGCGTCCATATCTTCGGTGTAGGGGGTCACATTGCCGTCTTTCACCAACCACAAACGATCAGCAACCAACTCCACCAGCGATTGGTCATGGCTGACCAAAATCACAGCGCCTGTATATTCGGTCAACGCGGCAACCAGTGCCTCGCGGGATTGGATATCAAGGTGGTTTGTCGGCTCGTCGAGGATAATCAAATGCGGTGCGTCAATGGTCGCGATCATCAACGACAGCCGCGCTTTTTGGCCACCAGACAGACGCCCGACCTTGGTTTCAACGATGTCGACATTCATACCGCCCGTCGCCAGACGCGAACGAATACGCCCCGGCAATTCCTTTGGACGCAGGCGCTGGATGTGCTGAATCGGAGTCTCGTCCAGATCCAGTTCATCCACTTGATGCGTGCAAAGAACCCAACCCGCAGCTTGGACGAGGTGTGCATTAAACCGCCCATCACTTGAAGTCTGTCCGCTAACAGCTTGGCAAACGTGGATTTTCCCTGACCGTTTGCACCCAGCAAGGCAATGCGGTCATCCTGATCAATCCGCAAGTCCAGATTGCGTAAAATCGTTTTGCCGTCATACCCAACGGAGGCATTCTCAAGCCGGATGATCGGTGGGCTAAGTTTCTCAGGCACAGGAAAGTTGAACGGCGAGACGTGATCTCCGACGATCGGGGCAAGCGTTCCCATCCGTGCCAACGCTTTGATGCGGCTTTGCGCCTGTTTCGCCTTGCTGGCCGAGGCGCGGAAACGGTCAATATAGGTTTGCATATGGTCACGCTGTGCGTCCTGCTTTTTCTTCTGCGAAATAAGCTGGTCCAGCTTGGCGCGGCGGGTGTTTTCGAAGGTGTTGTAATTGCCCGTATACAACGTCAGTTTTTGTTGGTCCAAATGCAGAATTTGCGTGACCGAACGGTTCAACAACGCCTTGTCGTGGCTGATGATCAGAACCGTATGGGGATATCTGGTCAGATATTGCTCCAACCAGATCGAGCCTTCAAGATCAAGATAGTTGGTAGGCTCGTCGAGCAACAGAAAATCCGGCTCCGAGAACAAAACAGCCGCCAAAGCCACCCGCATCCGCCATCCACCGGAAAAATCGGAACACGGCTGCTGCTGTGCATCGTTATCAAATCCCAGACCATGCAGAATGCTGGCGGCGCGCGCCTCGGCAGAATGCGCTTCAATGTCGGCGAGGCGCATATAGATGTCTGAAATGCGCGTTGGATCAGTGGCTATTTCAGCTTCCGCCAACAGGTCGGTGCGTTCAACATCTGCCGCCAGAACCACGGAAATCAGGCTCTCCGGTCCCGAAGGAACTTCCTGCGCGATACCACCAATTCGTGCCCCACGCGGGATTTCGATCTCACCCTCGTCCAACGCCCATTCACCGCGAATCAGCTTGAACAGCGTGGTTTTACCCGCACCATTACGCCCGACAATGCCGACCTTATGGCCAGAGGGAATCGTGACGGTCGAACTGTCGATCAGTTTCCGACCCTCAAGGGTGAATGATATGTTTTTAATAGCTAGCATGGACGGGCTTTTGCCTCAGGAACCAAGGGCTGTCAATCGAATGTGAAGATGCAAAGAAATAACTTGCGAATGATTTGCAAAAGCAATAATAGGAGGAAAATTACGCAGGAATTTAAAATGGATATCCGTAACGATAAAGGGCTTATGCCCTCGCTCTCCGAAGTGCATCGGACGATCCCTGTACATACAGGGAAATTCTGGCGGCGACTAAGCGGATTTCTGGGGCCAGGCTATCTGGTCGCCGTTGGCTATATGGATCCGGGCAACTGGGCGACCTCCATCGCTGGTGGTTCGACCTTTGGCTATACGTTGCTGTCTATCGTGGTTTTATCGAATTTCATGGCGATTATCTTGCAAGCTTTATCGCTTCGCCTCGGTATCGCCAGCGGTCGCGATCTTGCACAAGCGTGTTTCGACGCTTACGGCAAAAAGGCGCGCTGGTTCTTGTGGGTCATGGCCGAGGCCGCGATCATCGCCACCGACCTCGCCGAGGTGATCGGCACTGCCATTGGCCTGAATCTGTTGTTCGGGATTCCGATGGAAATTGGCGTGCTAATTACCCTTGCGGATGTCGGACTAATTTTCTGGCTGCAAGGGAAGGGGTTTCGCAAAGTGGAGGCCGTTATTATCGCCCTTACACTGGTCATCGCCGTCTGTTTCATCATCCAGATTGTTTATGCAGATCCGGTGATTGGCGATCTGTTGGCAGGCATTGTTCCACAACGCGCCATCATTGAAAGCCCGCTGATGTTGTATTTGGCGCTGGGTATTATCGGGGCGACGGTGATGCCGCATAACCTCTATCTGCATTCGGCCATCATCCAGACCCGCAACTATGGCCCAAGTGATGCGGAGAAACGCAACGCGATCCGTATGGGGACGATTGATTCGACCGTCGCATTGATGTTCGCCCTGTTTATTAACGGTGCCATTCTAGTGCTGGCGGCAGCAGCGTTCAACGCCACAGGGCGTACCGAGGTCGCCGAGATTCAAGACGCTTACGAATTGCTCTCACCCATTTTGGGGCTGTCAATTGCCTCCACCTTATTCGCTGTAGCCCTTTTGGCCTCAGGATTGAACTCCACCGTGACCGCCACTCTGGCGGGACAAATAATCATGGAAGGGTTCATCCAGTTTAGAATGCCGGCATGGGCAAGGCGACTGCTCACGCGCGGTATTGCCGTTATTCCTGCAGTTGTCGCTGTCTACATATATGGCGATAGCGGAACCGCAAAATTACTGGTGCTCAGCCAAGTTGTTTTAAGTTTGCAACTACCGTTTGCGGTCATACCGTTGGTGATGTTTACAGCAGATAAAAAACGCATGAACGGCCTGCAGGCCCCACGCTGGATGACGGTTACCGCTTGGCTGATTGCTATTCTCGTGATCGTATTGAACGTAAAACTGATTTACGACGTAGCAACAGGGGCGATTTCGCTCTAGGCCTTTTCATAGGTAAATTCCCGTGCTAGACGCGCGCCATAATTAACGGGGCCGCGCGGCCCGCTCAAAAGGACCATCACAATGGCTATCCAACGTACATTTTCGATCATCAAACCAGATGCCACCAAACGTAACCTGACGGGCGCAATCGCGGCTAAATTCGAGGCTGCCGGCCTACGCATCGTTGCCTCCAAACGTATCCAGATGACACTGGCACAAGCCGAAACATTCTACGGTGTCCACTCCGAGCGTCCGTTCTTCGGTGAACTTTGCGAATTCATGATCTCTGAGCCAATCGTTGTTCAGGTTCTGGAAGGCGAAGACGCCATCGCGAAAAACCGCGAAGTTATGGGCGCAACAAACCCTGCCGACGCTGACGAGGGCACAATCCGTAAAGAATTCGCGCTATCCATCGGTGAAAACTCGGTACACGGTTCCGACGCTCCAGAAACAGCCGCTGAAGAAATCGCATTCTTCTTCTCCGGTCTTGAACTGGTTGGCTAATCCGGCGACCTAACACCAAGCTTATCAAGGGCTGCTTCGATATCGGAGCGGCCCTTTTTCTTTGCCCCCAACGTCTCGGCGACAATTTTGTCGAATTTCTCACGCAAGTTTGCCTTCTCAACCCCTTGGCAATCATTCCAAGGCCGCCCCTGCAACCCCATAACCAGCGCATAATACCCGATGAAATGTGGCCGAACACCGTTTTTCAAAACCATCCGATACCCTTCATCCGCCCCAAGTTCTCGCAATTGATCGGCCGTGCTCACACCGACCCGCGCAAACATCGCCTCAACGGCGGGGCCAAGATTTCGAATTGAGGGAACCGGATCNGACATCGCCAGCGCGCGCAACCGCGGCCTCAAATGTGGTCTTCGCCGCCACCCATTCTTCGCCATTCGGGTAGGTTAACAGCGCCTTAACCATTTGCGACGAAAAATCCTCACTCGCCTCTTGCGGCAACAGGGAAGGGAGGTTGTCTATCGCCGTCAGCTCCATCTCCTCACGAATACCATTTAGCCCCAGCGACACGAACGGTGCATCCCAGCCCGTGGGTGCCTCATAAANCGGCAGCGGATTGAAATCNCTGAANGGGTCACACGAAACATCGGANATCATNTGGATGAAATTTAACGGATTNGAAATNTCGTCACGCGACAACAACTGCAANCCCGGNNCNGTCATTAANACACAGTTAACCAACAAATCGTGCCCCATCAGCGCGGCCTTGTCNAAATNGCGGGTCTCTTCCATGTCCCACTCGGTCACTTCAAACCCTGCCAGCTTCAACGCCTCAGTTGCACCAGTACCAGAACGCCCCTTGGCACCAATCACGACAGCGCGGCGTGGTTTTACACAGCTCACAGACAGGTCACGCAAGATATCCTCTACTTCTTTACGCGATTCAAAGCTGCCAACACCACCCTCCGGCCCGACAACCCCGTTCCAACGCGCCAACAAGCGCCAAGCGGCCAGCGCGGCGCCCATCCAACCAGCCCAATACCCGAAAGCTGCAACGCGCCCTCTTTCTTTCACCAAATACTCAATATCGTAAAGCTGGCCTCCACCGCGGCGGAACCGGTTAATCTCGGCCTCCCAGCCCGTTTGGTCTTTGTAAACATGCGCGAAATGTATGAACGGAACCTTAAGTTCAGCGGGTTCCTCAGGCAATTCCTTAAGCCCCAAAATCGTAGAATCCGTGGCCGTCAACCAAGCACCCGCATCTACCAAATCACAACCAGCGGCGGCGTATTCAGCGTCCGTAAATATCCGTTTATCACTGCGCTCCACCGAAATTTCAAACCTCGCCTCCAACAAGGTTTTGGCATCATGCGGAGTAACAGGCGTGCGCCGCTCGGTTGCGCGGGCTTCGTCTCGGAGGATAAACTTCATGGCGTGTCCTTAGGAAAACAACACGACCTTCGTGTCGTCGTTGCTCGCAAACTTACGCAACACGGCGGGGTAGAGTCTATGCTCCATCGGCAACAATCGCGCTGCGAGATTATCCGGTGTATCATCGGACTGCACGGGGATAACCGCCTGACCCAAAATCGGCCCGCCGTCCAGCTCTGCCGTGACGCTATGCACCGTGCATCCATGCACTGCCATGCCCGCTTCAAGTGAGCGTTGGTGTGTGTGCAACCCCGTGAACAGGGGCAAAATCGAAGGGTGAATGTTCAACATTTTCCCTTCCCATTTAGCGATAAAATCGGGCGTCAGGATACGCATGAAACCCGCTAGACAGATAATGTCGGGATTGGCGGCCACTAACGCGGAATGCAATTCAGCCTCGAACCCTGCACGATTTCCCTTGAACGGTCGGTGGTCGACAACGGTCGTCGAAATGCCCATGTCAGCGGCCTTGGCCAACCCACCAGCATCCGGATTGTTTGACAGCACCAGCACAGGTTCCGCCGGATGCCCCGCATCCATATCCCGCACCAACGCCACCATATTCGAGCCACCACCTGATATCAGAATGGCGACCCGTTTTTTCATATCAGCGTACCCGTGTAGGAAACATTATTGCCTTTAACGACAGAGCCAAGCGTAAACACCGTCTCGCCGTTTTCCTCGAATATTGCCTGCAAAGCCTCAACGCGATCAGGCGCAACGACAGCAATCATCCCGATACCGCAGTTGAAAGTTTTCAACAGTTCAGCCTGCGAAAGCCCCGCTTGATCCACCAGCCACTTAATTACAGGCGGCAGGTTCCACGCGTTCAAATCAATGTCAGCCCCTAGTCCTTCAGGCAACGCGCGCGGCAAGTTTTCCGTCAAACCACCGCCCGTGATATGCGCCAGCGCGTGCAACCCGCCCGCGCGATACGCGGCAAGACCAGAACGGACGTAAAGTTTCGTCGGCGCCAGCAAAGCCTCCCCCAAAGTCCCATCACCAAACGGGCAGGGCGCATCCCAGCCAAGGCCGGAGTTTTCAACAATCTTGCGCACCAGCGAATACCCGTTCGAATGAACACCGCTTGACGCTAAGCCCAGCAGAACATCGCCTTCGGTAACGCCATTAGGCAACATCGCCCCGCGCTCCATCGCGCCAACAGAAAACCCCGCAAGGTCGAAGTCGCCCTTTGCATACATCCCCGGCATCTCGGCGGTTTCCCCGCCCACAAGCGCGGAATTCGACAAGCGACACCCCTCGGCGATCCCTTCGACGACCATTGCCGCCTCGTTAACGTCCAGTTTACCCGTCGCAAAATAATCAAGGAAGAACAGCGGCTCCGCACCCTGACACACAAGGTCATTCACGCACATTGCGACCAGATCAATACCGACAGTGGAAAGAATACCCGTATCAATCGCGATCCGCAGCTTGGTGCCAACACCGTCCGTCGCTGCAACCAAAATCGGGTCTTTATATCCAGCGGCCTTCAGGTCAAACATCGCGCCAAAACCACCCAAACCGTCCATAACACCGGACCGTTTGGTGCTGGCAGCGGCAGGCTTAATCCGCTCCACCAGCGCGTTGCCTGCATCAATATCAACGCCAGCGTCGGCATAGGTTAGGCCATTGGGACGATCGGACATTTCAGGCTCCTGCAATGTTAAGATTTGCGCCTGCTTTACCTTAGGCCAAAACAAAAGGGAAGCCACTTGACCCCCCTAATTCATTCGCGTATCGAGTGCCGCAGGCGGGCCTGTAGCTCAGTTGGTTAGAGCAGAGCGCTCATAACGCTTTTGTCGTAGGTTCAAGTCCTACCGGGCCTACCAAAATATTCGTGAACAGATATTGACTATGTTTTTTACTACTGCACGACGGCCGCAGTTGTAAGAAAAAGGGCCCGTTAAAGGGCCCAAAGCTTATTTAAGCAGCTTGAAGTTTGTATCCGTCACTTTCAACATCAATCCCAATCAATTGCGGTTGGGCCGTGGGTACGCTGCTTTTAGCTAACGCTTCGATTCCATCGTCAAAGGGAATTGAAAGCTTTTCGATGGCAAACTTTCGAATTACGGTCTCCGAAGTGCTATCAATATCAATCTCGGACCGCTCCCAGCGACCGATAGTTTGCTTGTCTTTATGGACCAAGCCCGCAAGCTCCACTTGTGTATAGCCCATTTCAGAGCGTAAAAAGCGCAATTCAGCGCCACTCATGCCTTTTGCATGCTTTACAATTCCCATAGCAATCATTGCATGGAGTTCATTGATGAAAGGAATGTGGATTACTTCGTCACCGTCATCATCAGTGACTGTTGGCAGACCGTTAATGTACACGTTCTGCAATCCGCATTCGGTGTAATGATACTGGGTCATAATTCTTCCTCAATTATTGTTCCTGTTTTCGTGGATTGCTCATCAACCCACATCACCGTTACCAGTTTGAAGTTACATGCTGATTCTTCTGGAATAATGATCAAACGAATACTTCTGCTTTCACTATTTGGTGATTTGCTTTCAATAGCGTATCTAAAAAATCCATTTTGAGTTGCAGGGCGTGGGTCCTCATAGACGAAGCCATTCTTCAAGATGTAAAGAACGTCTGACATAATAATGCCTCGATCAGACATTTGGCCTTTGGCGTGGACTTTCAAGAATAATCCCAGATTTCTGTTGAGAGCCATTGTCCGAATAATAGTTGTCGCGTCAGCCGGTAGCCAAGGTTCCTGCATACTCGTTGTTTTCTCCGAATCAGTCATAAGTTGAAGTTCTTACATATCACCATGATACTATTTTGCATGCAATGTCTTAATTATGTGTTTAGAATATGACGACAACTATGATTTCCTAACTATTAAGATAGGGAACTGAAATTTTAATTCAATAATTAGGCTGCCTCGTAGGCAATTCTTAAAATCAACCCAACGCCGAAATCATCACCCTTCGATCAAAACTGACGCTTTTGATCAAAGCGAAGGCGTCTTGCCCGACTTTCAAGCCCAACTCATCAACCGCTTGCCTTGTGATACGGGCGCGTAAAGTTTGAGCGCCGACTTTGAACAAAATCTCTGCGAA
This sequence comes from Paracoccaceae bacterium, assembly GCA_016765235.1. Classification (GTDB taxonomy): domain Bacteria; phylum Pseudomonadota; class Alphaproteobacteria; order Rhodobacterales; family Rhodobacteraceae; genus NORP23. The sequence goes on from JAESQH010000063.1 coordinate 8,358, forward strand.
GGCGGTTTCTTCTTCGGCTTTGATTTCGGAAATCACAGCGGCGATTGCGTTGCGGATGCTGATGCCTTCGGGGCGGGAAGTGGCGACTGCTACATCGCGCGCACGGATACGCAAACGAATGCGATCTCCGATGTTTAGGGAGGCCACCATGGGCATGCGCATCACTTCGCCCTCGAAATCCAGTGTGGTGATTTTGAAGCCTGTATCTTGCGCGATGACGGTTGCTTGCAAAAATGTACCAGCCTCGAACTTCCCGGTGAATTCGTGCATTTCTTGGGTGTCGAATATCGCGGGAACAGGGCCGTGCGCGCTGACGTGCCCGTCTGGTGACAGTAAGATGACTTCGTCCGCCAAACGCGCGACCTCGTCTATCGCATGGCTGACGAAAATCGCGGGGACACCGAATTCACGCGGTATTTTTTCAAGAAACGGGAGCAGTTCTGCTTTGCGGCGGATATCGAGGGCAGACAGCGGCTCGTCCAGCAACAACAATTCCGGTTGGGTTAACAAAGTCCTACCCAACGCCACGCGCTGCTTTTCCCCACCCGACAAGGTTGCAGGAAATTTGTTAAGCAAGTTTAATAAATCCAGAGATTTAACCACCTGATCCATCGTTATCGGGTGGTTAACTTTCGGGCTGCGCTTGTCCGCGAACGCCAGATTACCCGCCACGCTTAGGTGCGAAAACAGCCGGTCGTCTTGAAAAACCATGCCGACGGGTCGTTCATGCGGAGGGCAAAAAATGCGTGCGTTGGTATCAGTCCAAATCGCGTTATCGTAAGTTAACCGAATATTTCCGCGTTTTTCAAATCCGGCGATGATCCGCAACAAAGTGCTTTTACCGCTGCCACTAGGGCCGAACAGGGCCGTGATGCCATTAAGCGAGATACCCTCGTTAAATTCAATCGTATGATCCTCGAACGGTAAACGTGCGCGGAGTCTTAAAGTTTTAACCGACATGAACCGCATCCCGCCGATTAAGAGTGTAAACGGCCAGCAGCACGATGAACGAGAATAGCATCAGGCCACCTGCAAGTTGGTGGGCTTCGGCATACCGCAACGTCTCGACATGTTCATAAATGGCGATAGAGATCACTTTGGTTTTACCGGGAATATTGCCGCCAACCATCAAAACTACGCCGAATTCGCCGACAGTATGCGTGAAGCTAAGGACGATTGCAGTCAGAAATCCACGCTTCGCCATCGGGACTACAACCGTAAAGAAAGCGTTAATGGGGGAAGCACGAAGCGAAGCCGCCGCTTCCATCGGGGCGCGACCGATAGCTTGGAACGCGGTTTGCAGCGGTTGCACCATAAACGGCAAGGAGTAGAACATGGAGGCGATGACCAACCCTGTGAAAGAAAATGTTAAGGTTTCGCCCGTAATATCAACCCAGAATCGCCCGATTGTGGAATTCGGGCTAAGCAGGACCAAAAAGTAGAACCCGATGACTGTCGGGGGCAGAACGATGGGCAGCGCCGTTAGCGCCTCGATCACAGGGCGGAATTTGGATTTTGTGTTCGCCAGCCACCATGCCAGCGGTGTGCCTAGTAGCAACAAGAAGAACGTGGTCGTTCCGGCAAGTTGTATGGTTAGCCATATGGGGGATAAGTCAACCATCATTCGACCTCGTAACCATAAGCGCGGATGATCGCTTTGGCGGGGTCGCTTTGCAGGTATGTCATGAAGGCAGTTGCGGCCTCATTGCCTTTGGCGTGTAATGTCAGCACGCCATCTTGGCGGATCGGGGTGTATAATTCGGGTGGAATGCCCCAATAACTTCCCGCCGACACATTACGCGGGCTGATGGCATAGGCCAGTGCCACGATGCCAAGTTCGGCATTGCCGCTGGCGACAAGGGCGTGGGTTTGTCCGATGTTTTCCCCCATGACGATCCGGTCTTGCAGTTTTTCCAACAGGCCAAGCGCGCTTAACGCTTCCTTGGCCGCTACACCGTAGGGCGCAAGCTGTGGGTTAGCAATCGCGAGGCGTCGGTAAGGTTCTGTTAACGCTTGCAATCCGTTGTCGCCGATGCGGCCTGCATCAATGCTCCAGAGCGCGAGTTGGCCCGTTGCATAGGTAATCGGATCATTGAGGGTCTGACCATCTGCCACAAGACGTTCGGGGCGGATTTGGTCTGCCGCTAGAAACACATCGAAAGGGGCGCCGTTAACGATTTGTGCATAAAGTTTACCGGTGGAGCCGGTGACGATCGTGATACTGTGTTCCGACGATTTCTCGAATTCGACCTTCAGAACATCGATCACCTCGGAAAAATTTGTGGCAACAGCCACCAGCGCGGATTCTGCCATTGAGACTTGTGGCACAAAGACGAGGGTCAGTGCAAAAAACAGCCGCGTGATCCGTCGCTTGATTGTCATCGTCGTCCTAGCCTTGGTTGCACCCGAAATTTAGGGGATGTGCCTGTTAATCACAAGCATTGACGACCAAATTTACTGCCGCTACGTCGTTTTGAGGCTAGGAGCGGTGCCGACTTGGTGTATGTTGCCCTCAGATAATTATCGAGGTGTTAAGNTGGCTCCGTTGGATCAACGAAAAGGTGTTTGGAAATCTGGAAAAGGCAAAGGGCGCCGTACGCCCAAAGGCCGCCAGCTGGATGAAACCGCATGGAAAGAAATTGAGCAACTGCTTGGCGCACGCCCTCGTAACCGTGATCTGTTAATCGAATATTTGCATCTTATTCAGGACGAATACGGGCACCTGTCCGCCGCGCATTTGCGCGCATTGGCGGAAGAAATGTCCCTGTCGATGGCAGAAGTTTACGAGGTCGCCAGTTTCTATGCCCATTTTGATATCGTTAAGGAAGGCGAAACNGCCCCCCCGNCGTTNACAATTCGTGTATGNGATTCCCTTTCNTGCGAATTAGCCGGCGCCGAAAAGCTGTTGNCCGATCTAGGGGNGAAATATTCCGCTGGCGAAGTNCGCNTCCTTCGCGCGCCTTGTATGGGCCGTTGCGATACCGCGCCTGTGTTGGAATTGGGGCATTACCACATCGATGCGGCCACCGTCAGCAAAGTGGAAACTGCAATATCCAATAAGGACTTCCACTCGGAAATTCCGCACTACCAGACTGGGGAAGAATACTTCGGCTTGCACGGAAACGGAATTTATTACGAAATGGTTACCGGCGAACTGTCGGTGGAAGACGTTATTGAAACTGTGGCGGCCTCGGGTTTGCGCGGACTTGGCGGCGCTGGCTTCCCGACCGCAAAGAAGTGGGGATTCGTACGTGCAGAGTCAGGACCGCGCTATCTGGCAGTCAACGCTGACGAGGGCGAACCGGGAACCTTCAAGGACCGTTACTATTTGGAACGGGAACCGCTTCAATTTATTGAAGGCATGTTGATAGCTGCGAAAGTTATTGATGCCGAAAAATGTTACATCTATCTGCGTGACGAATATCCCGCAGTGCGTAAAATCCTCCAAACCGAGCTCGCCAAGTTGGAAAACGATGGCACACTTCCAGTCGGTTANGTTGAACTGCGTCGCGGGGCCGGGGCCTACATTTGCGGCGAAGAAAGCGCGATGATCGAAAGTATCGAAGGCAAGCGCGGTATTCCACGCCATCGCCCACCTTACGTTGCACAAAACGGTATTTTTGGCCGTCCAACACTGGTCCACAACGTCGAAACGCTCCACTGGGTTACGCGGATAATGCGGGAGGGGCCGGAAATCCTTAACGGGGTCGAGAAGAATGGGCGCAAAGGCATGCGGTCTTATTCGGTGTCTGGGCGCGTGAAGGAACCGGGCGTGAAACTGTTGCCTGCGGGCTCGACCATCACCGATATCATTGCCGCTTCGGGTGGTATGCTGGACGGTCATACATTGAAAGCTTATCAGCCGGGTGGTCCGTCTTCGGGGTTATTGCCTGCAAGTATTAACGATGTGCCACTGGATTTTGACACCTTGCAACCGCTTGGAACTTTCATTGGTTCTGCGGCGGTCGTGGTGCTTTCGGATCACGACAGCATACGCGACGCGGCGTCAAACATGTTGCGTTTCTTTGCCGCTGAAAGTTGCGGTCAATGCACGCCGTGCCGTGTTGGTTGCGAGAAAGCGGTAATTCTGATGCAGGATAGCAAATGGGATGGCGGCCTGTTGCGTGAGCTGTCCGAAACCATGGTGGATGCGTCCATCTGCGGGTTGGGGCAGGCGGCGCCTAACCCCATTCTATCGGTTCTGAAATATTTCCCTGACGAGGTTTAAACGCCCTGTACTTGGTCCATCACCCGCAAGAAGTTGCCGCCGATAAATTTGGCGACGACTTCTTNGGAGTATCCACGCTGGAATAATGCGCCNACAACTAGTGGAATCTTGCGATANNTTTCCAGNACGGATTGATAGCCGGCGTCCATATCTGACCCAAGTGCGACGCTGTCTTCGCCAACCAGATTAACCAGTTCCTCGATCCGGCCGATAAACCCTGCCAAAGTGTTAATACCGATTCCTGCGGGCCAAGCACCGATATATCCACCAGAATCAGCGACCGACTTCGCCAGATCAACCGAAATAAACCGTGGGTCTTCAAATGCCGGCGTGTTGATATGGCTGTGGGTAATAACAACCGGCTGATCGCTGGCCGCAACGATTTGCGCTGCGGTTTTGGTCGAAGCGTGGGAGGCATCAATCACGATCCCAGCAGCGTTCATACCCGCGACAACCTCATGCCCGAAATCAGTTAACCCGCGGTTAAGGTTTTTGCCCGTCGCGGTGTCACCAAGAGTGTTGTTGTGGTTGTGGACCAGCGTGATCATTCGCACACCGTCTTCGTAAACGGTTTGCAGGCGCTCAATGTCATTCTCAAGGAAATCGGCACCTTCCATCGCCAAAATTGCGGCTTGGCGGCCCAATGCGTGGGCAGCACGAATATCGCCAGAATTTCGCGCAATCGTAACAATCCGCGCGCCTTCAAGGTCGAT
>JAESQH010000064.1 GCA_016765235.1 Paracoccaceae bacterium
CCCGCCCGCCCGTCTGATTGCCAATAGCATTTCGTTGCGTTTCATTGCTGGCCTGCGCCAACAAAAGCTTGGTTTCCTTCGCCCCCCAAGGTGCAACGGTTACCCAACGCTTGTCGCCCATGTCGATATCCTCAATTAATCGAAATTTGAGAATGCCCACATAATAGGCCAACGCCTCGTCATAATCCGGAACAATCAGCGTGAATGCAACAAAATGCCCCGTCATCACTTTGATCGGTTTCATTTGAAATCCTCTCTAAAGGTCGTAAAGGTCGGTAAACTTTCGATTCAGATACGCCATCAGCGGTTTTTCGGTCGGCATGTGACCAACTGCATCTGCAATAATCTGTTCTGGCGCTAAAAGATGTGCTTTTTGGTGGATGTTCTCGCCCAACCAAGCCAGCGCGTTGGACGTGTCGCCCTTGGCAAAATCGTCATCAAGGTTTGGCATCACATCTTGCATCTTGGTAAACAACTCGCCCGCATAAATATTGCCAAGCGAATAAGTCGGGAAGTACCCGAACAGCCCCACGGACCAATGCACATCCTGCAAAACACCGTGCGCGGCATCCGGTACATCCACCCCAAAATCGCGTTTGAAGGTGTCGTTCCATGCGGCTTCGAGATCGGAGACCTGCAAATCGCCACGGATCAAGGCGCGCTCAAGTTCGAACCGCATCAGAATGTGGAGGTTGTAGTGCAGTTCGTCCGCTTCAGTACGAATGAAGCCGGTTTCCACGCGGTTGGCGGCACGATATAGCGCCTCGCCATCTTTCAGGCCGAAATCGCCCATCTCGTCATACATGACGCCAAACATCCATTCGCAGAAGGCGCGGCTACGGCCGATTTGGTTCTCCAGCATCCGCGACTGGCTTTCATGCACCCCCATGGAGGCGTATTTGCCCGCTGGCTGCATTGCCAATTCCGCCGGCATACCTTGCTCGTATTTCGAATGACCAACCTCGTGAATCGTGGAGTAGAAACAGTTGAACACGTTCTTGGGGTCAACCCGCGTGGTAATCCGTGAATCATTGTTGTTGCCGGAACTAAACGGATGCACCGCCAGATCAATCCGGCCAGCGTCCCAATCATATTCAAACGCTGTGGCCAGACGGTTAGCGACCGCCATTTGCACGTCACCGCCGAATTCGCCTTGAACGGTTGGCACGTCCATACCTTTATCCGCAATCGCACCGCGAAGTTCGGTCAGACCGGGGCGTAAACGGCCCAGTAATTCAGCCAACGGGCCAGACTTTGCACCCGGTTCATAGTCGTTCAGTAACGCATCATAAAGATCGCCACCATCGGCTAGGCACGCAGCTTCCTGACGGCGTAGATCAAGAACTTTTTCCAAAGTCGGCGCGAAAGACGCAAAATCGTTTTCGGCGCGTGCGTCTGCCCAAACCTGTTGCGACGCTGATGTTACCCGTGCGATCTCTCCAGCCAGATCGGCCGGAATTTTCGTAGCCCGCGCATAAGATTTCTTCGCCTCGGCCACGTTCACCTTGCCCGTAGCATCCAGAGTGCCTTCATCTATGGAAGCGAACCACTCTGGCAGGCGGATATCCGAGTTGCGTGCATGAATAACGGTTTCCAGCGCCGCGGTCTGCTCGGATCTCTGTGCATTGCCTTTGCGCGGCATCATCACTTCTTGGTCCCACATTATAACCCCCCCGATTTGCTCCAGTGCAGAGGTGGTTTTCAGGTGGTCAAGCAGCGTGTCGTAAGCAGAGTTAGTCATAATTGTATCCATAAATATGAAAGTTTGAAAAAGTCGTAAAGCTAGATTGGCAGGCATGCAGTATCAGGCGGGAAAATCATCGCCTTCGTCTGATTTTGGTGCCATGCCCATGTCCGCGATTGTGCGCCGTAAAATATTGCAGAATCGAATTGTCGCCGGAGTCGGTTTGCGGTTGTCATTCCAGATCAAATAAACATTTCGCCAATACTCATTGCCTTCGGGGACACGAAATATCAGGTCCGAGGGCAGCGAAATGCCGCCAAGCTCCGGCATAGGCGAGACGTACTCCCCGCCACTGACAAATGACCGAATAGACAGCGAGCTTGCGACGCGTAACCGCGTACTGGCAACGGCCTTCCGGACCGCGGGTTCCTGGATTTTGTTACACAAAAAGTGCGATATCATCTGGGTTTTNGAAANATCGGACCAGTAGAGNGTTTCTTTGCGGCCAAGTTCACTATCACGCGCNCACAGNAAACCGATNCGGTCCGTTAGAATAAGCGTGTGATTTAAATTGGAATTACCCCACAGCACCAAATCNTTAATAATGCCAACATCGACCGTTTCGGCGCGAACGCCAGCAATTACGCCATCGTTTGTCAAATCATCAATATCAACGAGTATGTTCGGGTTTTCTTCGCGCAANTTGTCNACGACACTAGGCATCAGATTTGCAGCGACNGCNGGGATAACAGCAGTCCGAACCTGACCTTCGCCAGATTCCGCAAAATGCATTATCGAAGTTATCGTATCCTCAAAATGCGCCANCTCGCGTTTAGCTTCATCCAATGCATAGGCGCCAAGTTCTGTTAGCTGGTTNTTNCGATCCGTCAGAAACAACGGTGCGCCTAATTCTTCNTCAAATTGCTTCAGCATCATCGAAACCGCCGCAGGCGACCTTTGCAATTGCTTCGCAGCATTTGCAAGATTTCCGGCTTCTGCCACCCCGACGAAATACCGCAGCATTTCTGTTTTAATAGCCATTATCAAACCCCGTTAATATCTAATACATACATCACCTTAAGTTTTACTGAAAGGTTTTTCATTTATGTAATTTTCAACAAAAAGACCGTTCAGAGGGTGAATCCCGTCGTGCATTGCTATAGATGATGTTCAACGCCAATTCAGAACGGGAAACCCGATGACCGCATCCCTCGACACCCTCACACAAGCGCTTCTTNATGCCGCCCGCGCCGCTGGCGCCGAAGCCGCTGATTCCATTGCTGTTTCCGGCGACAGCCAATCTATCGAAGTCTTGAACGGGGCGTTAGAACACGCCGAACGTTCGGAAGGCATAGACCTTGGTCTGCGGGTGCTAATCGGCCACCGCCAAGCCAGCGTTTCATCTTCGGACTTGCGGCTTGAAACCATTCAGGCAATGGCCGAACGCGCAGTTGCAATGGCGCTGGAAGCACCAGAAGACCCGAATTGCGGCCTCGCAGATGCATCGCAACTGGCGGCGTCTTGGAATGTCGATTCGTTGGAACTGGCCGACCCGTCAGCCGCCCCCACCCCTGCCGAATTGCAAACCGACGCGCTGGAAGCCGAAGCTGCGGCTTTTGCAGTCAAAGGTGTACATCAAGTTCAAGGTTCGGGCGCAGGGTACAGTCGATCCGCCATCCATCTCGCTGCAACCAACGGATTCAGCGGCGGATACGAGCGCACCTCGCGGTCCACATCCTGCGTTGCCATCACCGGCGAGGGGTTGAACATGGAGCGGGATTATAACGGCGAAGGTCGCATATTTGGNGCGGACCTGCCTTCAGCTACCGAAATTGGCCGCATCGCTGGAGAACGCGCCATCGCACGCGCCAACCCCAAGAAACCACCGACNGGGGCTTTCCCGGTGTTGTTTGACGAACGCATATCGTCAGGATTAATCGGGCATCTGGTGGCGGCGATCAACGGCGGTTCCATCGCGCGTGGCTCAAGTTGGCTGAAAGACGCGATGGGCGAGTTGGTTCTGCCCGAAGGTTTATCCCTGATCGAAGACCCACACCGTGCGCGCGTTTCAGGCTCCAAACCGTTTGACGCCGAGGGATTGCCGACNACNCGGCGTNCGGTCATTGAAAACGGCGTCTTGCAAAGCTGGACACTNGATCTGGCGACNGCCCGTAAACTTGGCTTAGAGANCACCGGAAACGCGGCGCGTGGTACGTCGGCCCCGCCCAGNCCTGCCGCTGGTAATCTTTCGTTAACCCAAGGCAGCAATACGCGCGACGAGCTAATCGCNATGATGGGCACGGGGATGATTGTCACATCGCTTATCGGTAGTTCCATCAACGCTAACACCGGCGACTATTCGCGCGGCGCATCCGGCTTTTGGGTCGAAAACGGTGTTATCACTGGCCCCGTTAATGAATGCACAATCGCGGGTAACCTTCGTGAAATGCTGGGTTCTATCCTTCCCGCAAATGATGGCCGTGCGCATCTGTCGCGCGTTGTCCCCAGCCTGTTGGTCGAAGGATTAACCATTGCCGGCGCGTGATCTGAAGCTTCTAACTGACGCGGCCCATGCGGCTGGTGACATCGCCCGAAAATTCTTTCAGGCAAACCCCGAGACTTGGGATAAAGCGGACAATCAAGGCCCCGTAACCGAGGCCGACCTCGCCGTTGATCGCATGCTTCATGGGGAACTGCTGAAGGCGCGACCAGATTATGGCTGGCTGTCAGAGGAGACCGAAGATACAACAGCGCGACTAACCCGCCAGCGCGTGTTTATAATCGACCCGATTGACGGAACCCGCGCCTTCATCGCCGGCGAAAAAACCTTCGCGCATTCGCTAGCCATTGCCGAAGGCGGCGAGATCGTCACCGCAGTCGTCCACCTGCCGATGAAAGGGCTGACATATAGCGCGTTCAAAGGGGGCGGCGCATTCCTGAACGGCAACCCGATCTTGGCCAGCACTGTGCAAGACATCCCCTCGGCCCGCGTGCTGATCACGCGACCGACGTTAAATCCGGAACTCTGGCCCGGCGGCGTGCCAGAACTGTCGCCCAATTTCCGCCCCTCGCTGGCGTATCGGATGTGCCTCGCCGCAGACGGGTCGTTTGACGGCATGATAACGCTACGCGACACGTGGGAATGGGACGTCGCCGCAGGTGACCTGATCGCCCGCGAAGCGGGTGCCACTGTTACGACCCGCGAAAATCTGGCCGCGCGTTACAATAACCCCAAACCGTTGTTGGCAGGTATGATCGCCGCCTCCAAACTGCTGCATCCGCAATTTATCGAACGTCTTTANCGCACACCGATTGACGTTGGTGGACCAATGCCTAATGTGCGGTTGAGCCCCAAACCAAAGGATANCCCNATGACCAATCGCCTACACCTCGTTTTCGGCGGAGAACTGATNGANCCGCAAGGNCANGAATTCCGCGACCCGGAAAATGTCGAAACNATCGGCATTTATCCCAGNTACGCGAAAGCNTACGATGCGTGGAAATCTGCNGCGCATGCAACCGTAGACAACGCCCACATGCGCTATTTCATCGCCCATTTNCACCGCCTTCGGGACGAAAAAACCGAGNNCAGCCAAACCGAAGAAATGGGNTAACCACNTGATGGGCCGNTCNGTTTCCCTTGCTGCATACATGCTGNTCTCGCGCTATGGCGAGGGCTGGTTTGCNNGGAAACTGGGCACCAACGATGAGCGCCGAGGCATCGCCTCAGCACCGCGCCCCGATGGGCCGTTGATCTGGGTTCACGCCACAAGCGTCAGTGGTGCTGACGCCGTATTGGCCCTGTGTCGAAGATTGCTTGACCAGAACCCGACGTTGAATTGTTTGATTACCACCCAGACAGACACTGCGGCCCAAGCGTTGCAAGGGCAGATGCCCAAGCGCATAATTCATCAAAGCATCCCCGTCGATGCCAGCCGTTATATCACTGCGTTCCTAGATCACTGGAACCCCGATTTGTCGGTTTGGACGGANGCCGAATTTCAACCCGCCTTCNTCGTTCAGACCAAANAGCGANACATTCCGACNGTCTACGTCGATGCATCNATGTCNGCNAAATCCTTCGGNCAATACCGCCTGCTCAACGGCATGACNGCCTCGTTATTACAACGCTTCGATCATATCCTGACCCGCGACGCGCCTAGCAAAAAGCATCTACAAAATCTGGGTGCGCCTGTAGGGAAAATCGAAACCAGTGGCCCTTTGAACGGCGGAGNATCCCCGTTACCNCACGACGAAACCCAGCGCAAAGCCTTGGCNCGCGCAATCGGANGCCGCCCNGTNTGGCTGGCAGCACTTACTCATGAAGGCGAAGAAGACACCATCTTTGCGGCCCATAAAATGGCCCGCCGGTCTTACCCGGAACTGTTGTTAATCCTTGCCCCGCGCGAACCCGAACGTGGCGATACCATTGCCAATAATCTTCGTGGGCAAGACTGCACGGTCGCGCAACGCTCCAGATCTGAAACGATTGATCGTCGAACCGATATTTATGTTGCTGACATGCCCGACGAAATGGGGCTTTGGTATCGTCTGTCGCCCGTGTCGTTCATTGGTGGGTCGCTGGTGTCAAAAGGTGGGCACAATCCACTTTCTGCCGCCACCCTCGGCTCGGCAATCTTGCACGGACCACAAATTTCCAACTTTGAAACGCCCTACAAAACTTTGCTTGCGGCCGATGGTTGCATACCTGTCACCGACGGGCCTGACCTTGCTAAAAAACTGGAAACCGCCCTTTCACCTGAACGCGCCGCCAAACTGGCCACCGCTGCATGGGGTGCTTTTGGTGAAGACAGTCCCGGAACGGATCGCGTTTTTGACCTGCTGCAATCCTACTTCCCGAAGGAGGCCAACTGATGCGCCCCCCTCTGTTCTGGAATCGCCCACGCGGTCTAGCATCCCGCTTATTGGCACCATTGGAATGGGTATGGATCACTGCCACCCGACGCCGCTTAAAAAACGGGCCTTGGGAACGGCTGAGTGTTCCGGTGATTTGTGTCGGCAACATAAACGTCGGCGGCACAGGCAAAACTCCGACCGTCATCGCGTTGCTAGAAATTTTCAGGGATATTGGCGTCACCGCGCACGTCGTATCGCGCGGGCACGGCGGGGCGCTACCCGGCCCACTGTTGGTCGATGAACGTAAGCATTCCGCAGTTGAGGTTGGCGATGAGCCCATCTTGATCGCGGCTTTTGGCCCCTGCTGGGTTGCAAAAGACCGCACCGCTGGTGCCAAAGCAGCGATTGAGGCTGGCGCTCAGGTTATTCTGCTGGACGACGGCTTTCAAAATCCATCTTTGCACAAAGACCTAAGCTTAGTCGTGGTAGATGCGGAAATCGGCTTCGGTAATGGCCGCGTTATGCCCGCAGGCCCCTTGCGAGAGCGTTTAGCCGACGGCCTTTCTCGCGCAGATGTCGTTATCCCGATCGGATCACGAACTGCGCAAAAACACCTGGCCGATCAGGTCACTAACCCCATCTGGTCTGGCGAGTTGCGCGCCCTTGAAACTGGCATGGATTGGTCAGGCACGCGCTTCATTGCCTTCGCCGGCATCGGTCGCCCCAGTAAATTCTTCACCACCTTGAAGGCCCTTGGTGCAGATGTCGTCGCCACCCACGCCTTCCCGGATCACGCGCCTTATACGGACACCATTTTACAACGTCTAAAAGCCGAGGCGGAGGCGAAATCCGCGCAATTGGTAACTACGGAAAAAGANATGGCCCGCCTGCCGGTCGACTTCCGNCGCGATACTCTCGCGCTTCCGGTTCGACTGGCTTTCAACGATCCTGATACTGTCAAAGAGGTCCTGAAAAACCTAACGGTTGGACTTACCAAATAGGCTGTTGATCAGATCGCCCAGCAAAGAATTACTGACGCCGTTAACCAAATTATCAATCTCGTTTACAATTCGTGGCGGCTCCGTCGTTGGGTCAATCAGCGGCAATTGTCGCACAGGTAAACCTTCGTGAACTCTTTGCATCGTTTCGCGCCAAATCTCGGCTGGCAGTCCGCCTCCGGTCACACCGGTTAGCTTGGAGTTGTCNTCGTANCCCATCCAGACACCGGCCACATANTCGCCGGTAAATCCGATGAACCAGGCATCTCGTGCGCCTTGCGTCGTGCCGGTCTTACCCGCGACGGGCCGATCGGGCAGCGCCGCGCGCGCACCACTGCCGACCGCGACAACCTGTGACATCATATAAACCAGATACCCCGCCGCGCGTTCATCCAGCACACGNAATCCCTCAACACGATCNAGGCTCATCAACACTTGTTCGTCCCCACGAATCCGCAGATCTATCCACCCATACGGCAGCGACTGGCGCCCACCGTTCAAAATACCGGCGTAAGCGCCAGTCATTTCCAACAACGTTACGTTCGACGCGCCGAGCGCCAAGGCCGGACCCTCCGCTAACGGCGACATCACCCCGAAATCCCGCGCAATAGCGCGAACTTTCTCGCGGCCGACCTGTTCAGTCAGGCGCACGGCGACGGTGTTCAACGAATTTGACATTGCATCCACCATCCGCAATTCACCGTAAAATTTATTTGTATAGTTCTTCGGACTCCACGGGCCAGACCCCGGAATATCGATTGTCAAAGGCCCATCAAAAACCATGTCAAACGGGTGCATACCNGATTCCAGTGCTGCNCCATAAACGAACGGNTTAAACGAAGATCCCGGNTGCCGTGACGCTTGCGTTGCGCGGTTAAACAGCCCCGCGCCGTCAATCTTGCGGCCACCAACCATCGCCCGAACCGCGCCGTCGGCGGACATCACAACAATCGCCGCCTGNACNTCCGAGCCTTCGCGCAGTCGGTTCTCGAACACATAGGTCAGCGCCTCTTCTGCCGCCTTTTGGATACTGCGATCAAACGTGGTTAAAATTTCCACATCTTCACCCGTATCCCGCGTCAAAAATGATGGTGCCTCCGCCATGATCCAGTCCGCAAAATACCCGCCGGCGCGTTCCTGTGCTGCTTGCGAAAGGGTCGCCGGATTCGCCAATGCAAGGTCCGCTTCCATCCGCGTCAAGAACCCCTGCGCCTGCATCAACCCGATCACAATCGTTGACCTATCCTGCGCACGTTGCAAATTTCGCGTAGGCGCAAATCGTGACGGGGCGGTTAACAGACCAGCAAGCATCGCGNTTTCTGCTACATTTACTTCACGCGCGGACTTGCCGAAATACCGCTGCGATGCCGCCTCGAAACCCTGTGCGCCTGCGCCCAAATAAGCACGGTTCAGATAAATCGAAAGAATATCGTCTTTCTCGTACTTCAGTTCCATTGCCAGCGAATATGGAACTTCGCGGATTTTGCGCATAACAGTCTGCCGCCGACACTCAGCTTCCGGCAAATCCTCGCCCAGACANAAAAGTTTGGCNACCTGCTGCGTCAGTGTCGAGCCGCCATTGCCAGACAACGGCCCGCGCCCTTCGCTTAGATTAATCCGTATCGCACCGGCAATTCCGCGTGGACTGATCCCGAAATGTGAATAGAACCGCTTATCCTCGGTCGCCACTACTGCGTTCTTTAGATAAGGTGACACAGTCGTAGCCCTGAGCGAGCCTTCAAACTGTTCCCCGCGCCATGCGAAAATCTCGCGGTCCCGATCCAGCAACACGACAGAACCACCGGCGCGCCCGTCTAGTTGTTCCTCCATCGGTGGTAGGGTCACGTAATAATATCCGACCCAGATCGCCATCCCCAACGAACCGATCACGGCAGTGCGAATACCAACCCACCAGATTACCCGGAACATGGTTCGAAACAGCCAACTTATCAGCCGCAGGAAAACCCCCCTTTGCGGCTTTTTAGACCGGCGAGGTTTTGCAGGCGTTTTGCCAGATTTTGATCTGGTCGCCCGAAGGGTCTTCGTTGGTTTCTTGGCCATTTGTCGGGCCGCCTGCTCGTTTTTTTCGTTAGTCCCTGCCTAATCGTTTTTTTCATCGATGTAGAGGGTGATTCCACGTGCTCGGCAAATCTTTGCCACAGGCCGAAATAAGTTAGTGCCTACTTTTTAACCATATCGGTGATATTGTGTATAATTTAGGCACATACGCGCGATATATACAATATTGTCCGCCTTAAAACCTTCAAATCCACCCACCATAAACAGATTGTGGCCTCAACACCTAATCAACAAACAAGGAGGCATCATGAAACTCATCATCGCCGTAATCAAACCCTTCAAATTAGAAGAGGTCCGGGAGGCCCTGACGTCCATCGGCGTGCAAGGCTTAACGGTATCCGAAGTCAAAGGATATGGCCGCCAGTCTGGCCACACCGAAATTTATCGTGGCGCAGAATACGTCGTGAACTTTGTTCCCAAAGTTAAACTGGAACTAGCCGTTGCTGACGGGGACGTGGCCAACGTACTCGAAACACTCGCCGAGACAGCCAAGACCGGCAAAATCGGCGACGGCAAAGTNTTCGTTCTGGATATCGAACAAACNCTGCGCATTCGCACCGGNGAAACCGGCGAAGAAGCCCTTTAATNCCCCATNGGAGANAAACTATGAAAACTTTATCTAAAATTGCGGGGATTACAGCGGCAACAGCCCTGATCGCCTCGCCCGCATTCGCACAGGAAGCGGCGCAGGACACGCAATTCATCCTCAACTCCTTGCTGTTTCTAGTCGGCGGTTTCCTCGTTTTCTGGATGGCTGCGGGCTTTACGATGTTGGAGGCCGGTCTTGTACGATCAAAAAACGTTGCTATGCAGTTGACCAAAAACATGGCGCTATTTTCGCTGGCAGGGATCGTTTACTATCTGCTGGGCTATAACCTGATGTACCCATTGGGCGGTTGGTCCATCGGTTCAGACGAAACCGGTGGTTATTTAGGTGCGTTCGGCGTTGCCGTGATGGAAGCCGTTGGCGTTGGTGCAGACAGTGTTGATGACATATCCTATGCCTCGACAGGTTCGGACTTCTTCTTTCAGTTGATGTTCGCGGCGGCAACGGCCTCTATCGTTTCGGGTGCATTGGCTGAACGCATCAAACTTTGGCCGTTCCTTGTGTTCACAATCGTGCTGACCGGTCTGATCTACCCAATCCAGGCGAGCTGGAAATGGGGCGGTGGCTTCCTTGACAGCCAGCTTGGTTTCCTCGATTTCGCTGGCTCAACTGTTGTGCATTCTGNCGGTGGCTGGGCTGCATTGGCTGGCGCGCTGATCCTTGGACCACGCATTGGTCGTTACACAAAAGATGGCCGCGTTGTGCCTTTCCCGGGTTCTAATCTGCCGCTCGCAACACTTGGTACATTCATTCTGTGGATGGGCTGGTTCGGATTTAACGGCGGCTNTCAACTTGCCATGGGTACACTTGGCGATGTTGCAGACATCAGCCGGATTTTTGCCAACACCAACACTGCCGCAATGGGTGGCTCGCTCGCGGCGCTGGTACTGACGCAGCTACTTTACAAGAAACCTGATCTGACCATGATCCTGAACGGCGCACTTGCCGGTCTTGTTGCGATCACNGCNGAACCNCTAACCCCNACTTTGGGNCAAGCAACCNTGATNGGTGCTGNCGGNGGTATCATCGTNGTCTTCGCGGTNCCNTTTCTGGATAAGNTGAAAATCGACGATGCNGTGGGTGCNATNCCGGTACACTTGTTCGCNGGTATCTGGGGCACAATCGCNGTATTNTTNACCAACCCNGACGCGACAATCTTCGGCCAANTCGCCTCNATCGCNATCGTTGGNGCGTTCGTCTTCATCGTATCGCTCATCGTCTGGACAATCTTGAAAATGACTGTCGGAATTCGAGTTTCGGAAGAAGCCGAGATCACCGGCCTCGATATGGCGGAACTAGGCATGGAAGCTTACCCCGAGTTCGGCCGCCATTAATATTCCCTCCAAGGCGTTCGCGCCTTGGACACGTTGCCCGGGCGGAAACGTCCGGGCTTTTTTATGTGTTGCGTCGAGGTCAAAAAAAGGCCGCGTCAATTTCTCGACGCGGCCATTCGCACTAAAGTTATTTGAACCTTAAAGCGTGAACGCAACTTTCAAACCGAACGCCATTGCGGTGTTATTTTCGAAAGTTCCCGCGGTGCCACTTGCATCACCAAGCCACAAGTATTTTGCACCACCAGTGACTTTTACATTGTCAAACGCATAGGTTAGTCCAGCACCGACGCTCAAAAACCCGTCGGTTGGCGCTAACGGACTAGGGTCCGATCCAAGAGTTGCCTCATATCCAACAGTCAATGCGCCGGATAAGTTTTCGGTTAGCGTTCGGCCAACACCCAAATTATACGTAATGCGGTCGAATTCATAGCTAACTAAAGGGGTCAATGTATTGGCTAAAAAGTCAGGTGGTGACAGTTCGAATTTTGACCACTCGACCCAGCGAACTGAGCCGAATATAAGTGTTTTTTCGTTGACTCCCGTTTGGAATTCAAGATTTACGGATTGCGGTGTTGTAACCGAGGTGACCGTGTCACCTGACGGAATAAGACCAGCTTCGGTCGTTTGATGGTTTGCGGTTATTTCTGAACGATAGGTTAATGCGACACGCAGCGCTATTTCCGGAATTTGATACGCTGCGCCAACAATATAACCGAAACCCGATGCTGCCGTTGCATCCACGGTATATCCTGTTCCTACAAATGGAAGCGAAGCTGTTGCCGACATCGCTTGATAAGAAGCACCACCATATACAACTACATTCTCGGTAATGTCATAACTAGCAACCAGCGAAACTGCTGAACTCTTCAGATCGGCGGTTGTATACGAATATACAGGTGATAGGAGTGGGTAATCTGCGTTAGAGCCGAACGGTTGGTCAAAAATCACAGCCACAGAAATTTTGTCAGACAGGTCCGTTTTGAAACCGCCAGACAACAAAGAATACGCAGGAGATAAGTCGCCGGTAGGCGCAGCGGTCGGATCATCTCCCGAAACTGACGGGTCAACGTATCCGTAAGAAAATTCGACATAACTTCGCTCTTCAAATATTATATCGACGGACTGGTTCGTTCGCTCAATCCCGCCAGCGGAAGCCATCGCTGTGCTAGCCAACAGCGCGGCTATCACGCCTGTAGTTACGTTTTTCATTCCAGTCTCCTTGCGACCTGATATATACAGGCTACATCATAGATAGGCGAAAATCTGCTGGTCAACATTTACGTAAAGGAAACTGCAATTTCCCAACTGATTGTGTGAAATATATCATATAAGCGAACTTAGTATTTTGGGTGGTTAAGCCCCCAGATTCATCCTAATTTTGTGCGAGAATTTCCAGAAACGCGTCGCTAAACCGCTCGGCCTTTGCTTCGCCAATAATCCGCTCAAGCGCCTCGATAGAATCCGGCCCTTGCCCCGCCACTTTCGCCAATAACGATGTACTGCAAGACATCGGTTTTTCCGTACCATGCGGCCCGTTCGCCAGTTCCAACTGCGCGGCCTTCAACCTGTCAAAAATGTCGCCGGCCGGTTTGCCCGCCAGTTTACGGCGCGTCGGGTGCATATCTTCAGATTCACCGTTTAGCACAGCCAGAAAAACGTTCCCGTATTTCTCCAACTTCTTCGCACCCACCCCGTTTAATCGACTAAAATCGTCCAGTGTAACTGGCTTATGTGTCGCCATCTCGATCAGTGTTTTGTCTGGAAAAATAACGTATGCGGGTGCGCGTATGGTCTCTGCCAATTCGCGCCGCTTCATTTTCAAAGCCGACAGGATCGGTTCGTCTTCTTCTGCCACCAAGGCGACCGGCGCACGGCGCGACGGAGCAGCGCCGGCCTTGCGGATCGTATCCATTCGCAGATTAATGCTCGCCTCACCGCGCAGGATTGGTCGCGCGGTCTGGGTCATCACCAACCCGCCCATGCGCTCCACATCAGGGCGGATCAAGTCGTGCCCCATCATTTGACGAAAAATCGTCTGCCACTGCTTGCGGTTATATTCTCCGCCCACGCCAAACGTCGGAAGCGCGTCGTGATTTCGTGCCTTCACCTTATCCGTCATATTACCCAACAGAACATCAGTCAGATGGCCCACACCAAAATACTCACCAGTTCGCAATATCGCTGACAACGCTTTACGTACAGCATCCGTTCCATCAAAAACTTCCGGCGCTAGCATGCACAGATCGCAATTTCCGCAAGTTTCCATATCCTCGCCGAAATATTCTAACAAAGTCTTACGACGACATTCCAATGCCTCCGCCAAACCCAACAACGCGTTTAGCCGTGCGTGGTCCGCCCCTTTGCGGTCATTCGGCGCCAACCCTTCGTCTATTTGCGAACGTCTAAGGCGAATGTCATCCGCTCCGTAAAGCGTCAGCGTATCCGCAGGCGCACCGTCACGCCCCGCGCGGCCAATTTCTTGATAATACGACTCGATGGATTTGGGCAAATCTGCATGCACGACGAACCGGATATCAGGCTTGTCGATCCCCATCCCAAACGCCACGGTCGCACACACGATCAGCCCATCCTCGCGCTGAAAACGATTCTCCGCGATCCGTCGATCCTCAGAGATCATGCCCGCATGATAATGTAATGCAGAGTGCCCCTCGGACCGCAACGCCTGCGCCAGCACTTCGGTTTTGTTGCGGCTGGAACAATAAACGATACCAGACAGCCCTTTGCGCGCCGCCACGAATTCCGTCAACTGCTTGCGAGGCTGGTCCTTCGGTTGAAACGCCAAGGAAATGTTGGGCCGATCAAACCCCTCCAGAAATGTCCGCGGGCTTTCGCCGCCAAACAGTCGTTTACCAATTTCGAACCGTGTTTCCGCATCCGCCGTCGCCGTAAATGCCGCAACTTGCACATTATCTAGTTGAGCGCGAAGCGCCCCGATTTTCAAGTAATCCGGCCTGAAATCGTGACCCCACTGGGATACACAATGCGCTTCGTCCACGGCCAAAAGGCTAACATTGATCCGCCGCAGCAATTGCACTGCGCCACCATTCGCCAAGCGTTCCGGTGCCATATAAAGCAGCTTTAACCGCCCCTCGTCGAGGGCTTGAAACACCTCCTCCGTTTCTTCCTCGGTATTGCCCGAAGTCAGCGACCCCGCATCAACACCTGCCTCGCGCAGCGCACGAACCTGATCCCGCATCAACGCAATCAGCGGTGAAATCACCACCGTCACCCCGTCACGGCACAACGCTGGCAACTGAAAACACAGCGATTTGCCGCCGCCGGTCGGCATAATAGCCAACACATCCTCACCGGCATTCACGGCGTCGACAATCGCCTCCTGCCCAGGGCGGAAACTGTCAAAGCCAAATACGGTTCGGAGGAGTTCTGAAGTCTGTTTCATATCCTATATCTACCGCCCCCGATTCTTCGAAGCCAGTGGAATATCGCCGCAATTGATTAACAATAAGTTATTTCGCTTGGTTACGAATTGGTAACACATCTGCCTTACACCTAAGTCGAATCGAATTAGGAGGCCTCGGATGATCCCTGCAAGAATTGTGGGCGTTCTATTATTGCTGCTCCCCACCGTTGTAAATGCAAAGGCGGGTGCAGACCTATGCAATGCGGCGGCCGTAACTGCCGCAAACAATACCGCCATTCCTCCAGACATATTGCGTGCATTAACTTTGGTGGAAACCGGCCGAAATCGCGATGGAACATTCCAGCCATGGCCATGGACTGTCAACATGGAAGGCAAAGGATACTGGTTCGACACCCGAACCGAGGCAGTGGATTTCGTGGCGCAAAGCTACGCCAAGGGCGCGCGCAGTTTCGATATTGGTTGTTTCCAGATCAACCACCGTTGGCACGGGGAAGCCTTTGCATCAATTGATCAAATGTTCGACCCCTCAGCCAACGCCGCCTATGCCGCCAAATTCATGACATCGTTATATAAAGAAGGTGGATCTTGGTCGTGGGCCGCAGGTACATACCACTCGCGCTCCACCAACCTATCCGCAAAATACCGCACTCGATTTGATCGGATGCTGGCGAAATTAACCGATACACCCGCGCCCCGCGCACTCCCCATTATCGTCGCTTCGAACGACACCGTTCAACCACCACGCCTTTCAACATGGGCACCCTTCCAACCCGCCGATATGCCGGATGTTGTAGTCCGGAAAGGCAGCTTGGCGGGCGGCCTTGTCGCGCGATCCGGTTCCCCTTTGCTAGGCGCACCAATAGGCGCACTATTCTGATGCTAAAAACTTTCAACGTCTCAATGTTATTTCAACCTACCATCCTGCTGGCATTGGCCCTAATGGCCATCATTGTTATGATGATCCTGCCAATGCCCGCTTGGATTCTTGACCTAGGTTTGGCCGCCAGTTTCGCCATCGCGATCCTGATTTTTACTGTCACGATTTTTATAGACCGACCTCTGGATTTCTCGTCTTTTCCCACGATCTTGCTCGCCAGCCTTATGCTTCGATTGTCGCTGAATGTATCATCTACGAAACTGATAATCGGTCAAGGTCATACCGGCCCCAAAGCTGCGGGCGAAGTTATCAACGGTTTCGCGATGTTCGTCATGGGTGGGTCGGTTTTCATGGGGTTGGTCGTTTTCAGCGTCCTACTGATCGTCAACTTTATCGTTATAACAAAGGGCGCAGGGCGCATGGCAGAAGTCGGCGCGCGGTTTGCACTAGACGGAATGCCCGGCAAACAGCTGGCCATTGACAGCGACATGGCCGCTGGCGCGATCACCCATGAACAGGCCAAAGAGCGTCGCCGCATCGAACAAGAAGAAACCACGTTTTTCGGCTCCCTCGACGGGGCATCGAAATTCGTGAAAGGTGATGCGATCGCAGGCCTGCTGATCACAATGCTGAACCTCGTCATGGGGTTGGCAATTGGGTTGATCATGCACGACATGCCCATAGCAGAAGCGTTTGAAACTTATGCGATTCTGACCATTGGCGACGGTTTGGTCAGCCAAATCCCGTCAGTAATCATCTCGATCGCATCGGCCTTGTTGTTGTCCAAAGGCGGCGCGCATGGGTCTACCGATAAGGCCCTAATGGTGCAACTTGGGGGCCACCCAGCTGCGCTCGCAACCGTCGCCGGGTTGTTGACCTTATTCGCACTAATTCCCGGTTTGCCGTTCATACCTTTCATATTTGGCGCGATCGTTCTGGCTGGTGCAGCGTGGCAGTCGCATCGCAAAAAACAGGCGGGATTGGCGGCTGCCGCGCAGGCAGAAATGGTTCCTGCTACAACGACGCCTAAGAAATCGCTGGGTGATTTGTTAGACCTCGATGAAATCCACATCGAATTTGCCTCGGATATTGTCCCGACAGTCATGGATCCGGCGACCGGTCTCGATACGCGCATCGTCAATATGCGCAACCATATTGCGTCGACCTACGGTCTGATAATCCCCGAAATCCGGCTGACGGATTCCGCTATGTTGGCCAATGGCGAATACGCGATCCGTATCCAAGGTGTCGAGGTTGCCAAATCCGCAATCGAAACTGATAAAGTGTTGGTTTTGTTAAACGACCCTTCAACACCGCCACCCGAAGGTCGCGACGTTAAAGAGCCCGTTTACGGCGCCCCAGCAAGATGGATCGAGCCATCTCAACAAGAAGAAGCCTCGCTGTTAGGTCTTTCCGTCGTCACCCCAACAGAGGTTGTCGCGACGCACCTTCTGGAAGTCCTGAAGCAGAATTTTTCCCGCCTGTTTTCACGCCGGACATTGCGGAAATTACTGGACGAATTCGTAACAGCTTCCGATCCCGCGCGGGCCGAAGCCAATCGCCGTGTTCTGGACGAACTAGTACCCGACAAAGTCCCCATCGACATTCTACACGCCGTTTTACGCCTTCTGCTGGAGGAACGCGTCTCGATCCGTAATCTTCCGCTAATTCTGGAATCAATCGCCGAGGTGCAAGGCCACCTAAAGGGCGTCGAAAGTATCACGGAACACGTCCGTCATCGCCTTGGTTTTCAGATCGTTGCGGAGTTACAAGAAGACGATGGCGCCCTCCCCCTTATCCAGCTTTCCCCCGATTGGGAGGAGCTATTCCAAAAACACCAGATCGACGGGGAAAGTGGTGCAATCGACGTGGCATTGCCACCAGATGATTTCAATCGTTTGGCCTCCTCCGTGGCCGAAAAGATTGGCAAAGCCAGCGAAAACGGGCGCTATCCGGCTGTCGTCACCTCCACCCGTCGTAGGCGGTTTTTGCAAACGGTTCTGATGTCCAAAGGCATTCGTAACCCGGTATTTTCCTTTGAAGAAATCGGCACGAACTCTAAACCTGCCCTCGTCGGCGTTGCCTAAAATTTGGAAGCGTTGGCCCAAATTCTGGATTTCAGCGAGCCTGCAATGACCAGTGCTTTCCTTGTCTTCGCGCGGGTCGGCGCTGTCACCGCCCTACTGCCCGGTTTCGGGGAACAAAGCATCCCGATGCGCATTCGCCTGTTGGTCGCCCTTGCGTTCACCGCGATCGTTTGGCCAGTGGTTTCACCAATTTTCAACATAAACCTGCAAGCCATGCCTATGTTAATGCTAACCGAATCCGCCATCGGCATCATGATCGGGATTTCCATTCGCCTGATCGTCATGGCCCTGCAGCTGGCCGGATCCATCGCCGCTCAAGCCACATCCATCGCGCAAGTCGCCGGTTCAGGCGCAACCCCTGACCCGATGCCGGCAATCGGCAACATCCTCGTTATGGCCGGTCTGACGTTGGTGCTTGTGTCTGGCCTGCACGTCAAAGCGGCGCTGGCCATGATCGCATCTTACGAAATAATGCCGCCCGGGTTTTTCCCCACAGGGCGCGACGCCGCCGAATGGGGCACTGCACACGTCGCCGCGGCGTTCGCGTTGGCAATAACATTGGCGTCCCCGTTTATTGTAATGTCCTTTGCGTATAACATCGGCCTTGGCGCCATCAATCGCGCCATGCCCTCATTAATGGTCTCTTTCATCGGTGCGCCCGCGATTACCGCTGGCGCGATCCTGATGCTTCTACTTTCGTCACCTATATTACTTGATTTCTGGAACTATAACATGGACTTGGTTCTGGCGAACCCACTAGGCATGCCGTAATGGCGGGCGAGGACGATAGTGGTGAAAAAACCCATGACCCAACTCCGAAAAAGCTGGCGGATGCCCGAAAGAAAGGAGATATCGCCAAGTCTAACGACTTGACGGTCGCGGCGGTGTACTTGGGTTTCCTGATTGCAATACTAGCTAGTGGTGGCGCAGCCATCGTCACCGCTGCCGGCCAATTAACCATATTTCTGTCTTCGCCGGATTTGCTAGTCGGTAAAATCCTTGGCCCCGGTGGTCTGCGCATATCCGGATCAATTATACTGTCAGTCGTTGTCGCCCTTGCCCCGCTTTTCGCCCTGCCTTTCGCCGCTGCAATTTTGTCGCTTATCGGCCAACAAGCGATTATCATCGCGCCCAGTAAATTGGCCCCGAAGCTTAACCGGATATCCCTCATTGCCGGGGCAAAGAACAAATTCGGGTCATCTGGCCTAGTCGAATTTGCAAAAACTTTCATCAAAATGCTGACCGTTTCGATGGTGGTTGTTTTCTATCTTCGCAGTAAATTTGACCAGATTATCGGCCTTACACGCTCGTCACCAACCGCGATGGCGGGCATGATGATGGAAGTATTGGTTGATCTGCTAATCTTCATCTGCGTCCTTTCCGTTCTCGTCGGGATTGGCGACCTGCTGTGGCAGAAATTCAATCATCATAAAAAGTTGCGGATGTCTTTTCAGGAGCTGAAAGACGAAGGGAAAGAGGCCGAGGGCGACCCCCACACCAAAGCACAACGTCGCCAGCGCGGGCGTGATATCGCCACCAATCGAATGTTGTTAGACGTGCCCAAAGCCGACGTGATCGTGGTTAACCCGACCCATTATGCTGTTGCTTTAAAATGGTCCAAACAAAAGGGCGCGGCCCCTGTTTGTGTTGCAAAAGGCGAAGATGAAATCGCCGCGCGTATCCGCGAAATCGCCAATGAATCTGGTGTGCCCATTCACAGTGACCCACCAACCGCCCGCGCTATCCACGCGACCGTCGAAATCGGGCACGAAATTCCGCCCGAACAATACCGCGCCATCGCCGCCGCCCTGCGGTTCGCCGAAATTATGCGTAAGAAATCCAAAGAAAGAGGGTTAACTTGACGCCAACCGAAGTTCGTAAACTTATATCGCTGGCCGAACACGGCAAGACGCGTGACATCGCCATTTTTGCTCGTGCATGCTGTAAACTTGATGTGTTACAAACACAAATCGAAGCGTTGCGCGCAGACAAACACCGACACGGATTATCGCGCGGCGGCGACCTAAATGCCCTTGCACGTTGGCAACGCTGGGCCGAATCCGAAATCGACAAATTGCAATCACACCATCAAGAAGCCATAAGTGAGAAAGAAACAGCGCGGCTGGTCGCCGTAAGATCAGCCGCCAAAGTACAGGCATTGGAAATCCTGCTTAAAAAGGCCCTGAAAGAAGAAATCTTGATCAAACGAAGACGCGCCGAGCAGAATGGTCAACCACCCGACGCGTAAGTTTTATTCCGCCAGAATGCGTTCGAATTCGTCAACAAACCCTGAATACGCCATGTTGGACATGGTTTTCCCGTTAATCACAAACGTCGGTGTGGCGTTAACCCCATGCGCATCCGCGTTTTCTGTAGAAACCTTGACCATCGCCTGTGCGGTCACGTTGTCCTGCATGCAAACCTCCATATCCGCCTGATCGAGTCCGGCCAATCGACCGATTGTATAAAGGTTTTCGACAACACCAACCGCGCTATCCGCAGCCGTCCACTCGCTTTGTTTTTTGTAGATCATGGCGGCGATGCCGAAGTAGCGATCTGGCCCGCCACAATGCGCGACCATATCCGCCCACAGGCCCAGACGGTCAAAATATATACCGCGGTAAATCATACGAACTTTGCCTGTATCAATGTAGTTTTTCGTAATTTCAGGCAGCACATCGGCATGGAAGTCTTTGCAGTGCGGGCAGGTGAACGAGGCATACTCGATCAGCGTAATCGGCGCATCTTCGGACCCGATTGACATCTCTTCAATCACCACAGCCTGGTCACTTTGCGCAAATGCGGGCATTGCACTGTAAGCTGCCGTTGCCCCCATCATGGAAAGCGCGGCGCGGCGTGTTAGGCTTAATAGCTTAGTCATTATTTATCCTTTTGAAATCTTTGTCATTTATTTAATATGTTCTTGCCAAGTTTTTCCAGCGCTGTCCGCAATCTATCATCCGTGACAGGCGCAAGCGACGTGGTTAATTCTGCTTCTTGTGCAGTGGACAATATTTTCGGTGGTGCCGTCTTATGACTAAAGGTCGCAGCTTGTTCGGCAAATCCGGGTTCGCCAGTCTGGGTGATCCGAATACGCGATATCGCGCTGTACCCATAACAGGCGTTAACCTTTTCTTTAAGTTCCGGCAGCATCATTTGCAATTCAGGCGCGCGCGCGCCGTCGGTCAAAACTGTCAACGTCGCCCCGAACCCTTCGCGAGCATAAGAAACCTTAACAGGTTGCGCGATCGCGGCCACGGTTTGACCGACGATCTCTGCCCAATGGGTTAACAGACGGGTTTCGGCAAATCCCCGACGCTCGCCAACACTACGAATACGTTTGCTGACCAACCCACCAGTTTGCAAAAACCCGCTCGAGCGACGTTTTGTCGGGTCAAAGCTCTTGCCTTTTGCTGGTTTTCCGTCAGATTTATACGCCATGCGACTCTCGAAATTTCATTCACACTATTGTAACACCCATGCCGGCAAGGTCCATCCCTCTTCGGGAGTCGGCGCAATAACGCCCGCGTTAATAAATGATTAACGAAGCACTATTGGATTGGTACGATGCCAACGCTCGCCAGATGCCATGGCGCATCACTCCTGCGGATAGCGTAAACGGGGTGCTGCCCGACCCGTATCACATTTGGTTGTCCGAGGTCATGTTGCAACAGACCACTGTCGCCGCCGTAATCCGTTATTTTCTGGCGTTTCAGCGCCGATGGCCCGATGTACACGCCCTGGCGCGCGCCGGTGACGCCGATGTTATGGGCGAATGGGCGGGCCTCGGCTATTACGCCCGCGCTCGAAACCTGCTCAAATGCGCGCGGATAATTTCAACGGAGCATGGCGGTATTTTTCCCGATACCGAAGCGGAATTATTACGCCTGCCCGGCGTTGGCCCCTACACCGCCGCCGCAATTGCCGCCATCGCTTTTGATCAGCAAGCCACGGTGCTGGATGCCAACGTGGAACGGGTTGTCGCCCGGCTCTATGCCGTCACCGACCCTTTGCCCGACAGTAAGGAGATTTTGCGAGGTCTCGCAGGCCGGTTGACCCCACCCAAACGCCCAGGCGATTATGCGCAAGCGGTGATGGATTTGGGGGCCACGATTTGCACCCAAAAACCAACATGCGAGATTTGCCCGATTGCCACGAATTGTTTGGCCCGTAAAAAAGGGATTGCCGCCGAGCTTCCGAAAAAACGCCCTAAACCCGCGAAACCGACACGTTATGGCATAGCCTATTTGGTGCAGCGTTCTGATGGCGCAATATTGCTGGAAACTCGCCCTGAAAAGGGATTGCTTGGTGGGATGCTGGCCCTGCCGACAACCGATTGGGCGGAAGCGGACGCAACCGAGGATACGCCACTGAACGCTAAGTGGTTCACGCTTACCGCGCCCGTTAAGCATACGTTCACACATTTTCACCTGCTGTTAACTGTTAGAACAGCGTGCGTTGATATGGCAGCGATTCCGACACGTGGACAGTTCGAGTTTCCTACCGCTGCGACCCCAAACAAATTACCAACCGTCATGCGGAAAGTGTATTCCGCGGGCATAACCGCAATCGGGGTTGAATAATGGGCCGCAATTGTGTTGAGGTGCGCTATGTCGAATAACACCCCCACAATCCGCAATGCCGCCCCGTTTGCAGTATCTTTGATCGTTGCGNTGACCGTNATCATCGCCGCCNTTTTCGGCGGTTGGGCNATNNTNNTGATCCCGGTCTATGGNCTGATNCTTAGTTCNNTNTTCGACNGGATGCTGTCGGANAACNCCGCGAATATGGACCCCGAAACCGANGATANNCAGNTNNACTGGCANCGNATGCTGACCATGATCTGGTTTCCCATCCAACTNTTTTTCATNGTTTTTGCCNTGATNGCCGCGACNCGGTTTGACCATATGTCGACCACNCAAAGTGTGNNNTTNTTCGCCGCAATTGGTATTGCAACAGGTGGGATCGGCATTGTTTACGCCCACGAATTAATCCACCAGAAAGACAAGCTGGAACGTAATCTGGGTGATGCATTGCTGGCGATGGTCCTTTACGGGCATTTCCGCACCAAGCATATCCTGATCCATCACCGCCATGTCGGTACACCTGCCGACCCAGTGACTGGACGATATAATGAAGGATTCCACCGCTTCTTTTTCCGACTTCTCCCCGAAGGTCTGATCGCCTCGTGGAAAGTTGAAACGGGGCGATTGGCAACCCGAAACCTGCCCATCTACGACAAGTCCAACCCCTTCTGGCGCTACGCACTTTGGCCGATGGGGTTCTTGNNNATGGCCGCTGTAATCGGTGGCTGGTTCGGTGTCGGGCTTTACCTTATGCAAGCGTTGATCGCCGTGACGTTTCTGGAGCTAACCAACTATGTCGAACATTATGGTCTGGTTCGCAAACACCTTGGCGAAGGAAAATACGAACACGTTCGCCCGCACCATTCGTGGAATTCGTCGCGACGTTTTACTAACTATCTGTTAATAAATCTGCAACGCCATTCAGACCATCACTACAAACCCGATCGCCGTTTTCCACTGCTACAATCCTATGCCGAAACCGAGGCACCACAGTTGCCATACGGCTATCCCATAATGGCTGCGATGGCGTTGGTTCCACCGCTTTGGCGGCGCGTAATGAACCCGCGTGTTCGCAAATGGCGGGCGATGTATTACCCGGAAATTACCGACTGGAAGCCCTACAACAAGGCGACCAACCCAATTCGTTAACCGTCAACCGTGACAGTTTTCCCATAAGCGCCATAGGTGTGCGCCTCAACGTCAGCACCGGATTTGCTTAAGGAATGTGCCGCGAAATTTCCTTCGTAGTCAAAATTCACGCCCGCGCCCTCGATAATCCGNTTCATCATATTGAACAATGCACAGACCTGAATCGCCTCGTATAACGCCTCTTCTGACCAGCCCGCATCAAAGACCGCTTGCGCGTCGGCTTTAACGATCTTGCTGGGTAGGAAGTTCATTTTCTTAACGTACCGCAGGATCGGCTTCAGCTTGTCCAACCCCTCAACACTATCCAAATCGACCACCATCGCCTCGATCATCGCAGCGTCTATTCCGAACGCCTCGGCATAGATTTTGTGGGCGCCATAACAAAAGGTGCAAGCGTTCAGGTTGGAGGTGTACGTGGCGATCAGCTCGCGTTCAGCTTTCGTTAACTCGCCCTCACTGCGCAGGATCGCGTCGTGGTATTCCATCAACGGTGGTATGCCACGCGGGAATTTTTTGAACAGGTCGGAAAGGTGGCTGGTTTCGGGCAGGCTTGGCAAAAATGGCATGGGAAACTCCGTTATATTTCCCAGCAACTATACCTATCCGCGATCCCGTAACANCCTACCCTGTTGCCGCTTCCAGTCCTGCTTCTTGTCGCTCGCGCGTTTGTCTTGCTTCTGTTTACCTTTGGCGATGCCCAGCAACAATTTCGCGCGACCCTTATCGTTGAAATATATCTTCAGCGGCACAAGAGTCATTCCCTGACGCCCGACTTCAGCCCACAGTTTCGACAACTCGCGCTTGGAAGCCAGAAGTTTACGGCGGCGACGTTCTTCGTGTTGAAACGTTTTGGCTTGGTCGTACTTCGGGATGTGGGAGTTAATCAACCACAACTCTCCATCCTCGATGGCGGCGTAACTTTCGGCGATATTTACACCGCCCTCCCGCATGGATTTCACCTCGGAGCCTTCAAGGATCATCCCGCATTCCAGCGTATCTTCGACCGCATAATTGTGCCGCGCCTTCCGGTTCTCGGCGACGGTCTTATTGTTTGGGTCAGCTTTCTTGCGCGGTGCCATTAATCTGTTATCCGTTGGCCATTCAGGCGGGTCATTTCTTCGTCCGAGGGGGCTTCCCACATCGACTCAATAAAATCGAACATGTCACGTGTCACCTCGAACTGAAAGGTCTCCGCTTGCTCCGCATTGCGTTTTTGCACCCGCTGCCACCGGATTTCGCTGGGAACATCGCGAAAATGAAGTTGAACGGAAAATCCTTGTTCCTCAGCCCAGTTCACAAATATGTCGCGCTCCAGTTTATTGGTCAGGCCACAGTCAAAAACCGCTGGCGTACCAAGCGCGACCAATCGTTCAGCCACGCTCCGCATCTGTGCGCAGTTACGTTGAACGCGCTCATATAACCACTCGAACAGGTTTTCGTTCGGTTTGTCGGCGTTGTGCAAACGCTGCATCCACTCATCAATAGAAAAGCGCACCCCGTCAACGGATTGCGCCAGTTCTTCGGCGTATGTCGATTTCCCCGCCCCCGTCGCCCCGCAAACGAGATGTATGTCGGCTCGACGTTCAGACATTGTTAATTAATTAGCCCGGCGTGGCGCATCGCATCTTCGATTTGCGCTTTGGTTTCGGGTAACAATCCGGTCAAAGGCAAACGTACTTCGTCCAAACATTTCCCCAGTACGGCCAAGCCATGCTTAGCACCCGCGACACCCGGCTCAGCGAAAATAGCAGTGTGAAGCGGCATCAGTTTATCCTGCAAGGCAAGCGCTTTCGTGAAGTCGCCCACCAGCGTCGCCTCTTGGAATTCAGCGCACAACGCAGGGGCGACATTTGCCGTAACCGAAATGCAACCATGGCCACCTTGCGCGTTATAGCCAAGCGCGGAGGCATCCTCGCCCGAAAGCTGGATGAAATCGTTGCCACAGGTAATCCGCTGATCCGAAACCCGCACGATATCGCCGGTTGCGTCTTTTACACCGACAATACGTGGCAGTTTGGCCAACTCGCCCATCGTTTCGGGTGTCATATCCACGACCGAGCGACCGGGGATATTGTAGATGATGATCGGAATATCGCTGGCGTCATGCACAGCCGTGAAATGTGCGATCAAGCCGCGCTGCGTCGGTTTGTTGTAGTAAGGCGTAACGACCAACGCGCCATCCGCGCCGACTTTGTCGGCAAATCGCACAAAACGGATCGCCTCGGTAGTGTTGTTGGACCCTGCACCTGCGATCACCGGTACGCGACCAGCGACGGTTTGCACGACCACCTCGATCACACGCTCATGTTCAACGTGGGTTAGGGTCGGTGATTCACCAGTTGTGCCCACAGGAACCATCCCGTGGCTACCCTCCGCGATATGCCACTCGACAAGCGCCTTCAGTGCGTCTTCATCCACCTTGCCGTTTTGGAACGGGGTGATAAGCGCTGGCATAGAACCTTTGAACATTGGGGCCTCCGAGGGTTTGATCTGTCTAGTCGCAGCACTAACGGCGAATTGATGCCACCGCAAGCAAGCGATACGAGACATATAGGCGAAAATTGTGCTATACGAACAAAAAAACCTAAAAAAATATTGAGGCACTATGAAGTTTTCCAAGTTACGCACCAGTTTACCTGTGGCGCTGGCAGTCCTTGTCGGCAGCATTACTGCGGCTGTGGGGCAAACCCCCACGCAAAATGGCGCGGCATTGGCGACGGCCTTGTCCGCAGCAGAGGCTGGCAACTGGAATGACGCAGTGGCCCTTGCACGGCGCAACAAAGACCCCATTGCGGTTGAAATCGTTGAGTGGGCCCGCTTGCGCGCAGGTGAGGGAACGTTCGGTGAATATGAAAAATTCCTTAACGCCAACGCCGACTGGCCCGGCTTGCCATTACTGCAAAAGGTTTCGGAAGAGTTCATCCCCCAAGGCCTAAACCCGCAACGTGTTGTTAACTATTTCGCAACCCAAAACCCGAAAACCGGATGGGGGGCTTTGCGTTTGGCCCAAGCCTATCAGGCTTTGGGAAAACACACTGAGGCGGGCGCCGAGGTCATTTACGCATGGCAGGAGTTTTCCCTTAGCGAAGAAGAACAAGACGCCCTTTGGAAAGGCTTTTCCAAAACGTTGAAACCTTATAACGACGATCGTCTAGACCTGTTGTTGTGGAAACGCTTGGTAACCGAAGCAGGGCGCATGTTGTCGATTGTCACGCCGTCTGAACGCGCGCTGGCTAAGGTCCGCATAGCGCTGCAACAAGATAAAAACGGGGTGGATTTGATGATTTCTGCCCTGCCAAAATCCGTGTCGCGTGATGCGGGGCTAGCATATGACCGTTTCCGCTGGCGTATTAGCAAGGAATATTGGGATAGCGCCCACGACATGTTGGTAGAACGCTCCGGTTCGCTCGACAACTTGGGGCGTCCTGAATTCTGGGCCAGCAAACGCCGCAGTTATGCGCGCCGTGCGATGCGCGCAGGCGATAATCGCGCCGCCTATTATCTGGCCAGCCAGCATTTTCTGACGCCTGACCAAACCGGGTATTCCGATCTGGAATGGCTGTCGGGCTTCTTGGCTTTACGAAAGCTTAACGACCCTGCACGGGCCATTAAGCATTTCAACAATGTTAGGGCGGCAACCGTTTCGCCCATAAGTGTAGGCCGCGTAGGCTATTGGTTGGGGCGCAGTTACGAGGCCATGGGGGATTTGGCAAACGCCAAAGCATCCTACGCTTTAGCTGCCACCTATCAGACCAGCTTTTATGGGCAATTGGCGGCGGAACGCGCCGGATTACCACCAGATCAAAGCATCGCTGGCGCAGACCTTCCTGCCGATTGGACACGGCAACCGTTCTTGCGGAGCGACACCGTTCGGGCGGGGTTCCTGTACCATTTCGCAGGGGAGGATTGGTTAGCCAGCTGGTTCTTAACCCGCGCCTCCATAACATTAACCGTCAAGGAACGCGCCGCGCTGGGGCAGTTGGCATTGGATTTGGGCAAACCCTACGCCGCGTTGAAAGTCGCCAAAGAAGCAGCAACCAACGGTGATGTAATCCCGCATGCCTATTACCCGATCACGGATCTTGCCAGTTTCAACAGCCCCGTTCCCGCTGAACTGGCTATGGCCATCGCACGCCAAGAAAGCGAATTTAACCCCGGTGCTAAAAGCTCCGCCGGGGCACTTGGTTTGATGCAGGTGATGCCGGGAACCGCCAAGATCGTCGCGAAGGATTTGGGGATAACTTATTCCACCAAAAGCCTCGGTGAAGACTGGGAATACAACGCCCGTATCGGCACGGCTTATCTGGCAGAAATGCTGGAGCGCTATGACGGGTCAGCCCTGCTGGCCGCCGCTGCATACAACGCAGGCCCGAACCGCGCCGACCGCTGGATCGAGGAATTCGGCGACCCGCGGTCACCCAACGTCGACGCCATTGAGTGGATCGAAACGATCCCCTACCGCGAAACCCGCAACTATGTGATGCGCGTTAACGAAGCGTTATTCATCTACCGCGCCCGCCTTTCAGGCGTGGCACCGGCGTTTGTGTTAGAGGGCGAATTGAACGGACGCTAGGTAATTCCAAAAAGGAACTTTTCTTTCCGCCCACCGTCTGTAAACTCGCGCTTATGACACATTCTGATACGCCCAAAGGGCCACTTCACGGGGTCCGCGTTCTTGACCTGACCCGCATTCTCGCAGGCCCTACCAGCACACAGCTTCTGGGGGATTACGGCGCTGACATCGTTAAGGTGGAGCGCCCCGGAAAAGGCGACGACACCCGCGCTTGGGGGCCTCCCTATCTGCGCGATGCCGATGGCATTGAGACAAGCGAGAGCGCCTATTATATGGCCGCGAACCGCAACAAGCGATCCATCGCACTGGATATGTCCACACCGGAAGGTGCTGATACCATTCGCCAACTCGCCACCAAATGCGATATTCTGGTGGAGAATTTCAAAACTGGCGGGTTGAAGAAATACGGGCTGGATTACGCAAGCCTGAAGGCGATTAACCCGTCGTTAATCTATTGCTCCATCACCGGATTTGGCCAGACGGGGCCGAACGCAGGGCTGGCCGGTTACGATCTTATGGCGCAGGGTTACGGCGGGATCATGAGCCTGACCGGCGCACCTGACGGCGAACCGATGAAGGTCGGCGTTGGTATCGCGGACGTCATGTGCGGCATGTACGCCACCACCGCGATTCTGGCGGCCCTGCGCCACCGTGATCAAACTGGCGAGGGCCAACATATCGACGTCGCCCTCGTTGACACTCAAGTCGCGTGGCTGATTAACGAGGGGGTGAATTACCTCACCTCCGGCGAGATTCCGGTGCGTCGTGGCAACCAGCACCCCAACATCGTGCCCTACCAGATATTCGAGGTCAGCGACGGGCATTTGATTATCGCGGTCGGCAACGACGCCCAATTCGCCAAGTTCTGCGCCGCCATCGGTCATTCAGCACTGGCCGATGATCCACACTATAAGGTTAATATCGACCGAATTGCCAATCGCGAGGTTCTGCTGGAAACCCTGATCCCGATTATTCAACAAATCGACAAGGATACGTTGCTGTCTGCGATGAATAAAGCAGGCGTCACCTGCGGCCCGATCAATGACGTCGCCGAAGTTTTCGCCAGCGATCAAGTCGCCGCGCGCGACATGAAAATCACCATTCCGCACCCGCTGTCAGGGTCCGGCACCGTTGATCTTATCGGCAATCCGGTTAAGTTTTCGCAAACACCGGTGACATATCGCAAAGCGCCGCCAGCGTGTGGTGCAGATACGGATGAAATCCTGAACGATTGGTTAAAGGAAGATTAATGGCCGATATTCCTGACACAATGCGCGCGCTTATTCAGTTGGAAGACGGATATTCCGGTAAATCCGAAGGCCCGGCAATCTCCGATGCAGCGTTGTATTTGGAGGAAGCACAAATTCCCGTGCCAGTCCCCGCCAAAGGTCAGGTATTAATAAAACTGCGGGTAGCCTCGGTGAACCCGTCGGATTTACACTTTATTAAGGGTGAGTACGGCCAGCCACGGCGCAAAGGCTCACCCGCAGGTTTTGAAGGTTGCGGAGACGTCGTAGTTGCCGGTGAAGGCGCCGAGGGACTGGTAGGCAAACGCGTTGCGTTTGCGGTTTCGCCAAGCGGTTCCGGGGCGTGGGCAGAATACGCGTTAACGGATGCAATCGCCAGCATACCGCTTAGGGCGGATATCTCTGACATCGATGGAGCCGCGCAAATTGTTAACCCTCTGACTGCAATGGCGATGGTGGATATTGCTGCGAAAGACGGCGATGCCTTCGTGATTTCCGCCGCAACCAGCCAGCTGGGCAAGCTGATGATCGGCCTTGCCAAAGACATGAAGCTGAAAGTCATCGCACTGGTCCGCCGCGAGGAGGCCGTCGCGTCGCTAAAAACGCTGGGCGCCACGGAGGTGTTAGTGACAACCGCCCCCGATTTCGCAGACCAATTCGCAACCATCAGCCGCGCCCTAAAACCGCGCGTATTTCTGGATGCCGTATCCGACCAAATATGCGAAACGGTTTTCACCCTGATGCCCAATAACGCCCGCTGGGTCAGTTATGGCAAACTCGGCACTGAAGCCCCGCGCCTTACCCAAATGGGCCAACTGATTTTCATGGGCAAACGGATCGA
>JAESQH010000065.1 GCA_016765235.1 Paracoccaceae bacterium
TCTGCCAACCGTAATGTTCGAACATGTGTCCAACTCGCGGCAAGTCTGGTGTCTTGGCTGATGCCGGCGGCACCATGCATTTGCACAGCTTCGTCAATCACCTTAAGTGCGACGCGCGGTGCGGCGACTTTGATCTGGCTGATCCACGGTGCGGCAGCGCGAGCGTCACCTTGATCCATCATCCACGCGGCCTTCAGACACAGCAGGCGCACTTGTTCGATCTCCATCCTGCATTCGGCAATAATGTCATAGTTCGCACCAAGTTGCGCCAATTTTTTGCCAAACGCCTCACGCTCCAGCGATCGTCTACACATCAGTTCCAGCGCTGCTTCGGCGTGCCCGATTGCGCGCATACAGTGGTGGATTCGGCCAGGCCCAAGCCGTCCTTGCGATATTTCAAACCCGCGTCCTTCGCCCAGTAGAAGATCCGAAACCGGAATGCGAACGTCCGTAAATCGAATGTGCATATGGCCGTGCGGCGCGTCGTCATGGCCATAAACTTCCATAGCGCGAAGGATTTCAACGCCCGAAGCTGCCGCAGGAACCAGCACCATAGAGTGCCGTTGATGCTTGGCGTCGTCTTCCGTTCCGGTTTTAACCATCACGATGTAAATTGCGCACCGCGGATCGCCTGCACCCGAAGACCACCATTTTTCGCCGTTAAGTACGTATTCGTCACCATCGCGCACACACGTCATCGACATATTCGTGGCGTCAGAAGATGCCACATCAGGTTCGGTCATCAAATACGCAGACCGGATTTCCCCATTCAACAGTGGTTTCAACCAGCGTTCTTTATGTTCAGGCGTCCCGTAGCGCTCAAACACTTCCATATTGCCGGTGTCAGGCGCAGAACAGTTGAAAACCTCGGCACCCAAACGGGTTTTACCCATTTCTTCGGCTAGATAGGCGTATTCAACCGTAGTCAGGCCAAAGCCGCGTTCACTATCTGTTAACCATAAATTCCACAGTCCTTTGGCCTTCGCTTCAGTTTTCAAGCTTTCAAGAATTTCGGTCATGCGCTCGGTATATTCAAAACGGTTACCGGTTTTTCCAACCTCGTTATGAAATTCCTCATCCAGCGGAGCGATCTGGTTTGTTACCATCTCCCTAACCTGCTTGATCAATGGGCGGACCTTGTCGCTAATTCCCAAATCCATAACTGTCTCNTGTATTTACGGTTGCGAACAGTTTGGACAAATTTAGGGGCGAACTGCAAGTGGTTGCTAACGAATTACGCTGCGGAACCTGCGTTGNGNGCNAGNGGGNGGTTTAAAACAACGTATGCTCCTCGTCAGGGATGNGGGTGATTTTGAAAGCTTTGTGGGTTTTTANAGCGCCCAAATGCCCCTTGAATATTGTTTTTTGGCCGTTTGCNGTTCNCCCCTCCAATGCCAAACCGGTTAACGAGCCGTCGGCCAGATCAAGCAAATCCCCTTTTTTCATATCTAGAATTTGCCCCAATGAAATATCCATCCTGCTTACAATTGTGTCCAGTTCGATGGGGGCGTCAATCGCGATTTTGGACATGGCGATGCGCCAAATGTCGTGTTCCTGCGACATCGAATTCCGCTGCTCCGACGCTGCGATGTGTTCCATGCAGGTTAACGGAATCGCCAGTTCAAACTGCCCCAGACCCGCACCTTCAACATCGTTTATGTTTACACGCAACAAGGCATATTTCTTTTCGGACAGTAAAAATATCAACGGTGCTTTTTCCCGCTCATATCCACTCATACCCACATCTGAGAGTGTGCCGTCGGGCATATCAAACACTTGCGTAAGGATTTTGTTAATAACCAGCTTGAAAATCGCGGCATCGGTATTGGTGACTGGTCGATCACTGCCTGCTTCAGATACCCCGCCTGCCAAGTGCGTGATGGCGGTGTCAATAAACTGTGAATCAAAGCCCGTCAGCCCGACATCTTCGCCAAATTTGACAATTCCGAACATACGCGAAGTCATTTCCTCGATCGTTCGGGTATGGGAGTTGATCGTCCGTTCGCAAACCTGTGCCACAACCTCGATTTCCAGCAAATCAAGGAAAACCTTGGTTGTCGCCTTTTCAATGTTCTGAACAAGCGAGTTCTGCAACGAGGCTTTGGCCTGTCGCGCCGCCGCCGCCTTGATTTTTCGCCTTAGGATATTTGTGTCAGTACCNGACAAAGAAAAACCGCCTTTTCAATTAGAACAAGGCGGTTTTGGCAGGAAAAGATTTACAGTGGGTTAAGGTTATTCAATAACTTCCACAACTGCGCTAGCACCAACAAACTGGAAGAAATATAACGTCTCTTCGCCNGTTCCATCGTCATTTTCAGCACACAGAATGTCGAAAGCACGCGGTTCTTCGCGCATATCGACGTTCAAAATATTGGCACACTCATACCCTTGCAGGCGCAAGAAAAGTTTCAAACCACTGCGCAATTGCTCTTCAGTGTAAGCTGACACGCTTGAAACGCTGGAAAAAAGCAGCGCAACAATCAGAAATAAGCGGGAAGCTTTCATCAGGAACTCCAAAACGAATTAAATTCAAGTCTATATACAGTTAGAATGATGCATTTGGAATTGGCATTGCGTGTCGTTCGGATAATTGGGCTATTTCCCGCTTAAGACTGCGCCAATTTAGCCACATTTCCAGCTATTGCAGGTCAAGGGGAAGGTTCCATATAAGGTGGCAACGCAACAAATTAGGTGAACCATGAAATACCTCGACAAAATACCGTTTCGCACGGCGATAATATTGACCATTTTTCTGGGGCTAGCGCCGTTTGTACCNGAACCCCATCTNTGGCAGAAGCTTAAAATGCTGNTCNCAGGTGGCTTGGTTCAACCTCTCGANATTTTCGATATGCTATTCCATTTGACGCCGGGGCTAGTGCTGCTCGCCAAGATTTATCGGCACAAAACCAACGCGGATCAAAGCGAGGGTTAATTATGTGTAAAGACAATCACCTCGTTGCGCGGTTGCGATTTGCATCTATGGGCCGCGAGAGTGATGTTTTTGTGCAAGGGCAGGGTGGCCGCACGTTTGGCGCGTTCTTTGCGAATGCGGAACGATATGCCGCTTTGCTTGTCTCTAAAGGTGTCGCGCCCGGCGATCGTGTGGCCGTGCAGGTTAACAAATCGTTAGAGGCGTTGGAGCTTTATNTNGGNNCNGTCATGGCAGGCGCGGTATTNNTGCCAANTAAACCCTGATTACACAACGTCCGAGATTGCGTATTTCTTAAAAGACGCAACCCCGCATATGTTCGTGGTTGACCCTTCGCGGGAAACTGAAATGCAATCCGCCGTGAATGCTGCTGGAGTGCGCCATGTATTGACGCTGGACCGCGCAGGCGGTGGCACGCTTGATGCGGCGTCAACGATGCCTGCCGGGTTCAAGCCCGTTCCACGCACTGCAGACGATTTGGCCGCGATCCTTTACACACCCGGGACTACAGGGCGCTCCAAAGGGGCGATGCTGACCCACCGTGCACTGGCCTCCAACGCGCAAACACTGGTGGAATATTGGCGGTTTACACCAGATGACGTCTTGATCCACGCGCTACCTATTTTCCACACGCACGGGCTGTTTGTCGCTACAAATGTGGCGCTTATGGCGGGGGCGGCGATGGTCTTCCTGCCTAAATTCGATAAGGACAAAATCTTTTCGGCGATGACGAGGGCCACCACGTTGATGGGGGTTCCAACCTTTTATACGCGTCTTCTAGATGATCCACGTCTAACCAAAGACAGCACGCAGAACATGCGCTTGTTCATATCCGGCTCGGCACCGCTGTTGGCGGAAACGCACACGCGTTGGACAGAACGCACCGATCATGAAATCCTTGAACGCTATGGGATGACCGAAACTAATATGAACACTTCCAACCCATACAATGGGGCGCGCAAATCCGGCACGGTTGGCCTACCGCTACCGGATGTTGAAGTTAAAATTGTAGACGATGACGGTGTTGAGCTTGGCGTGGACCAGATCGGTTCTATTGAAGTGCGCGGTGACAATGTGTTTGCCGGATACTGGCAGATGCCAGAAAAAACGGCAGAAGAATTGCGCGGCGATGGCTGGTTTATTACTGGTGATTTGGGAATGCGGGATGCAGACGGGTATATTTCCATTGTCGGGCGTTCGAAAGACCTGATTATTTCGGGCGGCTTCAACGTTTATCCCAATGAGGTCGAGGCCGTTATCGACGATTTTCCCGATGTTCTGGAAAGCGCCGTGATAGGCCTGCAGCACGCTGATTTAGGTGAAGCGGTTGTGGCCGTCGTTGTGGCGCGTGGTTCAGCTTTGACAACCGAAGCGATAATTACTGCTACAGCTAAGAAACTCGCTCGNTTCAAANGCCCCAAACATGTTCTGNTCGTTGANGCGTTGCCGCGNANCACTATGGGAAAAGTCCAGAAAAAAGCGTTGCGGGAAGAATACGAAAACCTGTTTTCCTAACCCCAACGTTTATGTAGCCAGTACCATTGCCCTGGCGATTTACGAACCCGCGCCGACAGGCTGTCGTTGGCAAGCTGGGTCATAGTTGTGGCATCCGTGTGAGGGATCGGTTGCTCGAAGTCGACATCGACCTCGAGGCTGTCCTCATGGCGCGTGCCGTATACGGGGATAAACGGTAGGTTATATTTTATCGCAATATCCGCCATAGACGTTGACGTGGCCGCTGGCTGCCCTAAAAAGTCCAGAACCTCACCCTTTACGTACCGCTGATCGAGCAACAATAATACTACCCCGCCGCCAATGATATGTCGCGTCAGGTTCAGGCTGCCGCGGCGTCCGGTGGGGAAAATATAGCGGCCAGCGAATTTTATCTGCTTAAGATACAGGCGGTCGAAATAGGTGTTCGCGCTGGGGTGATAGAAGGCGGCCACTTCGATGCCGTTCTTTGCCAGATACGTCCGGATTGCTCCGGATTGTCCGAAATGCCCCGACACTAGAATAGCACCGCGCCCCTCGGCTTGTGCATCCTTTAGCGCTTGCAATCCCGGACCGGAGATGTGGAACAGGTCTTGATGTTTTGCATAACTGTCGCTGTTAAGTACCTCCATGAACGTGCGCCCGAAGGTTTTACCCACCGAAAGGCGGATACGTTCGCGTTGCTTGGGTGACATTTCCGGGAAGACTAACTTAAGGTTTTCCTGGATACGCATACGGAATTTACGAGATCTTCTGATGATTTGCGCAAGAACTGCACCGCCGAGTTTTACGCGCAATGCGAAGGGCAGTACCCGCAGTCCATAATANAAAATGTTGATTATTGTATATTCAAACAGATGTCTGACTTTTTTTGACTTTTTCATATCAGACCTGTCATGCAAGAGACGGGCAATTTGCCCGCCTCTGTTGGCAATATTAACTCTGTCTAAGCGGGTTAATCATCATCACCATCTGGCGACCTTCCATTTTGGGCATCATATCGATTTTACCCAACTCCGTGATGTCAGCAGCAACACGGAGCAACAATTTGCGCCCCAAGTCCTGATGCGCCATTTCACGGCCACGGAAACGCAGGGTGACTTTCACCTTGTCGCCGTTTTCGAGGAACTTGAACACGTTGCGCATTTTCACGTCGTAATCATGCGTNTCGGTGTTCGGGCGGAATTTAACTTCCTTAACNTCGATNATCTTTTGCTTTTTGCGCGCTTCGGAATCACGTTTCTGCTGTTCNTATTTGAANTTGCCGAAATCCATGATNTTCACGACGGGCGGTTTCGCATTTGGGGAAATTTCCACCAANTCGAGTCCAACCTCNTGCGCCATCTCCAACCCTTGAGCGGGGGAAACAACGCCTACATTTTCGCCTTCGGCGCCAATTAGTCGGATTTCTGCGGATGTAATGCGTTCATTAACGCGGGGTCCGGTGTCGCGCTGTGGTGGCGCGTTATGTGGTCTACGGGCTATGGGCTTCGAGTCCTTTTGTCATTTTTAACAACCGGCAGGGGATTCCGCGCCGATATTGGATAAGTGTATAAGTTTGCACCGTTCGTCAATAGTTACCACCGAAATTAGCGCAATTTAGATGTATTTGCCGCAAGTTAACCGAATTTTGCCAAAATGACGCGCGTTAACGAATTCGTCAACATAACCATATTTAGATCGAATTTAGGACACAATTTATTGAAAAGAAGGATTTGTGCAGCGTTTTACCGATTCATATGATATAAACCACTTGTGGCGACCCGCGATTCTCTGGGTGCCAAATGTAGTGTTAAGTAATAAGTGTGGGGCTTTGTTATGGTATTTGAGTTAAAAACGACCTTGGGGTTGATAAGCTTTTTGATCATCGCGTTACTTGTCTANCCGATGGTAGCATCAACGCA
This sequence comes from Paracoccaceae bacterium, assembly GCA_016765235.1. GTDB lineage: Bacteria > Pseudomonadota > Alphaproteobacteria > Rhodobacterales > Rhodobacteraceae > NORP23. The sequence continues at coordinate 6,325 of JAESQH010000065.1, forward strand.
GTGGGATAAACTGGAACTTGGCGCATCGGGTTCCTCGATCTCTTCGTCACAATCAGCACCCCTCGACTGGCGCGCGTTAATATCAGATTAACAAATNGGGCGGGTATTGACCCGAGCCTATGGGAAATTTTACCAATAAGTACATTGGTCNATNAATAGGCTCTGCNCTTANTCGTGTGGGTCCTAATNTTGAATGTAACGCCAATGCCANTTCGCTAGTCATGATAGAGCGTTCCTTTCGTCCATANCTGTTTAAAATGACTCGTAGCGCAGGCTAAGTACGCAAACGCGTTTTCTGCCTTCGCAAAAANTCTTGTTCTTGTTCATTTTCCGACAAATCAATTGCAATCTGGTACATATCTTCTGCTTCGCAGCGTTGGCCCAGTCTTGCGAGAAGGTCCGCTTTCGCTGCGTAATAGGGTTGATAACGACTTAACTTACTATTCGCGAATGCATCTTCCAGCACCTCCAACGCTTCACTTGGGGATTTCGCATACGATAATGCAACTGCATGATTTATGCGCACGACGGGAGAGGGTTGCAGCGCATGTAGTAAGTTATAAAGCGCTACGATTTCATCCCAATTCGTTTCTTCCCAAGATCGGGCTTCCGCATGGCAGGCACTGATCGCAGCCTGCAATTGATAAACACCAACTTTCTGCCGCGGAAGCACACTTTCAAGGATTTCCACACCTTCGGAAATCTGTGACTTATTCCAACGTAAACGGTTTTGCTCTGATAGGGGGATCATTTCTTCACGCAAACCAATTCGCGCATTTTTTCGCGAGTCATGCAAAAGCATGAGCGCCAAGATTCCACCAACTTCCGTTTCATCAGGCATCAGATGGTAAATTATGCGAACCAATCGGATAGCCTCGTTCGACAAGTTGGTTTTGATTAGGCTCTCGCCCGCTGTGGCTGAATACCCTTCGTTGAATATCAGATATATTACGCGCAGAACCGATGACAAACGCCCCTGCAATTCATCCGCTTCAGGAATACGATATGGAATGGCAGCCTGAGAGATTTTCTTCTTGGCACGGGTTAGCCGCTGCTGCATGGCATCTGGCTTGTCCAGAAACGCAGCGGTGATTTCCTCTGNTGAAAGCCCTCCCAAAGTCCGTAACGTAAGCGCGACCTGTGTTTTCTGTTCTAAGGCTGGGTGACAACAAGTGAATATCATTTCCAATCGTTTATCCGGAATAATTTCAGGTTCTGTATCGTCGGTATCCTGGTTTTCCAGATCAAGCAGATAGGAAATCTCGGGTTGTTTGGACGCGAAATTTTGTTGCCTGCGAAATCTGTCGATTGCGCTACGACGTGCAACTGTAATCAACCACGCAGCAGGCGAATTAGGTAAACCGTTCTTTTTCCAATGCTTCATCGCCAAGAGGATCGCATCCTGAAGGCAATCTTCCGCTAGCTGGAAATCTCCGAGATGTTTGACCAGCGACGCAAGAATGCGCCCCCATTCTTCACGAACAGTTTTGTCGATACTTTGTTCGAGTGAGAGTGGGGGCAACATAATAGTGTTCTAACTCAGTTATCCCAAATCATGAGCGGCCGTACTTCGATACGCCCGTATTCCGCAGTCGGTATCATGGCAGCATATTTCAATGCTTCATCCAGATCTGTGCAATCGAGCAGGTAATAGCCACCCAATTGCTCTTTTGTTTCCGCAAAAGGGCCGTCCATCATTTCGGTTTTACCGTTGCGAATCGACACAGTTGTTGCCGTCTCGACCCCTTGGAGAGCATCGCCAGCGATGAATTTCCCATCTTTGGTGACGGTTTCGCCAAAGTCGGTATACCCCTTCATCATGGCACCAAATTCTGGTGTTCCCGGCTGAGGTCCGGNATTTGGGGCAGAATAAATNAAGCACATATATTTCATGTTTTTTCCTTTGCAAANTTTAGAGGNACCATATCCCTATACATCCTAGACGAACGNGGNCCTNACAGACCGACATTCGGGAAAAANTAANTNTCTGCTTCTAAGNGGTGTTTGAANNNTACACTTNAACCAAATTNCATTTCAAGGGTTCGGTCTTTCTTATGTTATGTCGGAATTTGGGGGCGTCAATTGCACGTAGGCATTTGATGCGCAGACTCAGAGATCATTCGAATGCTGGGTTGCCGCGAGGCCCACTTCTTGAAAGCTGCTACCTTTGAACCAGACGCCAAAATCCTCGACTTCTTTACGGGAGCCGTGAAGCGAAATTCCTCCGGTATCGATTGCGCTAGACAACTTAACATGCCCCATCCAGACCTTGACGAGCTCCTGCACCCGCGCGGTTACCCACAGATCGATCTCATACCCCGGATCTTTCTTGCACACGTCAATTTCGCGGCCATCAAATATCATCCAGTATAATCGTTTGGTCGGCTCGGTATCGGTCAGCCTGATCTCGACTACACGGCGGTGTTTCACCTCACCCGCGTCTGACATATTGGAAAATCGGACTTCCATAAGAAATAAATCGGAGTTGATATTGTCCAGCGATGTCATGGAATCGCGCATCCAATGTTGCGACCAAATTCCCATTTGTTCCAGCACTGGCCACAGGGCGTGACCGCTTTTGGTTAGATGATATTCAAATTTATTGCCCGTCCCGACGCGCTGCCGCTCAATAATTTGCATGCTTTCAAGTTGGGTCAATCGTGTTGACAGCAGTGCCGATGACAAGCGCGGCATGCTTGCGTGCAGTTCATTAAAGCGCGTTAAACCGGAAAAGAGACCACGAAGGATAAGAGGGGTCCACCGTTCTGCGATGATTTCTGCCGCGGCGGCGATCGGGCAATACTGGCCGTATTCGGTTAGAGTTTTCATTCAATAAGCCTACGCATTCCCGCCGCCAAATCAACTTCAGATATTGAAGTGGAACGAAAGCGGTTTGTGTACGATGATCGCAACATATTTAGTTTAACCAATGGAGGCGATAAATGACACAGGAATCAAAACCACGAACATCGGAAAAGAACGGTCAACTTTGGGGTGCCAACGCCCGAGATTGGGCTGACTTTGCAGAGGGCCAATTCAGCGCCGGGTATAAGGCGGTGTTGGCGCGCGCAAACGTGGGCCAAGGCACCCGATTGCTCGATGCTGGGTGCGGTGCAGGGATGGCNGCNCAGCTGGCGCATGGNNTNGGCGCTACNATCGCAGGGCTGGATGCTTCNAGCGCCCTNNTGGAAATCGCCCGTGAACGCGTTCCATCTGGAGATTTTCAACAAGGCGATCTAGAAGCCTTGCCGTTTGAAGACGCGACCTTTGACGTGGTCACCGGATTTAATTCATTCCAATACGCCGGAAACCCCGTTTTGGCCTTAGCCGAGGCGCGTCGTGTGACAAAACCAACCGGCTTGGTCTGCGTTATGACTTGGGGCGATCCAGAGGTGATGGACGCGGCAAAAATTGTTGCCGCTATGAAAGGCTTGTTACCCCCGCCACCGCCAAATGCCCCGGGGCCATTTGCGCTTTCGGACGAAACAAAACTCCGCCAGTTCGGCGCTGACGCAGGGCTTGAGCCGGTCACGGTATTTGATGTGGACAGTCCATGGTCATTTGCAAGCGAAGAAACGGCGCTAAGGGGTTTGCTCTCGTCAGGCGTATCTGCAAAAGCCATCCAGACGTCGGGTCTCGAAGCTGTCCAAGCCGCATATACCGCCGCGATTAAACCCTTCCGGCAAACGGATGGAAGCTACAAAATCGGGGCAAGCGCTCGGGTTCTTATTGCGAAACCGTTGTAAAGTTAGAAAACCAGAGGCGGCATTCACAAATCGAAAACTGGCGGATGGTTTACCGANTGGATCGACTTGTGAATGNCGCCNCNATATTTATACCAGCATGCTTAGCGGNTCTTCCAGATAGCCTTTGATGGCNGCAAGGAAGGTCGCGCCAAGTGCGCCATCGATTACGCGGTGNTCGACNGAAAGCGTNACCGACATTACAGTCGCAACGCCCAGTTCCCCATCAGCATTCACGACAGGCTTTTTCGCGCCAGCCCCTACAGCCAAGATCNAGGCTTGTGGCGGGTTGATCACGGCATCGAAATTGTCGATGCCCATCATACCCAGATTTGAAATTGCGAAGCTGCCACCCTGATACTCGTGCGGCATTAGTTTGCGATCTCTGGCGCGCGCCGCAAGGTCTTTCATCTCCGCAGACAGGGCCGAAAGGGTTTTAAGATGGCTGTCGCGCAACACAGGTGTGAACAGTCCGCCCTCTATCGCCACAGCAACGGCCACATCAGATGGTGCCAGCTTCAAAATACGATCCCCAGCCCAAACCGCATTGCAATCCGGTACGTCTTGCAAAGCAAGCGCCGAGGCTTTGATGATGAAATCGTTAACCGAAATCTTAACACCTTTGGCTTCAAGCGATTTGTTCAGTTTTGCACGGAATTCTAGCAAGGCATCCAAGTGAATGTCACGACGCAAGTAGAAATGCGGCACGGTTTGTTTGGCTTCGGTCAGGCGTGACGCAATGATTTTGCGCATCCCGTCGAGTTTGACTTCCTCATATTCCCGATCCGCATACATTTTCTTGACGGTTTCGGCGTCCGCGCCTTTGGCCATCGCGGGGGCCTCGCTAACGCTCGGCGATTGCACTGCTGTTACAGTGGCAGCGGTCGCGTTTTCAACGTCGGATTTGACGATGCGACCTTTGGGGCCGGAACCTGCGATGTTAGCCAAGTCCAAACCCTTATCAGCCGCAATTCGACGGGCGAGGGGGGATGCGAATACGCGAGAACCATCGTTGGTCGCCGGTGAAGCAGGCGCAGGCGCAGCGGCAGTGGCGACAGGGACCGCAGCGGCTACAACGTCTTCGGATGCTACCGGAGCAGGGGCCGATGCTGGTGCGTCTGAAATAGCCGAAGCATCTTCGCCTTCCTCAAGCAACACGGCAATCACAGCGTTAACTTTCACGCCTTCTGTTCCCTCGGCCACGACGATTTTACCGATCACGCCTTCATCGACGGCTTCGAATTCCATCGTGGCTTTGTCTGTTTCAATCTCGGCCATGACGTCACCGGATTGCACCGTGTCGCCTTCCTTGACCAACCATTTGGAAAGCGTGCCTTCTTCCATGGTCGGGGAAAGCGCGGGCATCATTATGTTGATAGGCATCTCGGCTCTCCTTAACGGTAAGTTACTGATTTAACAGCGGCAATTACCTCATCCGTCGTAATCAGCGCAAGTTTTTCGAGGTTGGCAGCATAGGGCATTGGTACATCTTTACCCGTGCAATTTATCACCGGCGCATCGAGATAATCGAACGCCTGTTCCATCAGAACTGCCGAAATGTGGTTACCGATGGAGGCCACGGGGAACCCTTCCTCGACAGTCACACAACGGTTGGTTTTCTTGACGGAATTGATGATCGTTTCCGTATCCATAGGGCGCAAGGTCCGCAGGTCGATTACCTCGGCGCTGATGCCTTCTTCAGCGAGCTTGTCGGCGGCCTCAAGGGCATACTGCATGCCAATGCTGAAGCTGACGATGGTAACATCACTGCCTTCGCGCCAGATTTTGGCCTTGCCAATAGGAACGGTGTAATCTTCCACGTCGGGCACATCAAAACTGCGACCGTACAGAATCTCGTTCTCAAGGAATATAACGGGGTTCTGGTCACGAATGGCCGATTTCAACAAGCCCTTGGCATCCGCCGCCGAATATGGTGACAATACTTTAAGCCCAGGAACCTGAGCATACCAAGCCGAAAAATCGTGAGAGTGTTGTGCTGCAACCCGCGCCGCCGCGCCGTTAGCACCGCGAAAAACGATCGGGCAATTCATCTGGCCACCGGACATATACAATGTCTTGGCGGCAGAGTTGATGATGTGGTCCATCGCCTGCAATGCAAAGTTAAAGGTCATGAATTCGACAATCGGGCTCAAACCCGCGAATGCCGCACCGACAGCCAAACCTGTGAACCCATGTTCCGTAATCGGCGTGTCGATCACACGGCGTTCGCCGAATTCATCCAGCATGCCTTGGGAAATTTTATAAGCGCCCTGATACTCGGCCACTTCTTCGCCCATCAGGAATACGTCATCGTCGGCGCGCATTTCTTCGGACATCGCTTCGCGCAACGCCTCGCGGACTGTCATGGATTTGAAAGTTGTGCCCTCGGGCAGATCATCCTCAACCGGAACGACCACGGCAATAGGCGCTGCTGCAACTGCCGGGACAGGGGCGTTTACTGTTGTTTCTGCTTCTGAAGCAGGCGCCACAGTAACTTCAACAGCAGACGCGTCTTCGCCATCCTCAAGCAGAACCGCGATTACGGCGTTAACCTTAACGCCCTCAGTGCCCTCTGGAACCACCAATTGCCCGATTACTCCTTCGTCAACCGCTTCGAACTCCATCGTTGCCTTGTCGGTTTCGATTTCAGCCATAATATCGCCGGACGACACTGTATCGCCGACTGAAACCAGCCATTTCGCCAAAGTGCCTTCTTCCATGGTCGGGGAAAGCGCGGGCATTAGTATTTGAATTGCCATGTTGTTATTCCCTCACACGTATACATCTGTCCAAAGCTCGGAAGCATCCGGCTCGGGACTGTCGGTGGCAAACTGGGCGGCTTCGGAAATCACCGCTTTAATCTCTTTGTCGATGGCTTTCAGCGTATCTTCATCCGAATGCCCACCCGAAAGCAGCATTTCGCGAACGTGGTCAATCGGATCACGTTCTTCCTTAACCTTCTGAACTTCCTCGCGCGTGCGGTATTTCGCAGGGTCGGACATGGAGTGCCCACGATAGCGATAGGTGTTCATTTCAAGGATATATGGCCCCTTACCAGCGCGACAATGCGCGATGGCTTTGGCACCGGCGGCCTTTACGGCCAGCACATCCATGCCGTCAACTTCTTCGCCCGGAATTCCGAAAGCCGCGCCGCGCGTATAAATCGCAGGTGTCGAGGAGGAGCGTTGTTGGCTGGTACCCATAGCATAATGGTTGTTTTCAATGACAAACACGACAGGAAGGTTCCACAACGACGCCATATTAAAAGTTTCGTAAACCTGCCCTTGGTTTGACGCGCCATCGCCGAAATACGCAAAGCTGACGTTGTCATTGCCGCGATACTTGTTCGCGAAAGCCAAACCAGCTCCAATCGGCACTTGTGCGGCCACAATCCCGTTGCCGCCGTAGAAATTCTTTTCCTTGGAGAACATGTGCATGGAGCCGCCCTTACCACCGGAATACCCGTCGGATCGGCCAGTCAACTCAGCCATCACGCCTTTAGGGTCCATTCCGCACGCCAACATATGGCCGTGGTCACGATAAGACGTCACGCGCTGGTCACCCTCTTTCGTGCCAGCCTCAAGGCCAACGNTGATGGCTTCTTGGCCGATATAAAGGTGACAAAATCCACCGATCAGGCCCATGCCGTACAATTGGCCCGCCTTTTCTTCGAATCTACGGATCACCAGCATTTCGCGATAATGGTCTAAAAGCTCTTCTTTTGAGACGTTTGGCTTCTTGACTGCCATTGGCATTCTCCCATACGGAATGAAGGTAGTTTAATATTGAACTACATTATACGACAAGAGCGCAGCAAAAAACACCCCCATTTTTTGCAACGTAGTTATGCGGATATTAGTAAAATGAAAAACCCTTAACGGATTACGATTTCGTCGCCGCGGGCCAGCCCTAGAACTTTACGAGCCTGCTCGTCCAGCAGGTCGAGGTCCAGATAATCATTCGACAATCGAAGCGTCCGGTTTTTAAGTTGATCGTGGGTTTCGACTAAAATTTCCAACTCGGCCAACAAGCGACTTTCTTGCGCCTGAACTTGGAAGAGGCGGAACATGCCGTATTCTCCTTGCAAGGCCGCATAGGCGAAAAACGCTACACCGGCAATAATTCCGATGGATGTCAGAATTCCGGTAAAACCGTTTTTAATGGTTAACTGTTCCATAATACCTGCCTTGAACGTGCGCTTGCTGCGCCTCTAGTTGAATCATGTCACAAGTGATTCTATATGGGAATCCCTAAAATGAAAAAACCTTAACTTTCAGGGGATTGTTACCTGAAAGGCTCACTCTGGTTTCAGCCTAAAGTTTGCGCCAGAAGGCCAACCAACTGCTGGCACGGGCGACCTGTTGGCCCAAAAACAGCAAAATATCCCATTCGAAATAAAATATATCGGACGCTAAAATGCAGACAATAATTAGGGCCAACCAGAATGCTGTTTTGTTATCCATGCTGCATACTGGCCCGATTTGCGAAAACGGGCCAGCGCTGTCTCATGCTATGGTGAATTACGTCAATAACGCTTCGACTTTGGCCACGACGTTTTCGGCGGTAATGCCAAAATGTGCATAAAGCTCGTTGATCGGAGCGGAGGCACCAAAGCCTTCCATTCCGACGAAATCAGCCTTCTTGGAATTGCCACGCTCGCCCGTTAACCATTTATCCCAGCCAAATCGTGCTGCTGCTTCAATGCCAACACGAACCGAGCCCGCCGGAAGAACCCGCTTGCGATATTTCTCGTCCTGCGCCTCGAACAACTCCCAACATGGCATGGAAACAACCCGTGTACCGATGCCTTTGGCCTCAAGAATTTCCTGCGCGGCAAGGGCTATTTCCACCTCGGAACCGGTTGCCAGCAAGATCGCCTGACGTTTATTTACCGCATCCTTCAGAACATATGCACCCTGTGCTGTCAGGTTCTTGTTGGTGTGCTTGATGCGAACTGTCGGCAACCCTTGGCGGGTCAATGCCAGCGCGGAAGGTGTGCTTTCAGCCGACAACGCCAATTCCCAAGCTTCTGCGGTTTCAACCGTGTCGGCAGGGCGGAAGACGTTGAAGTTTGGCATGGCGCGCATCATTGCCAGATGCTCGATTGGTTGATGTGTCGGGCCATCTTCGCCCAAACCAATGGAATCGTGGGTTAAAACGTAAACTACCCGAATTCCCATCAGCGCCGACAACCGCATCGCGCCTTTGGCGTAATCGCTGAACACCATGAACGTACCGCCATAAGGCGCACAGCCACCGTGCAATGCCAGACCGTTCATCGCCGCCGCCATGCCGTGTTCGCGAATGCCATAGTAAACATAGCGCCCACCACGGTTATCCGCGTCAAACATGCCCAGATCAGGCGTGATTGTGTTGTTCGACCCCGTCAAATCGGCCGAGCCACCTATAGTTTCCGGCATCACCGGATTGATCGCGGCCAACGTCATCTCGCTGGATTTCCGCGTCGCCATTTTAGGCAAATCTGCCGTAATCTGTTTCTTAAGACCACGAACTGCAGAGCCAAGACGTTTAGGGGCAATGTTCGCAACAACGCGATCAAATTCTTCTTGTTTGCGTTCAGAAATTGACGTTTTGCGCTCAACCCATGCCGCATGATCTGCCGCGCCGCGTGAACCGATTGCTTCCCAAGCAGATTTGATATCTTTTGGAATTTTGAAAGGTCCACTTTTCCAGCCATAAGCCTTGCGAACCAACGCGATTTCCGCATTCCCCAACGGAGCGCCGTGCGCTCCGGCAGTGTCCTGTTTGGCAGGTGACCCAAAACCAATATGCGTTTTGCAGGCTATCAGGGACGGGCGCGGGCTCTGCTTGGCCTGCGTGATTGCTTTGTCGATGGCCTCAGGGTCATGCCCGTCGCACGAAAACACAGACCAACCCGATGCCGCGAAACGGTTCATCTGATCTGTAATGTCAGAAAGCTCAACCTTGCCATCAATGGAAATGCCGTTGTCATCCCAAAGCACGATCAGTTTGCCCAACCGTTGTTTGCCAGCCAAACCAACGGCCTCGTGGCTGATGCCTTCCATCAGGCAACCGTCGCCAGCAATCACATAGGTGTGGTGGTCTACGATCTTTTTGCCGAACCGCGCGCCCATGGATTGTTCACCCATCGCCATGCCAACTGCCGTTGCAATACCTTGGCCAAGCGGCCCCGTGGTACACTCGATCCCTTCAGCGTGGCCATATTCAGGATGCCCCGCCGTTTTCGCGCCCATTTGGCGGAAGTTGGCGATTTCCTCAATCGTCATGTCTTTGTAGCCCGTCAGGTGCAACAACCCATACAGCAACATGGAGCCATGCCCTGCCGACAACACAAAGCGATCCCGATCCGGCCAGCGCGGCGCGGAGGCATCAAACTTCATGTGCTTCT
>JAESQH010000066.1:0-2534 GCA_016765235.1 Paracoccaceae bacterium
AAGAGATGTCCCAACACCAACTTGCCCAAACAACGTTAGGTCTGGAGATATTGTGTAAATCGCTTCAACGCCGCCGAACGCGACTTGATACCGCTCGTCGGCGGCGTCATGCGGTGCGTCGCCATAAGCCGCGAATGCACCAACTTTCATGCTGCTGTTGAGGGTGTACATGTAATGCACGCCGATTTGGCTTTGGGGCGCGATGGTATCAGCTTCGGAAATACTAGTGCCGTACTCGTCTGTGTAGTAGCCACCCTCGATAATAATCGTTTTACCTGACCCGATTTCGAACGCATAAGCGCCGGTAATAGAGCCAGAATTACTGGAATCTCTGTCTTCGCCGTTGAAATCGTAGGCACTGAGGGCACCAAAGCCTAGCTCGATGTAGCCGGCACCTGCACCTGTTGCTGATACTGCGCTGGCTGCGATTGTGAAAACCGCGGCTGTCGTCATCAATAGAATTTGTTTAGTCATCGCTAATTCCTTACTTTTCATTATAAACCACTTGATTCGGTATGAAATTGTTTACCTTATGTTAATCTTATTGAAAACATGTAATCTTTTTGACTACCCTACCCGAAATCCCCGCCGCCTTGCTGGTAGGTTTTCACGAGGTTTCCAAAGCGTGTAAACTGCCCTTCAAACGACAGATCGATCGAGCCGATTGGGCCGTGGCGTTGTTTGCCGATAATCACCTCGGCTTTGCCCATCAGTTGTTCCATTTCCTGCTGCCACGCCATCATTTTTTCAACTTCATGCTCGCCGGGTTTCTCGCGTTCTTTGTAGTATTCTTCGCGGAACACGAACATTACAACATCTGCGTCTTGCTCGATCGAGCCGGATTCACGCAGGTCTGAAAGCATCGGGCGCTTGTCCTCGCGGCTTTCTACCTGTCGGGAAAGCTGGGAAAGGGCGATGACGGGAATGTTCAGCTCTTTCGCGATGGCCTTCAGGCCCTGCGTAATTTCAGAAACCTCGTTCACGCGGCTGTCTTTGGCGGTCGCGGGGCGAACCAATTGTAAATAGTCTACGATCAACACGTCCAGTCCATGTTGACGTTTCAGCCGCCGTGCGCGCGCCGCCAGCGATGAAATCGGCAGCGCGGGGGTGTCGTCGATGAATAACGGGCAGGTCTCCAAATCCTTGGCGGCCTCCAGAAAACGCCGGAACTCGTCTTCGGTCATATCACCGCGACGGATTTGTTCCGATGGAATTTCTGCCGCCTCTGACAAAATACGTGCCGCAAGTTGTTCGGATGACATTTCCAGCGAATAGAACCCGACAACACCGCCCTCTATTGCGCCTTCGGATCCATCCGGCCTGATGCCTTTTTTGTAAGCCTTGGCTATATTGAAGGCGATGTTGGTGGCAAGTGACGTTTTACCCATCGAAGGGCGACCAGCAAGGATCAACAAATCCGAGGGATGCAATCCGCCCAATTTCTTGTCCATATCTATCAGACCAGTCGAAATGCCCGACATCCCGCCATCCCGAAGATACGCAGCATTAGCAATATCTACGGCCGAGGTCAGGGCCCGCAAAAAACTTTGGAACCCGCTGTCCACATTACCGGATTCAGCCAACTTATACAGCATCTGTTCTGCATCAACGATCTGGTCTTTCGGCTCGCTTTCCACGTCAACCGAGGCAGCCGTGGCAGAAATCTGATCGCCAATCGCCATCAAGTCGCGACGGATCGCCAGATCGTAAATCAGTTGCGCATAGTCCTTGGCCGCGAACAGTGAAATCGAGGCACCGGCAAGGCGCACCAGATAGGCCGGGCCGCCCAGTTCTTTAAGCCCCTCATCGTCTTCCATGAACGCTTTCAACGTCACTGGGGAGGCTAACGCATTCTTCTGGATGCGACGTGCAGCTATTTCAAATATTCGACCATGCACAGGATCATAAAAATGCCCCTCGTTCACAATTGCGGTCACACGATCGAAAACATCGTTGTTCACCAACAATGCACCGAGTAATGCCTGTTCTGCTTCGATATTGTGGGGGAGGGTTTGGGCCTCTGCGTCCACGTTCAATCCACCATCTGCCACGATTCTCTCCTTGCTGGTGTGGTTATATATCGAAAAGCACTTATCCCCACTATGTGTGTTGTGGGGATAACTTTATATTTTCAGTTTGGGAGCCAACCACTGGTAGACCAGTATAGCCCCGATGGTGCCAACCGTCGTTCCGACTATCACGTCTGCCAGATAATGCGCGTCAACTGCCAAGCGGCTGTATGCAGCAACGGCAGCGAGGGGGAGCAAGATGTATTTCAGACGCGGCGCTAACAGAACAACGGCCACTGCAAATGCNAANGCNGTNGTTGTGTGGCCNGANGGCCANCTCGCNTANCTNGACTGAAAGNNAAANGGNTCAAANCCGAANGGGCCTTCNGTNTCAAANANATANGGGCGCGCACGNCCAACGATGCCTTTCNNGATCATTGTGAAAANGCCNGTCAAGAGCAACGGNNNCAAATANAAACACGCTNTGTCGTGNCANAANTTTCCANCGTGGNTTNTCNGGNCGAA
>JAESQH010000066.1:2540-4809 GCA_016765235.1 Paracoccaceae bacterium
CNAGGACGGATGCAGTCAGCCACAAGCTGATCAAAACAATCGCCATCCAGCCGGAACTGCCCAGATCAGTGATAATAAGCCAGACTTCCCGGGCGTCTTTGTCCGTTATGCGGGTCAGATAATATACGCGTTCATCCAGTAGGAAAAAACTTATGATCGATAGGAAAAATCCAAGGGCGCCGTAAGCTGCCAGACGTGATTTAGATAAATGCTTCATGCGTATCCCATAAAAAAAGGCCGCGTACAATTTGCACGCGGCCCTTATGATTTGCAAGTCAATCGGAGCCTTTAAGCTTCCGGTTGATCTTCCTCGTCTGTTACTTCTTCAGCAGGCGCGTCTTTTGTTTCAACTAGATCATCGTCGTCTGCCGCAGCAGCGCCAATGTCGTCGAACAATTCAGCAATCTCGAATTCAGCTTCGGCTTCAGCAGCAGCAGCGAGATCCGCAATGGATTCACCTGTTGCCTGAAGTTCAGCTTCTTCAACAGAGCGAGCAACGTTAACAGTGATTGTTGCGGAAACTTCAGGGTGAAGCACAACGATCATCTGGTGTAGGCCCAAGTCTTTGATAGGCTTGGCCAGAACGATCTGTTTTTTGTCGATTGTGAAACCGTCAGCCGTTGCTGCGTCAGATGCATCACGGCCCGTAACGGAACCATAAAGCGACCCAGCGTCGGAGGCGGAACGAATCACGACGAACACTTGTCCGTCAATTTTCGCAGCCATTGTTTCGGCTTCGCCTTTGGACTCGAGGTTGTTTGCTTCCAGCTGTACACGCTGTGCTTCAAACGACGCCAAGTTGGCTTTAGTCGCACGAAGCGCCTTGCCTTGTGGCATCAGATAATTGCGTGCGAAACCGTTTTTAACGGAAACGACATCGCCCATTTGGCCCAGTTTGGCCACGCGTTCAAGAAGAACTACTTCCATGGTCTTTCTCCTTACTTAACAGCGTATGGCAGAAGCGCGAGGAAGCGGGCGCGTTTGATGGCACGGGCCAGTTCACGCTGCTTTTTCGCCGACACTGCGGTGATACGGGATGGAACGATCTTGCCACGTTCAGAGATATAGCGCTGAAGCAGTTTCACGTCTTTATAGTCGATTTTCGGTGCATTGTCGCCCGAGAAAGGACATGTCTTACGACGGCGGAAAAATGGTTTATTTGCCATTGGTTATGATCCTTTCTTAATCGCGGCGCGGACGGCGAGGACGCTCGTCGCGGCTGTTTTTGGCGATAACGACTGCCGATGGGCCTTCTTCATGTGCGTCGACTTTGATAGTCATGACGCGCATCACATCTTCGTGCAAACGCATTAGGCGTTCCATTTCCTGAACGGCCTCGGTTGGCGCGTCGGATTTCACGAAGGCATAGTGGCCCTTGCGGTTTTTGTTAACTTTGTAGGCCATAGTTTTAAGGCCCCAGTATTCCGTATCAACGACTTTGCCGCCGTTGTCGGAAAGGATAGCGCCGAAGTGTTCAATAAGACCTTCGGCTTGCGCGTTGGATAAATCCTGACGCGAAATAAATACGTGCTCGTAGAGCGCCATATTAGTCACCTATATTTGACGTGCTTCAAAATGCGGGAGATAACCCTCCGACCCGCATACGAGAGGCCACGTGTGAATGGTTCTCGGAGGAATGCCGCCTTATACGCGCACGGGTGTGGATTGCAAGGGATTAAGTAGGCCGACAGCGGAGGGCAAACCATTGCGTGACAACATCTCGTTTAATGTTCCCGGCAGCTAGATCCACGACCAGGTTTTCCAAACCAAGATCCGTATCTTCGTAATCGTCGATAGGTGTTATGACATAACCGCTTGCGCCTATTAATAGAAAAACCAAAAATGTAGCCGTGCGCTTATTTCCATCAACAAATCCATGATTTTGGACTATAGCCTCTAACAAGGCCGAAGCCTTATCTTATATTTCGGGAAAATACCCGCAATATGGACGTGCGAGGGCTGAAAGTAAGTTGGATTCATTTAGTACACCTGCCCGACCGCCCGAAACGTTCAATACCACTTCATGTGCTGCAATAGCGTTCTCGTAGGATACGCGATAATGCTTTTTATCTGTCGGCAAGACGCTTAAGCATTTCGAGGTGCTCAACTGCCAGATCATCAATAACCTTGGATATCTCGGGGTCAGAGAAAACCTCTTTAGTTTTCCCCGTAGCGACCTCGGTCATTTGATACACACTGCTACCCGCATCAGTTTGGCCAGTTTTTCAACTGTCCATTCAGCCTCTGTATCGGTTTGTGCTGCGGTTGC
>JAESQH010000067.1 GCA_016765235.1 Paracoccaceae bacterium
ACACCAGCACGCAGGCCAAGGTGAACGCAGCCCGTATCAGAAAATCTCCACCGCCGAGCGANAGCGAGGCCCCCCGATAACTGATCCCGGAAACCGCAAACGCCGTGCCCGACGCAATACCGATCAACGCGCCACGATTGAGTATCCCCCCGCGCCAGCCGTTCGTAGACGAAATCATCGCCACACCGATCAGACTGACAAGCAACGCGACCCCCGCCATTGGCGTGATCGCATCACTTAGCACAACCACCCCGAAAAGCGCTGCCTGCACCGTTTCCGTCTTTGAAAACGTCGTCCCCACAGCAAAATTCCGCAATCCGGATAAATGTACCAGCAGCGCGGTTGCGGTTATCTGCGAAAGCCCGCCCAGAACTGCAAACCCTGCAAATCGCAGGTTCGGTATGGGCAGAGTGTATCCGCCAACAAGAACCAACGCGCTCAACACGCCAACGGCCAGCGGTGCGGCGAATATGAAGCGCGAGAACGTCGCCCCAGTCGTGCTAAGTCGCCCTTTAAGATGTTTTTGCAGCGCCGAGCGAACGTTCTGAAAAAACGCCGCGCCAATCGCGATCAGAACCCAGAGTTCCATTATTTATCAATTTTCCGTTGCATAAACAGGAAGCCTTTNNCNGCNAANACTTCAACCCACTCNTGTNCNTCANCTTCAAATACTCCNANCATCGCNGGCAGGTTTTNCTTTTCATCNGCNATNANNACATGNCCNNTNNCNGNCACNACGNCCAANACGCGANCTCAACACCGCNAGTCGCTGCTCCTCCGGNAGCATGTGCAAAATTCGGTCGAGCACNACGNCNCCAAAGAACCCCGTCGGNNNATAGTCAATCAAATTNNCAACGATCGCNTCNATNGGTAAATTNTCNGCTTTTGCNTCNGCGTNCAGTTGGGAAANNCCNGTCACCGAANTATCNACNGCNAGAACTTGATGACCCANNCGNGCNATGAACAAGGCGTCGCGNCCCTGNCCACAGCCAAGATCNAGAACCNTTATCGGTGCCNGAATGGAATTGGCGAAAAACNTNACNAACTCNGGATAGGGTTCGCCNAGNGCATGNGNNTCNGCCNGATAAATNGTTTCNTANTTGTTCNGNTTTATCNCTCATAATTCTTTNGCAATNNCCCGCANAGGCACCTTCTGGATTTTACCTGTCGAGGTCTTGGGAACCTCCATAAACACCACCGTTTTCGGAACTTTGAACCGCGCCAGATGCTCGCGGCAATGAGCGATGATCTCCGCATCGGTTGCCTGCATATCCGGTTTCAACTCCACAAAGGCACAAGGCGTTTCTCCCCATTTATCGTCTGGTCGCGCCACTACGGCGCACGCAAGAACTGAAGGATGTGCGTAAAGACAACTCTCGATTTCGATGGACGAAATATTCTCGCCACCAGAAATNATGATGTCCTTGGCCCGATCCCGCAGTTGGATATATCCGTCAGGATGCACCACTCCCAGATCGCCGGAATGGAACCAACCACCTTTAAATGCCTCGTCCGTCGCGGCGGGATTATCGAGGTATCCTTTCATGGCAATATTGCCACGCATCATCACCTCGCCCATGGTTTCGCCGTCGTACGGAACCTCGATCATGGTTTCTGGATCCAGCACTTTGGTATCTTCCTGCACCACGTACCCCACGCCCTGACGCGCCTTCAAATTCGCCTGTTT
Organism: Paracoccaceae bacterium; assembly: GCA_016765235.1. GTDB lineage: Bacteria > Pseudomonadota > Alphaproteobacteria > Rhodobacterales > Rhodobacteraceae > NORP23. The sequence goes on from JAESQH010000067.1 coordinate 1,688, forward strand.
GCCAATCGGAAGATCGTTCCACTCCTCGTGCCATGCACAAGAAACCGCAGGCCCGTAAGTCTCCGTCAGACCATAAGCATGGGTGACATCGAACCCCTCCTCTTTCATCGACTGTAGCACTTTCGCGGGCGGAGGCGCTGCCGCAGTCATCACCTTGCATACATGATCAAAGGGTCGTTTTTCGGCCCCTGCGTTGATCATGAAACTGAGCACAATCGGCGCGCCGCACAAGTGATCGACCCGATGATCCGCAATACCATCATAGATATTCGCCGCCGTAACCTTGCGAATACAAACGNTCGTGCCAGCCTTCGCCGCCACCGTCCACGGGAAACACCAGCCGTTGCAGTGGAACATCGGCAGCGTCCAGAGGTAAACAGGATGCGCCGCCATATTCCATTCCAGCGTGTTGCCAAGAGCATTCAGATACGCCCCGCGGTAGTGGTAAACGACGCCCTTTGGATTACCNGTCGTGCCGGAGGTGTAGTTGATGCTGATCGTATCCCACTCGTCCGCCGGACCCTCATAAGCGAAATCCAGGTCACCGCCTGCGATAAATTTCTCGTAATTCTGCGCGCCCAGCAGCTCGCCACCCTCCGCATCGGGATCATCTATATCGATCAAAATCGGGGAGCCTTCTGCGATTTCCAGCGCCGCTTTCACAGTATCCGNAAACTCCCGATCCGTGATCAACAACTTGATCTGCGCATGGTCAATAATATACGCAATCGTCTTGGCATCGAGGCGATAGTTCAACGCGTTCAATACCATGCCAGCCATCGGCACACCAAAATGCCCCTCGTAAAGTTCGGGCGTATTCATGGCCATGTACCCAACAACATCGCCTTTCCCCAGTCCGGTTTTGGTTAACACAGACGCCAACTGCCGACACCGCGCATACGTCTGCGACCAGCTTCGCGACAGGTCGCCATAAATTATCGCCGGATGATCAGGAAACGTCCGCGCCGCACTGTTCATGAACGAGACGGGCGACAAAGACACGTAGTTCGCGGTCGTTTTAGGCAAGGTCATATGAGCGTGGGTCATAAATGTCTCCGTGGCTTCAGATTTTCCGCCAAGCTAACGCCGATTTCGTCTGCATTAAACAGGAATTTTTCACCATGCCATGAAATCACTTTTCTTACGCTGCTTGGCCGAAAATTTCTTCGCGATGATAACGCAAATATTCGGGGTGCGGATGGAATCGAGGGTTGTCCGGCAATAACAACCGCTGCTCAGGCGCAATCAACCGTGAAACCGTTTCAAGAGGCACCTTATTGTGTGAAATCAGGATTTCGTAATTTTCAGATACCGAAATCAAGCCACGATCAAACATCCAGTGCAGCGTTCCCGACAGGGCAAGCCCATTCCTGACAGTATCTGGTCCGTCGTCCTTAACCGGACGAATGTGCGCGGCCTCCACCTCGGGCCGACCGCCGCCATTTCTTAATTCCAATCCTGAAATAGCGCACCGACCTTTATAGGCGGCCTTCACTTGGCGCGCGAATGACGGGTCCCGATATTTCCGTGACATAAGTATTTCAGGGCGAATTTTCGACAATGGAGCGTGTTCAAAAATGGCCCGCTCTTCAGCTAATCCAAGCGCATATTCTTCGGCATTACCAAGCCGGGGCATTGCTTCGGGGCCGGTTAGCTCTTTCATCCCGAACTCGAAAATCTCCATGAATTCCTGATCTGATAATCGTCTAACCGCCGAAACACTTACACCGCCTGATATTGGTCGGCCATCAACCCCGCGCAATGATTTTTCGATTGCGGTCCCGTCAGGTGCTGCTCGCGGAACGACATGTTCGAAAGTCCATTCGGTTGATCGTTCGAGATTTGCGAAGTAGTGATCCGTTTGATCGGGGTCGGGCAATACGTTAAGTACTTTGTGAATTGAGACATAGCCAAATGCCCCCTTTCGGCTTTCGTAAAATACGACCCAGTCGCCGACGGTCTCCTCTACCATTTTAAGATAACGCTTGGGGAAATGATATGCTTCGCCAGGCGCGTCTTTGTAGATTGATACTGGGTTTTGGATAAATACTGCGTGCGCCATGCCGAAAGGTAATCCCTATCCCGGGGCTTTAGCAAGGCAAACCGCAATCGCAACCGTCACGCCTTGCGAATTGAGCCAAGGCCGATGCCGGTCGATTCAAATCCGCCATCAACCGCCAGCACCTGACCATTGATATAGCTGGCCTTGTCAGACGATAGGAAGAATATCGCCTCGGCGATTTCCGCCTCCAGTCCATAACGATTAAGCGGGATCACATCGTGATAATCGGCGCGGATTTCGGGGCTGTGGACTTTCTTGGCCATTTCCGTATCAACCGGACCGGGGGCGACTGCGTTCACGCGGATGCCCTGATTGCCAAGCTCCACCGCCTGTTGTTTCGTCAAATGGATCAGCCCAGCTTTGCTGGTCCCATAAGCCACGCGCAACGTGCTGGCCCGCAAGCCCGAAATCGAAGCGATGTTCACCACCGCCCCGCCCCGTTTCAACAACAAAGGCGTGCAAGCCTTGGTGCAGATAAACGGTCCGTTAAGGTTAACCGCCATAATCCGCGACCACATTTCGAAATCGGTATCCGCAATCGTCCGGAAGTCCGCGATGCCAGCGTTATTTACCAGCGCATCAA
>JAESQH010000068.1 GCA_016765235.1 Paracoccaceae bacterium
CCGATCCGCAATGGCATTCCGGTTATGCTGGTAGATGAGGCGCGGGTGCTAGACGATTAAATCTCGGCTCGCAATGCGTCCATCAGTTTTGTCAGCGACTTTATCGAGAATTCGTTAAGCAATCGCCCGTCTTCGTCGAAGGCTTTGCCTGCCGCGGCGATCATGATCTCTGGTCCTTGGAGGATGCGCGGATTAAACGGCGTCATGCAATTTCGTAACGAGAATTGCGTGCGCGCCCCACCGGACCGTCCGGCAGCCGCTGAGAGTATAGCCACCGGTTTTCCCGCCCAAGGATGCGGCTTGGCACGCGACAGCCAGTCTAACGCGTTTTTCAGGACACCCGAAATATTGCTGTTATATTCTGGTGTCGAAATTATCACCGCATCGGCCGCCGCGATTTGCGCATGAAGCGTTTGCACCGCTTCGGGCATACCATCGGCATCTTCCAGATCGCCGTCGTAAAGCGGCAGTCGAATATCCCCTAAAGTAAATTCATCCGGCGCAAAAAGACGCGCAGCTTCGTGTAGAAGTGCAGTGTTACGCGATCCCGCGCGAAGAGAGCCGGATATTCCAAGAAGCTTAGTCATTTCTATTCCCTGTCTGGTTGCGCCAAATTTATGCATAGTTCGAAGATTGGCAAGCGCATTCGCCTAAATATTCGATATGTTGTGGATAACTTCGGCAAACAGGGCATATATGGGGGTTTACGGTTGACTCGCACGGGCTGTGCCGGAATCCTGTCCTATCAATCAGAATCACAACTCGCAGGCATTTTGTGCAATTTGCAAAACTCAGATTATTAGGCTTCAAAAGCTTCGTTGACCCGACAGAACTGGTGATTTCACCGGGTTTGACCGGCGTTGTTGGGCCAAATGGTTGCGGTAAGTCGAACTTGCTAGAGGCGCTGCGCTGGGTGATGGGCGAGAACCGCGCCAAAGCCATGCGCGGCGGCGGGATGGATGATGTGATTTTCGCAGGCGCATCCTCGCGTCCAGCACGGAACTACGCCGAGGTGACGCTGACGCTGGACAATACTGAACGTCTGGCCCCTGCGGCCTTTAACGATCAAGACAAGCTTGAAGTCGTGCGGCGGATTACGCGCGATGCGGGCTCGGCATATAAAACCAACGGCAAGGAAACGCGGGCGCGGGATGTGCAGATGCTTTTTGCNGATGCTTCNACNGGTGCGCATTCACCATCATTGGTGCGCCAAGGGCAGATTGCGGAACTGATCAACGCGAAGCCCAAAGCGCGACGCCGGGTGTTGGAGGAAGCCGCCGGGATTTCCGGCCTGTACCAGCGCCGCCACGAAGCCGAGTTGAAACTTAACGCAACCGAAACGAATTTGGCGCGGATTGACGATGTTCTTGAACATCTCGATACCCAAATCAAATCGCTGGCCCGCCAAGCGCGACAGGCCGCGCGGTATCGCGAGATTGCCGATGAATTACGCCGTGCTGAAGGGCTGCTGTTGTACCGCCGCTGGCGTGAGGCGGATGTTGAACGGCAGACCACTTCGGAAGCACTAACGGCCGCGACCAAGGGTGCGGCTGCGGCGCAGGGCGAGGCGGCCTCGCTCGCAAAAGCAAGGGCTGAAGCTGAAAGTAAAGTGCCACCGTTGCGCGAAGAAGAAGCCATCGCTGGTGCGGTTTTGCAGCGGTTGTTGGTTGAGCGGGATTCGTTGAACGAGCAGGAACAACGTGCGCGCCAAGCGATCGACGATTTGCAAGCGCGCATCGCCCAGCTTGGGCGCGATATGGAACGCGAAAAAGGTTTGAACCATGATGCAGGCGAGACCATTGAACGGCTGAATTGGGAAAAAGAGGCGCTTTCCAAAGCGCACGACGGCCACGATGCGAAGCTGGACGATGCCAAGGATGCGGCGCGTGAGGCGGGTACTGTTCTTCAGGAACAGGAATCCGAGTTGGACAAACTGACGGAAGATGCGGCACGCCTAGCGGCGCGGCATCAAGCAGCAGGGCGTCGGCTGGAAGAGGCTGGTGGGACGGTTAAGAAGTTGGCAGCGGAAATCGAAAACGCCCGAGCGGTGGCCGTAAAACATGAAGCGGAACTTGGTGCTGCGAGTGAACGTCTTGAAGTGGCGAAAGCGGCGCAGGACGATGCGATAGGCGCGGCGAAGGCTGCGGAAAATGCGTTGACCAAAGCCGAAGTGGATCGTGCCAACGCGCAGACCCGCGATTCCGAAACGCGTGCCAGCTTGTCGGAGGCCGACGGCGAGGCGAACGCCTTGCGGGCGGAGGTTTCAGCGTTGACGCGCCTGATTGAGCGCGATCAGGGCGATGGCAAACAGTTGTTGGACNGTGTGCGGGCCGATAAAGGGTTTGAAGCGGCGCTCGGCGCGGCGTTGGCAGATGATTTGAAGGCGCCGGAAGTTGGCCCTGAGGGCGTTTCCGGCTGGGCCAAAATGCCGGATTATGATGACGCTGCGGATTTGCCCACGGGCGCTTCGGCTTTGGCGGATCATGTGCAGGCACCGGATGTTTTGGCGCGACGGTTGTCGGCGATTGGGCTGGTGGCGCGCGATCAGGGTGCGGAGCTGCAAGCGGTGCTTAAACCGGGCCAGAGATTGGTTTCGCGCGAAGGCGATTTATGGCGTTGGGATGGGTACCGTGCTGGTGCAGATGATGCGCCGTCCGAGGCCGCATTGCGTTTGCAACAGGTGAACCGTCTGGCTGATTTAGCCGAGGCATTTGCGAAAGCGGAGGCATTGGCCGACACGGCGCGCGATGCCCACCAAGCCGCGCGTGCAAACCTAGAGAATGCCCAAACGGCGGATCAAAACGCGCGGCGGTTGCGTAAAGACGCTGATGAGGCGGTTAATAATGCCGCAAGGCGATTGTCACGTGCCGAAGCCGATCTGGACATGCTTAAAGGCAAGCTGGAAACATTGCGGATGGCCGTTTCACGGCGCGAGGAAGAGGCGTCTGATGCGCGGGATGCATTGCGCGAGGCGGAACGGGGGATTGATGATCTAGGCGATCTCGACGCTGCACGTGATGCGGTTGAGGGGCGCAAGGTTGCGGTTGAGGGAGCGCGGATGGCGATGCTGACGCGGCGGTCTTTATCGGATGAGTTGCGCCGAGAGGGCGAGGCGCGCGTGCGTCGGCAACAGGAAATCACCAAAGAGGTTAGCAATTGGCGGCTTCGGTTGGAAAATGCCGAGAAGCGGATTCGGGAGCTGGAGGCACGCAAGACCGAGAGCGAGGCGGATCTGGGCACGGCAACGACCGCCCCCGAGGAGCTTTTGGCCAAACGCGAGGCCTTGGCGCAATCAATCGAGCAGGCCGAGGGGCGTCGCAATGCTGCCGCCGATGCTTTGGCCGTTGGCGAAACTGCGCTGCGCCAAGAGGAGGAGAGCGAGCGCCGTGCGGAACGCGCGGCCTCCGAGGCGCGAGAAGCACGAGCGCGCAGTGAAGCGTTGGCCGAGGCGGCGGTGTTCAGGGTGGATGCGACCGCCGATCGTATTCGTGAAGAAATGGAGTTGGAACCGGCCGCATTGCTGGAAACGCTGGAAGCTGATCCGGACAAGGTGCCATCGTCCGAGATGATCGAAAACGATGTTAACCGCTTGAAACGCCAACGCGAAGCGTTGGGTGCGGTAAATCTTCGGGCCGAGGAAGACGCACGCGAAGTTCAGGAAGAATTCGACAATCTGAACGGGGAGAAGAAAGATCTTGAAGAAGCGGTGAAGAAGCTGCGTCAAGGGATTTCGAACCTCAATCAAGAAGGGCGGCAACGTCTGCTGGATGCGTTTGAGGAAGTTAACAAAAACTTCTCGAAATTGTTCAAACATCTTCTTGGTGGCGGCGATGCCAACCTTGTTCTGGTCGAAAGCGATGACCCGCTAGAGGCTGGATTGGAGCTGATGTGCCAACCGCCGGGCAAGAAACTTTCCACGCTTTCGCTGTTGTCAGGGGGTGAGCAAACGCTAACGGCGCTATCGCTGATCTTCGCCGTTTTCCTCGCCAATCCTAGCCCGATTTGTGTGCTGGACGAGGTCGACGCGCCGCTGGATGACGCCAACGTCACGCGGTTCTGCGATCTCTTGGACGAAATGACCAAGCAGACCGACACGCGGTTCCTGATCATCACGCACCACGCGGTGACAATGGCGCGGATGGACCGTTTGTACGGGGTGACGATGGCAGAACAGGGGGTCTCGCAATTGGTCAGCGTTGATCTGCGGCAGGCAGAGGAAATAATTGAAGGGTAGCGGGTGCGATACCTTTGGAAAGGGTTTCAAGCATTTCGGTACGAAATCGGGTCGCGGGATTCCACTATCCTCGACACCCACTGTGCTGCGATGTTCGTTTGACTGCATTACGTGGCAGTGTTTATGTGACTGATGTGCTCATTCTTTTTTTGTAATAATTGCAACTACATAAAGACCGCGTGGTGATAATGGCCCTCGAACATATTCAGCTATTTTTGCGAAAATCATTTGTGAAGAATCGTAATTAGCCANATACATGAAAGGCTCCGCAAACATTTCTCGCTTGATATCTTCGTCAGAATACAACGCGACGATGTTCGCTGCTTTGGTGCCTTCAGATTGCAACCGTTCTGATGGATCAAACGTACCTGACAAATCCAAATCGGTATAATAATATACCCGATCACGCTGAACTTGTGATTCAGTAAGAATATCCGATAAACTGTGCGGTCGACCGAGAGTTTTTCGCCTGTTCGACAATACGCTTACGAGCCCCAAAGTGACCGCCGAAGATATAAAGCCATCCTTATATGGCAGCACCTCGGAAGCGGGGTCGTCGATAAACGTAAACAAAAAACTGCAATTCGGCTCAAGCCAAACAACTTGTTGAAAGTACGGAGGATTAGGGTACCCATCAGATTTTAGTAAATATGGGCTTGAATCTGTTAATGGTATCGAAACTGGCGGACCATTACACGCCACCAAAAAATACAGGATATTCTTTTCCTGTAAATATTCGGGGCTCATAGGTTCATCGTGAGATTGCCCTGATACAGGCAATGCGTACGCAGTGGCTATTGCGAATAGAATACTAAAGCCGAAACTTCTAAACGTCTTTAACAAATAGCCATCCTTTTGCTATCGACCAAAAGCGCTCGATTAACGGGCGCGGCGGTCTCGGCGGCTGCTCATGGGTTGGAAGGCCACGGCTACGTGGGTTTCGCAGTAGGGTTTGCCGGCTTGTACGGGGTGACCGCAGAACCAGAAATCGTCGGTTGCAGGGTCGCCGATTGGCCATTTGCACGTGCGCTCGGTCAATTGCATCAGGTTCAGCTTTTTGGCTTGGCCTTCGATTTCGACAACTTTCGCCAACGCCTCTGCACTTACTTCGGATGCGGATGGCTGTGGCGGCAGCGGTTGCCCTGCCGTGATGATCGGGCGTTTGCGCGGGATGTCACGGGCGGTTGGAATCTCGGTTGTGGATTTCGGGTTGGCTACGCGCACGGGTTCCTTGGGCTTAGGCTTGGTCTTGGGCGCTTCTTTAACAGCCTTCGGGGCCGCTTTGGCCTTGGTTGTGGTGGTCGCACGGTTCGACAGGCCGAGGCGATGCACTTTGCCAATCACGGCGTTACGGGTAACACCGCCGAGCTCCTTGGCAATCTGGCTTGCCGAATTTCCTTCGCCCCACATTTTAGTGAGGGTTGCAACGCGTTCATCTGTCCAGGACATCTTGCCCCTCCGTACCAATTTCACAACGCCCAAAGCGGGCGCAAAACTTGCACACCATTAAATTTTATCAAAGTAAAGGAGGCTTGCCATCTATTGTAACATTTGAAGCCGGAAGTTCAAGGGCACAAGGCTACGNGGCGGGCGCAAATTTACGAACCGGCAAAATTAATGCCGCTGAGGGTCGGTTTCGCTAGTTAATTCCCAAAATCGACATCGCCGCCGCTGCTTTCATCGACTTCAATTCGGGTTGGCCCACCTTCGACATCGATTCCGCCACCACTTGACGCGTCGGCGTTTATCGAAGTGGTAGCAAAAACCGAGGCGCTTCCGCCACTCGACGCTTCGGCTTTAACAATTTCGCAAGTCAGCTTCGACGCATCGACCGATCCGCCAGACGACGCGTCGACACGCAGATCGATGCATTCACCGGACACACGAACGCTCGCGCCGGAACTGGCGTCTAAATCNACGNGTTCTGATGTGAGACCATCAATCGAGAGCGAAGCACCAGATGAAGCTGCTGCGTATAATTCTGGGCCATAGGTTCCAGAAACCAGAACGTCAGCACCCGCATTACTTTCGACTTCGGTTAAATCTGGAAGTGTGATGTAAACCGTCACATCTCGACTTNTTCCCAGTATCGAATCCAGAAATCCGAGGTCCAGATCTGCGACCAGCTTGCGCCCACGCACTTCGATCCGCAGATCTTCTAGAATTTTGGTGGTGTCGGTTTCGGCACGAACGGAGAATTCCCCTCCGATTTCGACGATTGCGTTAATTCCGGTGGAAATTTCGATCCGGTTAAAGTCGGATAAGTCGAATTCACGAGTTTCAGCAGAGCCTGATGTTGGAGCAGCTAACAGTACTGTGCTTGCAGCCAAGGCCTGAAAGCGGCTCATTTTAAACATTGTGAATTCTCCCGACGATACAAATTTTTTTGGTAGGTCACGTTTCTGCGCCTACGGTTAATAAAGTGGATACGTCGCAAGAATGTTTCAAGAGGCGGGCCTTACTACGTTAACCTGTCGAGCCTTAAGCGGTGCCGGTCATCCATTAAACGATGGACGGAGCCGAGGACGGCCATCAGAACGCCAAGCCCCGTTGACCCACCAATCAGGAACATCACCAGAAGTTGATATTTTACGGCTTCGGTAGGGTCTACACCGGATAGGATTTGGCCGGTCATCATACCGGGTAGTGATACGATGCCCGTTGCAGCCATTGAATTGATGATCGGCATGAAGCCGGTGCGAAGGGCGCGGCGGGTAAAGGGGCGCATGGCTTCCCATTTTGAGCGACCTAACAGAAGTTGCGCCTCGATTGCGGTGCGTTCACGGGTGGCGGCGGTGTTCAGGGTGTCTAGCGACAGGGAAATGCCAGTCATGGAGTTGCCAAGTATCATGCCGAACAGCGGCAGAGCGAACCGCGGGGTCCACCACGGGTCCGGCTGGATTTGAGTGGTTAGGGCGATAACGGTGATCGTGACGCCAGAAAACATCATCGCGCCTGTGCCAAGGCTGAAACCCCAAATGCCTGCGAGTTTGCGGTCTTGCCTTGCCCAGACCTCGCGCCCCGCTAAAATTATCATTGCGATAGCGACGAGGGCGGTTAGCAGAGGTGAAACAACGGCAAACAGGCTTTTTAGCAGTAGACCGACCAGTAAAAGTTGCACAATCATGCGGGCCGCAGCGATGGCCAATTTGCGTTCTAATCCAAGCTTCAACCAAAGGGATAGCGCGCCGTTCAAGACTAGAAAACTGGAGGCGAGGACCAAGTCCAAATAGGTTAAAGAAACGTAACCGCTCACGCCACCACCTGCCCGTTTTCGATATGCATAGTTTTGCAACCCAATCGCGCCGGTTGATCAACGTCATGCGTGACAAGAAGTATCGTGATCCCTTTTTCCATTAAACTATGCAGCAAGGCTTCGACCTGTGTGGTTGTCTCTGTATCAAGGGCCGCCGTTGGCTCGTCCAACAACAGCACGTTAGGCAGTTTCTCTAGGCAGCGTAAAAGGCCAAGGCGGTGCCTCTCGCCGCTGGATAGGCGCGAGACATCCCAACTCATGGCGTCGGGAGAAAGCCCGATTTCCGGTAGGTGCTCCGCGATTTTGGTCGGTCTAAGGAAGTGATCGCCAACGTTATCCATCCACCAGCCAGTTTCAGACGGTAGTAAGGCCACGTGTTTGCGCCATTCTGGTGCGGGCGTTTCGGCACGGTTCATCAGCCCGGTGGTGACTTCACCAGTGTTTGGATCAAGGTCAACGATTGCGCGCATTAATAAGGATTTACCTGCACCGGAGGGGCCGGTGATTGCAAGACACTCGCCATCGCCAACCGTAAAACTGATGGGGCCAAGCCCCGACCGTTGCAGAGATTCCACGGTAATCATCGCAAACGTCGCCTTTCGCTCCATGCCATTAGTACTGCGCCGAGGATGACAATTCCAGCACCTGCGTTGCTTAGGGCCGAAGGGATTACGCCGAATATTGCGAAGTCATAGAACGCAGCGAATACGAGCGTGAAGTAAAATAGCGGTGCAACAAAGCTGGCGTCACCACGGCGCAAGGCCAGCAAGAAAATGGCCTGTGCACAAACCATAAGGGCGCCAATTGCCGCCAGCCCCAGCCACTGCATAGGTGTTGGCCATATCCAGACAAACATCACCGAAATTCCGGCAAGTATCGTTCCAAAACCATTGGAGAATAACAGGATTTGTAAAGTGCCCTCGCGACGGCTTAACAGTTTGACGATGATGATTTCGAATGCCAGCACGAAGGCCGCCAGCAGTGCGATAAGGGCCGCCGGGTCGAAGGTTGAAGCGCCGGGGCGGATTAGCAGGAAGGCTCCGATCAAAGAAAGCGCCGCTGCTCCCCATCGGCGTGGTCCAACTATCTCGCCCAGTAATGGAATGGCCAACAGCATCGCTATCATTGGGTTTAACATGGTAATTGCAGTTGCAT
>JAESQH010000069.1 GCA_016765235.1 Paracoccaceae bacterium
ATCGATGACCATGATTGCAGCGTCAACAGCCGTTAATGTGCGGTAGGTATCCTCGGAAAAATCCGAGTGGCCCGGTGTGTCGACAAGATTGAACCAGAACTCACGGAATTCGAAAGACATCGCCGAGGCGGAAACCGAAATTCCACGATCCTTTTCCATCTGCATAAAGTCAGAACGCGAGCGCCGCGCATCCCCCTTTGCCCGCACTTGCCCCGCCATCTGGATCGCTCCGCCAAATAGCAGAAATTTTTCCGTCAGGGTCGTTTTACCGGCGTCAGGATGCGAAATGATCGCAAAGGTCCGGCGGCGGGCGATTTCGGGGTGGGTTTTGGTGTTATCTAACATGCCAGCGATATAGGGGAGGCCGCGACAAAGGGCAAGATTTGTGTTGGCGGGCAGGTGCGATATCGTTAGGGTCGCGCAATAACGGCCAATAATCAGGAGCATATAATGATCATTTTCAATAAAGCTGATCTAGGTATGAAGTTTATCGCAATGGCATTTCTGCTACAGGCATGCCAGCCTACGGCTTCCACGTACTTTCAGGAAGTAGATGTGGTGGCCTCTCGTCAAGCTACCGCGCAAGCGGCGGCTGCGACGGCTTGCAAGTCAGCTTCGTTGCAGTGGATGATCGGTCAACCTGAAGGCGTGATCGCGGGTGTTGATGTTGGTGGTCCAGTACGCGTCATTGCTTACAGTCAGACTGTCAGCATGGATATGAATCCGACACGCACAAATTTTTATCTTGATACGGCAAGTCGTATTACCCGCGTAACCTGCGGATAAACCAAGGAATACTGGAATGGATTTAGGGATTAAGGGCAAAACTGCAATCGTTTGTGGTGCCTCTAAAGGGTTAGGTCGTGGATGCGCTGAAGCTTTGGCTGAGGCGGGCGTTAACCTTGTTATCAACGCACGCACCGAAAGCACGCTGATCGAAGCTGCTGAGGCGATCAGCGCGAAATATGGTGTATCGGTCACGCCTGTTGCCTGCGATATTAGCACAGCGGAGGGTCAAGCGAAGGTTCTTGCGGCCTGTCCTACCCCCGACATTCTGGTTAACAATGCTGGTGGACCGCCGCCGGGGATGTGGTCCGATTGGGATCGTGACGATTTTATAAAAGCGCTGGATGCCAATATGTTAGCGCCAATCGCGCTGATGAAGGCAGTGTTGCCAAGCATGATCGAAAAGGGTTGGGGACGGGTGGTTAATATCACCTCGCAATCCGTCAAATCGCCGATCGCGGTGCTTGGGTTGTCTAATTCCGCGCGTGCGGGCCTGACAGGATACGTCGGTGGGACAAGCCGGCAAGTTGCGCCGCACGGCGTGAACATTAACAACTTATTACCGGGTATTCACGCAACGGACCGGGCTGTTAGTCTGGATAAGGGCGTGTCCGCCGCGCAGGGCATTTCGATGGAGGAAGCTGCGGCGCAACGTATGGAAACCATTCCGGCACGGCGCTACGGGACCAGTGCGGAGTTCGGCGCGATGTGCGCGTTTTTATGTTCGCAACATGCCGGCTATATCGTTGGGCAAAACATCTTGCTGGACGGCGGCTCTGTGAATTCAACGATGTAACGCGATGACGTCCAATAAAGGTTTCAGTCTTAAAGACCAGTTGTTCAATTTGGAGAAGGTCCGGTATTTTGCCGGACTTTTTTATGCAGCAGACAAGAATTTCGACGCCAAAGGGTTCGAGGATGAGGTCATGGAAACCATGCTCGACCTAGAACTGAAGGCACGGATGAATCTGATTTCGGAAGTCCTTGAAAACTATCTGCCTCGTAGATTTCCACTTGCGGCAGGACGTATTCTCGCAGCGCTTCCGCCGCCGCTTGACCCGACCAAAACGGACGATGATTTTGGGTGGTTCGTCCTTGGAGCGCTTGGGGAATACGTTGTGCGCAACGGCCTGAACGATTTGCCTGTCGCATTGCCATTGTTACGAGAAATTACCAAGCGATCGTCAATGGAGTTTGCGTTACGCCATTTTCTAAATGCGGCGCAAGACGAAACCATGACTGCGTTGAAAGATTGGGTGCAGGACGATCATTATCATGTCCGGCGGTTGGTCAGCGAAGGGACGCGCCCGACGCTGCCATGGGGCTTGAAAACGGGGTTGAAGGTAACCGACCCCGTACCATTCCTTGATCTGCTTCATGCAGACAGCACGCGTTTCGTGACGCGGTCCGTTGCAAATCATTTGAATGACATTTCAAAGAAAGATCCGGCGCTGGTTGTCCAAACGCTGGAACGTTGGCACAGGATTGGATTGCAGCATAAAAAAGAGTTGGATTGGATGACTCGCCACGCGCTGCGAACGCTCGTAAAAACAGGGGATAAGGGGGCGTTGGCGTTGTTGGGATACCACGACCAACCCGATATCCGCGTGTCAGGTTTCAACATTTCGTCGTCAGTGAGGATTGCTAACACGGGCGAATTCAGTTTTGATATCACGGCAGATAGCGATGAGAATCTGTTGATCGATTATGTCATGCATTTTGTGAAAGCGAATGGATCTACTGCGCCCAAGGTGTTCAAACTGAAGAAGCTTGTTCTGAAAAAGGGTCAAACGGTAACGGTTCAAAAGACTCACCGATTCCTGAAGGGGGCAACGACTTTTACGCATTATGTTGGCGCGCACCGAATAGTATTGCAGATTAACGGACAGAATTTTGGAGAAGCAGACTTCGATATGTTCTAAATTCTGGAAATCATTCAGCAGATTGTCACAGGTCGCTCACAAGTTCGTTGAAGGGTATTTCAAGGACTATGAATTGAACTGCACCCAAGTTATTAAATCGCAGAACAAACAGGAGTAACCCATGAATTTCTTTGCCAGCCCCGAGGCCCTCGTCGGCCTTGTCGTCCTAATTGCCGGAGGTAGTTTATTTCTATCGCCGCGCGCCCGCACAACCAAGGCATTCTTCGCCGGTGCTGACGCTGAAGGTAACGCGCCCGGGCTATTGATGTTAGTTTTCAGCCAAGTCACAACATGGATTTTTGCGCGATCATTGCTGACGGCAGCGATATTGGGTTACTATTACGGTGTCGCTGGTGCGCTGGCCTATACCGCTTATTACATGAGTTTTCTGACCGGAATGGTCATCGTGTCGCGCCTTCGTAAACGCCGGGCGCGTAGCCTGCAAGACTGGCTTCGCCAAGATTATGGTCGCGTCGGAGTGCTTTGTTATAACGCAGTAATTGCCCTTCGGTTAATGTCAGAAGTCTTCGCAAACCTTATTGTCGTCGGGTTGGTTTTCACCGCTGCATATGGCGGATCCGAGCAAGCCGGACAGGTCGCTATGATTGCGCTTGCACTGGTTGCATTGGCCTATTCCGCACTTGGCGGACTGCGAGCATCACTTCGCACGGACGTGGCACAAATGGCATTGTTTTTAGTGGTGTTCTTGATCGCGTTCGCGGTGATGGTTACTTCTGCCGACTTCTCTTTCGGTACAGTTCTAACGGCTAGCGGCATCTCTGGTAGCTTCAACGGTTGGGTATTGTTTGCCGTCGCTTTGCTGCAAATCACATCCTATCCCGCGCATGATCCAGTGATGATGGACCGCGGGTTTCTGGCCGATGAAGCCACTACCAAACGTGCTTTTCTACATGCATTCTGGTTGTCCGCGCTTTCCATTTTTGGTTTCGCCCTGTTTGGCGTTCAAGCTAGCGTCGTGGGTGCGGAACTGGTTAATGGCCAGTTGCTTGGCACATGGCAGGAAATGTTCGGTCCGTTCGTCTACTTCTTGATCGTGGCATCGCTGTTGATTTCCGCGATGAGCACGCTTGATTCGGCCCTGTCGTCCGCTGCCCGTCTTGCTATCGATGAAATGAAAATCGGAGCGCGTAGCGTTGTGAACGGCCGCATTGCGATGGCGGTGTTTATGCTCGGCGGGGTTTTGTTCCTACTGGCGGAAACCAAAGACCTGTTCGCTGCCGTGGCTGTTTCCGGCACGGCGTCAATGTTCCTCGCCCCTGTGTTGGTGCTGGGGTTAGGGTTTGGCCAACGGATGCCGCTCTGGTCGTATCTAGTTTCTTTCGTTGCAGCTGTGATGGGTGCAGTGGCGTATTTTTACCAAAGTTCCGACTTTGTGATCAGCCTTTTTGGCAACGGCCACAAATATGAGCGCTTATTATTTATCTGTCTGGCCGTGTTGTTTATCGGATTTGCCGCCGGATTGATTGGCATTGCATTGCGCCGGAGGGTTGCCGAAGCGTGATCCTGTTGCTAATACCCGATTAAAACTATCGGATACATGGCAGGAGCCGTCGCTTGAGCGAAACATCCAAATTGGAACTTGAGGGGATTACCCGAATATTCGACGGCCAGACGGTTGTCGACGGGTTGTCTCTAAGCCTTGCACCGGGGCAGGTGACTTGCCTGCTCGGCCCGTCGGGTTGTGGAAAATCTACGACATTGCGGATCGCGGCAGGGGTCGATCGCCAAGACAGTGGGCGCGTTCTGCTGGACGGGCGGATGATTTCCGACAAACATCATCACATGCCGCCCGAGAAACGCTCGGTTGGCTTGATGTTTCAGGATTTTGCCTTGTTCCCGCACCTGACAGTTGCGCAGAACGTGGCCTACGGGCTGAAAGGTTCGGGAAAAGAACCCGCAGTGAAAGCCATGCTGGAACGTGTTGGCTTGTTGGATTACAGCGATAAATACCCACACATGTTGTCAGGTGGGGAACAACAACGCGTCGCTTTGGCCCGCGCACTTGCGCCCAAACCCAGTGTTATGTTGATGGACGAACCGTTTAGTGGCCTCGACAACCGCTTACGGGACGGCATTCGCGACGAAACGTTAAGCATTCTTAAAGAAGAAGGCACCTCGGTCCTGTTGGTCACGCACGAACCCGAGGAGGCCATGCGTATGGCCGACCAGATCGCGCTTATGCGCGGTGGTAAAATTGTGCAGATTGGTGCGCCCTATAATATTTACAACAATCCCAAGGATCGCGCTGCGGCTGCATTTTTCTCGGATGTGAATGTGATAAAGGGCATGGCGGAAGATTTTCAAACGGATACGCCGTTCGGGAAATTTTTCACACCGGCGCTGGTTGACAAAACCGAAGTGGAAATCGTTATCCGCCCGCAACATTTGAAAATTGACTTTGATCGGAGTGGTAAAGGCCCGAACGCGACCTCGACCGAGGGGGTTCCAGCACGTGGAGTCGTGAACCGCGTGCGATTCCTTGGCAACGAAAGCCTTGTGGAGTTGCGGATGGATTACGACGCGTCAATCCTTACCGCATCGATTCCCGGAGTGTTTTTACCCAAACACGGCACACCATTGTGGCTTTCCATGCGCCGCGATCGCTGTTTTGTGTTTCCTATTACCTAGAAAATTTAACCAAATACGCTGCGACATCTTAAAATTTCCCTCAAGATTGCTTATTTTGGGTTTGAATACCTGTGCATTATTCAATAAAAGCACTGCAAACAGAACAATGCCAGATGTATCTGGTGAAATTTAAGGGAGCATTAATATGCTGAATAACATTGGCCTTCCAGGTCTTCTTCTAATCGCCGTTGTGGTGCTGGTTCTTTTTGGGCGCGGCAAAATTTCATCGCTGATGGGTGAAGTCGGCAAAGGTATCACCAGCTTCAAGCGCGGTGTATCCGAGGGCAAAGAAGAGCTCGAACAAGCGGCTGCTGAAGAAGCAGTTGACGTGACGCCTACGGCTGAAAAAGACGAAGCCTAAACCACGAAGGCGTCCCTATGTTTGATATTGGCTTCTCGGAGCTCTTGGTGATCGGCATTGTTTCGTTGATTGTCGTTGGCCCTAAAGATTTACCCGGCATGTTTCGTACAGTCGGCCGATACGTCGGCAAGGCTAAGGCTATGGCGCGGGAATTCCAGCGCTCGATGGAGGATGCGGCAGACGCTTCCGGCCTGTCGGATGTGACCAAAGATTTCAAAAAAATGGCGAGCGGGCTTGATGATGTAAAAGACATCATGAATCCGATTGGCGCCGGTACGAAGAAGGCCAAAGAGCAGTTTAATAAAATTCTTGAAGCGAAAGATACGGGCGTTCCGCTAGAGGACGAAGATCCCGAAATCGCTGCGGACAAAGAATACGCTGATGATTTGGTGGATGACGATCCTGCCCTCGGTCCGATTATTGAAATCGTTGAGGACGCGCCCAAACCAAAAGCGAAAGCAAAGCCTAAGGCAGCCAGCAAGCCTAAGGCGAATGCTGCGACCAAGCCAAAAGCAAAACCTAAGGCCAAGCGTAAACCTGAAGCCAAGCCTAAAACCGATGAGAGTGCGACGACATGAGCGACTCGGAAGTTGACGATTCCACAGCCCCGCTGATTGAACACTTAACAGAGCTACGGACACGTATCATCCGCTCCGTTATAGCATTTCTTATCGGCATGATCATAACGTTCCCGTTCGCGGAACAAATCCTGTCGTTTCTGGCGGAACCAATGGCTGACATCATGCGCGCGCGCGGCGAAGATGCACAATTATTCTTCGATGCCCCGCAAGACGCCTTTTTTGCCTACGTAAAAATTGCCGTACTGTTCGGATTTGCACTGACTTCGCCCTACATCGGCGCACAGATGTGGCGCTTCGTGGCACCTGGCCTTTATAAAGAAGAGCGCGGAGCGTTCTTGCCATTCCTTATCGCCTCGCCGCTGCTGTTTATCGCAGGCGGCGCATTCGCCTATTATGTTGTAATGCCACTGGCGATGAATTTCTTCTTGGGCTTTGGCAGCGTGATCCCGATGCTGTCCTCAATTCTGGGTTTAAGCGGCGAAGTTACGCCTGACGCGGTGGAAACAGCGGATGCCGGCTTACGAATTTTCTACTTCGGTTCGATAAAAGAATATCTGGCGCTATCTATTAAATTCATCGTTGCCTTCGGAATTTGTTTCCAACTTCCTGTGCTGTTAACATTGATGGGCAAGGCAGGACTTGTGACAGCCAAAGGGCTGAGCGAGGTGCGCAAATACGCCATGGTTGCCATTCTGGTGCTGGCCGCGATTGTCACACCGCCAGATGTCATCACACAGGGCATTCTGTTTGTGGTCGTTTATGGTCTTTACGAAATTTCGATTATTCTGGTTAGAATGGTCGAGAAAAAGCGCGAGGAACGTCTGCGCGAAGAAGGTTATTATGACGACGAAGAAAGCGAAGCAGACGAAGAAGTTGATCCGCTGATTACCGAGTTCGACAAGGACGATGACTAGTGGATCGTACGCTCGAGGCGTTGGAACGTATTGCTAACGCGCTGGAGCGAATGAACCCCGCACCGACCTCGGTCCCTGATTTCACAGGGGCCGCGGCGTATGTTTGGCACACCGAACCTGACCGTTTGGAGGGCGTGCCAAATGTCAATCGAATCGACATCGACTTGCTGGTCGGGATTGATCGTGCGCGCGATACCCTTTTGGCTAACACCTTGCAGTTTGCCAAGGGCATGCCTGCCAACAACGTCTTGCTTTGGGGCGCGCGCGGTATGGGAAAGTCATCCTTGATCAAGGCCGCCCACGCCGAGGTTTCCAAGCAGGCGCAAGGTTTGGTCCTGATCGAAATCCAGCGCGAAGACTTACCCTCAATCGGGCGGCTGTTGAATTTGTTGAGAGGGCAGGCGAACCGATTTCTGTTGTTTTGCGATGACCTATCCTTCGATCATGACGACACCCATTATAAATCCCTGAAAGCCGTGCTGGATGGCGGGATCGAGGGGCGGCCAGATAACGTGTTGTTCTATGCCACATCTAATCGTCGGCACCTGATGCCCCGCGATATGATCGAGAACGAGCGTTCAACCGCGATCAGCCCATCCGAGGCGGTAGAGGAAAAAGTCTCGCTGTCGGATCGTTTCGGTTTGTGGCTAGGTTTTCATCCGTGTGACCAAGATGAATATTTGGCGATGATACGGGGCTACTGCGGCGCGCTAGAGATTGAAATTGCTGATGCTGATCTGCGGGCCGAAGCCATCGAGTGGCAACAAACTCGCGGCAGCCGTTCAGGTCGCGTAGCGTGGCAGTACGTAACCGATCTGGCGGGGCGTCGTGGCGTTAAGATTTANCCGTTGCGAGGGCTAGNCCGTCGACAACNGCGGTAAAAACGGCAGANGTGTGGAATTCAGCATTCGGGAAGCTTNCNTTTAANGCATCAACGACAAACCCCATCANACTGGAGCCGCCAACGAAAATCACATCGGTTATTTCGTCGGGTTTGCACGTGGCCAAGGTTAATGTCTGGTTAACGGCGTCAATAATGCGGCAATGGTGGNCGGCCATCATCACGTCCAGTTCATCGGACGATATTTTGATTCCGCTACCCTTTTCGAGCATTCCCATATCGACCGTGTAAGTATCATCAGCCTGATTCGTCGCGATTTTGGATTTTTCAGCCAACATCGCTAACTCGTGCGCACCTTCATACTCCAGCACATCTACCAACCGTTTGAAGGGCGTTTTATCCAGCGCATGACTTTCCAGATCACGCGCAATACGCAGAGTGCTGCGCGTATACATGAAAGGGATTTTCTCCCATGTTGCTAGATCATTATACAGCGCTGCAGGCGTGCTAGCCGTGCCAGAACCAAAGACCCGGCGCAGTGCGGCACCCCTGCCAAGCAATGGCATAAAGTGCCGGACGTTCAGTGTTTTGTCAAAATCTGTGCCCCCGAACCGCTCGCCATAAGATGCAAGGATTTCGATGGATTGATCCGCTTCTGGGTTGGATCGAAAAACCGAGAAATCCGAGGTCCCGCCACCAATATCGACGATCAATCCCAGCGAAAACATCTTGTCGAGAACATTGTTCGCAAGCGCAGCGGCCTCAGGTTCAAACATGAATTCCACTTCGTGAAATCCGGCGCGGCGGTAGCATTCGCGAAGGTCTGCCTCGGCTTGTTGGTCTATTTCGGGGTCGCTGTGAAATCGAACAGGACGGCCTGACAGGGCGTATGGGAATTCTTTCCCTTCAATACGCTCTGCCCGAGTTTTCAGTTCCGACAAAAAACCGCCGATGATATCGATGAAGTTGATGTAATTTCCCATCATCAGGCGCTTCTCCCGCATCAAAGACTTTCCGAGCACACGTTTGAGCGAACGCATATACCGCCCCTCAGCTCCGCTCATCAAAAGGTCATTTGCGGGTGTTCCTATGCGCGTTTCCCTTGATGCAAAATCGAAAAATATCGCCGTTGGAAGCGTGTTGGATCCATCCTCCATCTGTAACTGTTTGATGGCGCCATTGTCTAAAACGGCAACGGCGGAATTGGAGGTTCCAAAGTCGATGGCCAGTACATTGCTGCGCGCGATATCCATCGGGAATTCTCCTGAATGCAAAGCACGAATCGTGCAGAGACGCTCAGCTATCATTTATTGAAATGGGAGCCAATCCCGCCGATCGGTAAAGCGAACGGCGGGATTACATATTTAGCGTAAGTAAGGAGCCGGATCGACGCTGTCAGTGCCCTTACGGACCTCGAAGTGCATCGTGGCAGGATCGCCTTCGGCAACCACTCCGATGACCTGACCACGCCGAACGGTATCACCTTTGGCAACGGTGACTTTGTCGACGCGGCCATAGATCGTCAGGATGTCGTTTGCGTGGCGGACTAGAACAATCGTGCCCAAACCGCCTGTAGAGGTGGACACAAGGGCGACAACACCGTCGGCAGCCACACGTACGTCTGATCCGGCAGCGACCGCGTAATCGATACCGTCGTTCTTGTCACGTCCAGCTTGCTGGTTGTAGGGGCGTGAAATAGTACCATCGACTGGCGTCACAAAACCCGTGGCCGAAGACGCCGGCGCAACAGACGCAACCGGTAGAGGGGTTGGTGTCGGTGTAGGCGTAGGCGACGGAATTGGCGTAGCAGCAGGCGCGACAGGCGCGGCTGTTGTGCGCGAGGTGTCAGGGACTGGAATAATCAGCTCTTGTCCGATGCGAACACCTAGGTCCGGTCCAAGACCATTCCACGATGCCAATGCAGTTACGGAAACATTATAAAGACGCGCGATGGAATAGGCCGAGTCGCCAGATTCAACGCGGTGACGGAGCGGTTCATCAGGGCGGCCAAGCGATGGTTCGGTCACCTGAATAGACCCACCTGTCGCCGTATCAATCGCAGTTATCGCCAAATCTGGCGTCCAACCGGACGGGCTGCCAACGACTGAACCGCCAACATTGCGAGGCAATGCCAGAACTTCGCCGAGACGTGGGGCATAGCCGATTGAAAGGCCATTGTGGCGCGCTAGATCTTCAGGAGGCATGCCGATGCGCTGCGCCATTGAAGAAACAGTATCATTAGTGCGGGCGACCACGACTTGATAGGTTTCATACGTGATCACGCCGCGACTGTCAGGCAGCGGGCGATCAATAACCGGTCCGGCAGAGGCGCTAAACCCTAGATCGGGGACGCGAAACTGCGGGATATCAATCCCTTGGCAGGCGGAAAGAAAACCCGTTGCCAGCAGAAGCGCGGCAATCCGGGTGCGTTTACTAATGTATTTCATAACTTTACCTATGCTCGTTGCCCGAAATTGCAGGCGTTACTCAATGTTCTGTGTCCTTTGCCACCCCTGCAAGTAACGGGACGAACCGGACCTCTCCAAGCTCGGTATATTCCAAGCCGTTATCGGTTTTTACCACCTTTATCATCGCTTGCACAGTGTCCGTCTGCCCGACCGGTAAAACCATGATTCCACCGGGTTTTAGCTGCGCCAGCAAGTTGGCTGGCGGGTCCTCGGCTGCGGCTGTCAGAAGGATGCGGTCAAACGGTGCCTGCTCGGGTAAACCAAGCGAGCCATCGCCAGTCACGACGGTGATATTGCTTATATCCAGTTCTTGAAACAACGTGCGCGCGGCCCGCGCCAAGGGGCGGTGGCGCTCTACTGTATAAACGCGCCGTACGAGCTTGGACAAGATTGCAGCCTGATAACCAGATCCTGTGCCGACCTCTAACACCTTACAACGACTATTTAATTCTAATGCCTCGGTCATTTGTGCCACGATGGATGGCTGGCTAATCGTTTGCCCCCGTCCAATTGGCAACGGCCGATCCTCATAAGCGCGTTCCTTGAAAATCCCTTCCAGAAACGCATCGCGCGGGGTACTTTCCATTGCCGCCAAAACTGCCGGATCCGAGACCCCTTTGCTGCGAAGCGTCAAGATAAACTGCATGCGTTTTTCGGTCAGGTTCATGGCTTAAAACAACTCTGAGAGGTCAGACAGCACATCGTGCGCCGTTAAATCGGCCCGCAGTGGTGTGACGGTTATCCAGTTTTCGGCGGCTTCCCGCGCGTCTGATCCCTTGGCCGCACTTGAATTTTCGGGGTTGGCCGAAATCCACAGATATCGCCGCCCATTAGGGGCCACATGGGGTTCCACGCCAAACGCACCAATTGGTCGCTGCCCCTGAACCGTCGCCTTGACACCTTTGGTTTGATCCGCAGGGACGGCGGGGAAATTGACGTTGTAAAACACGCCGTACGGCTGATCGTGCCATTTAGCATCGGCCAGCAAGCGGCGGCAAATATCCGCACCGTGCACACGTGCGGCCTCGAACGGGTCGTCCAATACGGCATTGTCACGGCTGTAATACTGCGACATGGCGATAGCTTTGAATCCATGCAACGCGGCCTCGATAGCGCCACCGATTGTGCCGGAATAAAGCGTATCTTCAGCCACGTTATGGCCGCGATTAACGCCTGACAGGATCAAATCCGGTGGATTGTCTTTCAGTACTTCAAACAGACCAGCCAATATGCAATCGGCGGGGGAACCTTCAACGGCATACCGCCGCTCGCCCATTTTTTGCAGCATCATCGGACGGATATAGGATATACAATGTGATACGCCGGATTGCTCGAACGCAGGGGCTACGACCCATACTTCGCCATCCGGACCAGCCAAATCAGCAGCGATGGCCTCGATTACTTCCAAACCCGGTGCGGTGATGCCGTCATCATTCGTGATCAATATGCGCATTGTTGGTCTTTCATTGCCGTTTCGTGATTGTTTTAGTGCCACGAGTCGGCCCCGACAAGCAAAACCCGTTTGCAAGATGGTTGGACTGTCGAATTAAGGGCTACTGCGCCGCAAATGGACTTTTATCACACCGATGATGCCACTATAGGATTGGATGAAACTACCGCAACGGGGTGTCATGATCCGCCTGACCAAAATTCTTCTGCCGATTATATTATTTGTGGTGTCTGGTATTCAAGTCAGCGCAGCGCAGGACTACATTCTTTTGCAATCGACAACCTCGACACAGAATTCCGGCCTTTACGACTACCTTCTACCGATTTTCACAGCCGAAACAGGGATCGAGGTTCGTGTTGTCGCCGTTGGCACCGGTCAAGCCATTCGCAATGCCGTAAATGGCGATGCGGATGTTCTGCTTGTCCATGCAAAATCCGCAGAACTGGAATTCGTTTCGTCCGGCAACGGCACTCAGCGTTTTGATTTAATGTACAATGAGTTTGTAATTGTCGGCCCGCGTGCGGATCCGATCCAACTGGAAAGCTTACCAGATTTATCAGAAGCGTTGAGGATATTGTCGGAAGGGGAGGCCATATTCGTATCTCGCGGGGATGATTCCGGCACCCATAAGAAAGAGCGTGAATTATGGGGCACTGTGGGCGTTAACCCGGCGCCCTCGGACTGGTACCGCGAAACAGGCGCTGGAATGGGCGCAACCTTGCGCATGGCGATCGAGATGCAAGCCTACACGCTAACCGACCGTGCCACATGGATCGCATACGGAGCAAAACAAGATGCGCGGATAGTGTTTGAAGGGGGTGACACCTTGTTCAACCAGTACGGCATCATCGCGCTAAACCCTGCGAAATACCCACACGTAAACGTTGAAGGGGCGACAAAATTCGTCAACTGGATGCTCGGCCCCCGCGGGCAGGCGTTGATTGGCGCTTATACCCGCAACGGCCAACAACTGTTTTTTCCAAACGCAAAATAAGTCTCCCGCCCAGGAGGGGTCTCGCCAACCGCTCGGCGGTTGCGGTATTCTTCGCGACCTGATTTCTGCTGATTACGCGAGCGATCCTTGCGCCGTAATCAGTGTGTTTCC